>JAWXCO010000109.1:0-115103 GCA_034408705.1 Bacteroidota bacterium
AACCCGGTCAGCGGTGTCTTTTAATCCATTCACCAGCAAAGTGCCATTGACCACAATAGGAGCATCGGCATGAACATAAATACGGCAGCCTTTATTAATGGTCAATATTCGGTTGTTATTGATGAGCAAGGAACCAAGAATAACATAGGGGAGATCGTTATTCCAGGTCTCATTGGCTGTTACCACTTTATCCCGGAAGAAATGGGCGTTCTGTCCCCATGCTTCTAATTGAACGAATCGTTTATTGCCATTGAAACTTATTTCAATGCTGTCGCGGAGTATAAATGGCAGGGCGGCGGCACCAGGATTGACATTGACCTGCGCAAAAACATACAAACTGTCATTGGCCTCAATGTCGATATTATTGAATTGAGTACCCGGAGTTCCATCTACATTCATCCGGTAAACAGAAGCAGCGCCACCCATAAGCTTCAAGGAAGAGAGACGAAGTTTCTGGTTATTCTCATTGATGATTTTAAAGGTCCGGTAAGTAGAGCCTGCGGTGACAAATAACGTATCATACTTCAACGTGTCGGCGGTAACGATCAGCCTTGCATCGCCGGAAGTAATAAAAGAGTCCTTCCGGCAGGAAATAAGAACAAACAAAAAGGATATGGTAAGTACTGCAAGGGTCTTCATTGGTATCAAAAGTAAAGCTAAGAGTTGAAAGAGAAAAGGAGAAAATGAGCTAAGCATTGAAAGGTAATCCTGTTGAAACCGGTTTGACAATAATAAAGTGAATTTTCAATAACTCTTTTTCTTCCCTAACTCTTAGCTTAGTGGGATGCCACACACAGACTGGCGAGGCTTAACCGCACAGCTGAGCCCTTTAGCAATTCAGTTCCACATGCTTCGAATGTGGCCCCTGTCGTTACCACATCATCTACCAGTAATAAATGTTTATTGGTAATGGCAGCCGGATCGGAAAGAACAAACTTTCCTTCGATATTTTCCCATCGCTCTATTCTTCCTTTTTTGGTTTGCGTTTCGGTGTGCTGCGGACGGGTGACCACCTTATCCATCACGGGAATTTTCATCTGTTGGGCCATTCCTTCACATAAAACCATTGCCTGGTTGTATCCCCTTTTTTTTTCTTTGACGGGAAAAAGCGGCAAGGGGACCAGGGCATCTACTTCAAAGCGGCCGGATTGCTGGATCTGCTCTCCCATTATTCTGCCGAGTTGCAGGCCGAGATCCCTGTTTCCTTTATACTTAAGCTGGTGCAGGAGCTGTTGCAGCAGCGATTCCTTGGTAAAATAGAACTGGGCTGTTGCAACTATCAATGGCAAACGTCCCCAGAACATCTTCTCTACCGGGTTGTTGGCATGCTGCTCAAAATTAGTTTCTGGCATAGCCGCCATACAACGCATACACAGAACGGTCTTTTCATTGAGTGAATCACTGCCGCAGCCGGCACAAACATGGGGGAAGAATAAGTGCAGTAAGGAATCTCCTATTTCTTTTAGTGCAGGCACCTTCGAATTAAAAAAGAATAACGCACCTGTAAAGGTGTTTTTCAACAGGGAAAGCTGCTTTTTTCCTGATTATTTTTCAGGAAATTATTTTCTAGAACAAATATTGATACACTTCTTCCACTCTGCCCATCAACACTACATCAATAGTAAACTTATGTTTGCTTAACCCTTTCTGGTTGTATTTGGAAACAATGATCTTTTCAAAACCAAGTTTCTCAGCTTCTGCAATCCGCTGATCGATCCGGTTCACGGCTCTTATTTCACCACTGAGGCCTACTTCCCCCGCAAAACAAATATGTTGTGGCAGCGGCACATCTTCATAAGAAGATAGCAAGGCGCAAAGGACAGCGAGGTCAATCGAAGGGTCTTCTACTTTTATACCCCCCGCAATATTTAAGAAAACATCTTTCATCCCAAAATGAAAGCCACCTCTTTTTTCTAATACTGCTAATAACAGTTGTAAACGACGCAGGTCAAAACCACTAACTGTTCGCTGTGGTGTTCCGTACACCGATTGGGTGACCAATGCCTGTACTTCGATCAGTAAGGGACGCATACCCTCAATGGTTGCAGCAATGGCAATACCACTGAGTTGGTCTTCTTTCTGTGTAATTAATATTTCACTGGGATTTAGTACACCCCGCATGCCTTCATCGGTCATTTCATAAATACCTAATTCAGCGGTACTGCCAAAACGATTCTTCAGCGTTCTCAGGATGCGATAGGCATAATGCCGGTCGCCTTCAAACTGCAATACGGTATCCACCATGTGCTCCAGGATCTTCGGACCTGCAATACTTCCGTCCTTGGTAATATGACCGATCAGGAAAACGGGTGTATTGGTTTCTTTGGCAAAGCGTTGAAACTCGGCCGCACATTCCCGGATCTGTGATACGCTTCCGGGTGACGAATCAATAAAGGAAGTATGTAATGTTTGTATGGAATCAACAATCACCAGCTGCGGTTTCAGTTTTTTTATTTCCTGAAAAATAGTTTGCGTGGATGTTTCAGTCAGCAGGTAAAAGTTGGAAGCTGATCCAGCCGGGGCATTTTTATTGATCCGGTCAGCTCTCATTTTTATTTGCGGTTCGCTTTCTTCACCGCTTACATACAATACTGATATATCTTTCATCCATAATCCATTTTGCAGGAACAAGGTTGATTTACCAATACCCGGTTCGCCGGCAACCAATACCAAACTCCCTGGAACAATACCACCACCGAGTACCCGGTTGAGTTCGGTATCAACAGTGACTAATCTTTTTTCTTCACTGCTTTTTATTTCATGCAGGGAAATTGTTTTGCTGGTCCTTTTTTCTTCATTGTCCGCAGGATTCCGTGAATAATCTTTCCAGCTTGAATTATTTTTCGAATTATCTTTTTGTGTTAGTTCTTCAACGAAAGTATTCCATTGACTACAGGAGGGACACTGGCCGACCCACTTCACACTTTCATATCCGCAGTTCTGACAAAAAAAAGAGGTCTTGACTTTGCTCATACTGGTAAAATTAAATGATTGAAACCTGCCAATATCGATTAGCATTAAAATGTTTAAACAACGATTGATGATGAAGAAAATAGTTGACCAAAAAAATGAAATGAAGAGCAGGGAGAATGGAGCAAAAAATAATTTGTTTGGTGATCAGTTCTGTAAAAGTAAAAAGGGTCAATCTTACGATTGACCCTCTTACTTACTAACCCATTAAATTCTATTGCTAAGTTACAATTAAGCCCCACATTTCAAAATAATTTTTTCCGCCTGTGCATAACTTTCAGCAGGATTCAAGAGGGGAAATCGATTTTTTTTGCAGAAAAAAAATAGTACTTAAAATATTGATTATTAAATAATTATGAACTAATTGGCACAATGATTTAACTTGTTTTTTAACCTAATTATTATCCCGGCGTTAAGTTTTGGGATGACAAAAAGGCTGAAAAAACCAGCCCGGCAGGAATGGTTGCAAATTTGATATAAACAGGCATAACTAAACAGATTTTATTATGATGTCAAGTGAGATTTTTATCGTTTCGCTGGTTTTTTTGGGTATCAGTTTCCTGGTCTCGGCGATCCTGAAAAGTAAGTTTACCAGGTACAGCAAAATACCCCTGGCAAACGGTATGTCGGGCCGGGAAATAGCTGAAAAAATGCTAAAAGAGAACGGCATTTATGACGTGAAAGTGACCTCGGTCCAGGGCTTCCTGTCCGACCACTATAACCCTGTAAATAAAACGGTTAACCTGAGTCCCGAAGTGTACGAGGGAAGGAGTATTTCGGCCGCAGCAGTGGCTGCCCACGAGTGCGGCCATGCCGTTCAGCATGCTACTTCCTATGGTCCCCTGATGCTCAGGAGCAAGCTGGTTCCGGCAGTTCAAATGAGCTCCATGCTGGTGAACTGGATTCTGCTGGCAGGTATGATTGTGCTGGCAACTACCAAAAACCCCACGGTCTTATTGATCGGTATTGTGGTTATGAGTGTCACGGTACTTTTTACCCTGATTACCCTCCCGGTCGAGTTCGATGCCAGTAAAAGGGCCCTGGCCTGGCTGGATCATACCAATGTGACCAATCCGACGGAGTATCCCGGGGCAAAGGACGCCTTAAAATGGGCAGCAACCACCTACGTGGTGGCGGCTTTGGCCGCTGTGGTTACTCTTATACAATATATAATGATATACCTTGGAAGCAGGGACAGAAATTAAATGGGTGTAAAGTGGTTACCACTTATCACTTTTTGGAAAACTTAAAAAGAACGATGCAGCATTTAGCATCGTTTTTTTGTTATATAATTGTTAACTGGTATATTCGGGATTAAGTTTTATCAAAAGCAAAATTTTTATGCAAAAAAAATTACTATCACTGCTATCAGGGCTTTTGTTTTTCACCTTAATTAGTTTGGGGCAAAACAAAACAATTACAGGTAAAATAACCGATACAAAGGGAGGTACTCCTATAACAGGTGTTACCATTACTGTAAATGGACAGGCAGTAGGTGCCTCCAATGCAGACGGTACATTTAGTGTAAGTGTTCCTGCTAAAGCCAGAACATTTGTTTTATCTTCTGTTGGCTACAGCGATTTGGAAATACCTATTGAAACGGGTGAAATGGCGATTAAAATGGCAGAAGGAGAAAGTAAATCTCTTTCAGAGGTAGTTGTAACAGGTTACTCAACTATTCAACGAAAAAAATATTCGGGTTCCACTGTAAATGTGAATATAGAAGATATAAGGACGCAAACATTAGGTTCATTCGATCAGGCATTACAGGGCGGTGCACCTGGGGTTTCAGTAGTAGCCAATTCCGGGCAGCCCGGAAGAGCAGGTGAAGTAAGAATCAGGGGTAACGGTTCAATAAATGGCGGTAACAATCCTTTATATATATTAGATGGTATACAAATTAATGCGGCTGATTTTTCTAGCCTAAACCAGGGTGATTTTGAAAGGGTGGAGATTTTAAAAGATGCCACCGCAACAGCTATATACGGATCAAGGGGAGCCAATGGGGTAATTGTAATTACAACCCGCAAAGGCAAAGCCGGACAAATGAAGCTGAATTATGATGCGCAGGTAGGATTTAGCACATTGCCCGAAGACCGCATAACGGTAATGAACAGTAATCAGAAAATTCAGTATGAACTTGATAATGGCAATCCATTTGGATGGTCTCCAGCAGTGGCAGATAGTCTGCGCCAGGTAAATACGAACTGGAAAGATGCTTTATTAAGAAATGGCTTTACCCAGCAACATATGATAAGTGCCAGCGGCGGAACCGAGCAAACTCGTTTTTATGCTTCTGTCTCTTACATGGATCAGACGGGTACTGTAAAAGAAACCAGCCTTAAAAGATATACAGCAAGAATAAATGTAGACAATACTATCGGCAATTTTAAAATGGGTATGAACCTGATGGTTGGATTTTCTAAATTTTATAGTACCAATGAAACAGGTGCAGGTATTAACTCACCATTAAATGCACAACGCTGGGCCAACCCGTATGAAAGACCATATGATCCGGTGACCGGAGATTTTTCTCAAACCGGAGGAGGCCCGGGAAGGTTAACATCTGCCCAGCCAAACCCTGCTACGGAATTGTTTTTGTCACAAAGATATTTTCCGCAAACAAAGGGTGTAGGCACTGTTTATCTTGAGTATAATGTTCCCTTTGTAAAAGGACTAAGTGCAAGAACAAACTGGGGAGGAGATTATACATACGATGAGTCAACCATTTATAGGGATAGAAGAAGCTCAACAGGTGCATCAGCAGCAGGGGGGCAAGGAAGTTTATTCAGGCAGGCAGCCAGAAATTTCCGCTATACTATTACTACTTCTCTTAACTACAAGAAAAATATTGGCGATCATGATATAGAGGCAGGGGTTTATCACGAAGTATTGAAAAATGACTCCCGCAATATAAGTTTTACAGGATATGGTTTAACAAATGGCTTGCCTAACGAAGGTGGTATTACTGCTGGTAATGGTACTAATGGTTTTATTCCGGCAGTAGGTGGCGGAGGTAGCCAAAATGGCATTTTTTCTTATTTTACCACAATTAACTATGGGTATAAAAATAAATATTTCATAAACCTTTCAGGCCGCAGAGATGGGTCTTCCCGTTTCGGGCAAAATAACCGCTATGCTAACTTTGGTTCTGTAGGAGCGGTTTGGGTAGTTAAAAACGAAGCATTTATGGCAAATCAAAAGCTTTTTTCCGATTTGCGTTTAAGAGTATCTTACGGAACTACCGGAAACCAGATTACATCTGCGGGTGATTTTGGTTTTATTCCATTGCTTGCAAGGGCTAATTATGCTGGTGCCAGTGGTTTTACAGCTACAGCTGGTAATGCGGATTACAAATGGGAAACAAATCGTACTGCTAATATTGCTTTAGAATTTGGTCTTTTAAAAGGAAGGGTCTCTGGAACGTTGGAACTGTACAACAGAAAAACCAAAGACCTTTTCTTTGATCAACCCATTTCCGGAACTGCAGGTGTTTTGGGTGATAGAATTCCCGGTAACTTAGGTACCCTCCAAAATCAGGGAGTTGAATTTATGCTCCGTGCCGATGTTATTAAAACAAAAGATTTCAGATGGACAATAGAAGGAAACTTTACTTATAATCAGAACAAGGTACTTTCGCTACCAACAGACTCCGTGGACGATTTAAGTGGCATAGGCAGGTTGATCGTTGGCAAACCCATTAATAACTTATACCTGGTTCGCTATGCTGGTGTTAATCCAGACAATGGTGCGCCTTTGTTTTACAATCTTGATGGTAAAACAACCACAGAAACGTATAATGATAACCTGAGAACCTATCTGGGTACAGCTGATGCACCTTATTTTGGTGGATTTTCTACAACTGTTGCCTATAAGGGCTTTGATTTAAGTGCACAGGTAAATTTCTTTTTGGGAAGAATATTGTATAACAATGAGTATAAAAACCTGATGGAGCCATCTTATTACACAGATAACCTGCATACTGACCGGATAAGGGAATGGAGAAATCCGGGTGATCAAACTGAAATTCCAGGATTCCAATACGGTATTTTGGATAAGGCCGAAAACAGTAGCTGGATGGTTGATAATGGAGACTTCTGGAGATTAAGAAATGTAATGCTTGGTTATACTTTTTCTAAAGCACTTACCGATAAAATGAAGATTAAATCATTCAGAGTCTTTTTGCAGGGGCAAAATGTCTGGACATCTAGTAAAGTAAGATCATTTGACCCTGAAATTACGGGTCAATCCTTATCAGGAGCTTTTTATCCTGCTTTAATTCAGGGGACATTCGGCATTTCTGTTGGCTTTTAATTTTTAAAAACTATTTTATATGAATTTTAAATTGAAAAATATTATTATAGGCTTTGCTGCCGCTTCTTCCTTTCTTTTTAGCAGTTGCAGCCGTAAGGATACGGTTGATTTGATTCCTGAGTTTAATTATGATGCAATTACCAATCCATCCAGTATGGACCAGGTAGCGCAGGTGTTATTGGGGGCTTATGCAGGCTTCCGGTCTAATGATTATTACAGAACTGTCAATACATCAGGCCCCTGGTCGGTACTGCCAGATATGATGGCAGATGATTTGGCGGAAACGACCGAAAACCTTCCACAGGACAGGGCTATGACAGACTGGAACTATTTCCCGGGTACTGATCGTATACAACCATTGTTTAATGCTGCATATGTAATTATCGCCAGAACTAATATTGTATTAAGGGATGTAGATAAATTTACTACCGGATTAAACACCAAGTTAGCTAATCGGGTAAAAGGGCAGGCATTAGCCATAAGGGCTCATTGCCATTTTGACCTGCTTCGCTATTTCGGAACTTCGTTTGACAGAAATTCAACAACCGATCTGGCTTTGCCTTATGTTACAGAGTTTAACTTTTCGGCCAGTGCTAAACCAGCAAGGGCAAATAACAAAGACTACTATGATAAAATATTGGCAGACCTGGCAAGTGCAGCTACTTTATTGGCAGATATAGATAGACCTATAAACGGTTCGGGTAATAGTCGTGCATTTATGGACTTGGCTGCTATTCAGGCTATTCAGGCAAGAGTAAATTTGTATGCAGGTCAATGGGCTGCTGCTATTACAGCGGCATCTGCTGCTATTACAGCAAGACCATTAGTAACCATTGCGAATGCTGCTGACTATAGAGGAATGTATAACGAAACCTCGGCTGGCGAAATAATCTGGAATGTTCAGTTTGATGCCGGCCAGGGTGGACCCGGAGGGTCTTTATATTTCAAACCGGGTAACAGAAATTCATTCCGGCCTGCTGATGCTATTGCAAACTTATCGGGTACTTCGGGACTTATAAGAAATTCAGATATCCGCTATGCTGCTTTTTTTGAAGCTGTAAACAACTCAGGCAACGTACCCAGGCTTACAATTAAAAAATACAATGGTAAGGGTTCACAGTCTGACCTCGTATGCAATTTCCCTGTTTACCGTACCGGAGAAATGTACCTTATACGGGCAGAAGCCTACGCTAAAAGCAGCCAGGAAGCATTGGCCATGGCCGATTTGAATTTTTTACGCCGAAACAGAATTAATGGTTATGCAGATGAAGCTTTAACCGGTGCTACATTACTTACTGCCATTGCAGATGAAAGAAGAAGGGAGTTGGTGGCAGAAGGGCATCGTTTTTTTGATTTAAAAAGGCTGGGTTCTTCTGTAAGAAATATCAACCGGGGACCTAATTGTGGCAATAATGCAATTCAGCCTGCGGGCAAATGTATATTAGCAGGTACCGCAAGAGAATGGTCTTTACCAATACCGCTTAATGAAATGAACACCAATCCCAATATGGTGCAAAACCCTAATTATTAATAGAAAAAAACTGTTTGTATGAAAATAAATTTCACCAAAAAATGGATGGCTTTAGTAGTGGTTTTGCCATTTCTTGTCACCAGTTGTATTAAAGAAAAATACAAAATTGATTACGGTGCAGATAATACCACAAGGCTCATAACAGAGTTTACTGATGGGAAAAATGATATTAATACTCTTGCTATAGATGCAGCTACGGGAATAAGTGTAGTACCACTTACCGAAATAAGAGCCGTTACACGATCTGTAATTTCAAAGGGCTATACAGTTAAAATATCGCTTAACAATAGTCTTATAACTGCGTATAATACTGCAAATGGCACTGCTTTTGTAGCACCACCTGTTTCTGCTATTACATTAGAAACATTGGATTTTAATTTATCTGATCAGAGAAGAAGTGCTTTTGTAACAGCCCGTATTAACCCTACTTCTCTTCTGGGAAATTTGTATGCTATTGGTCTTACTATTACGCTGGTTGGCGATGGTGAAATAAGTCAGGTTGCAAAAAATGTATTAATAGCCATTTCTGTTAAAAATGCTTACGATGCTGACTATCGTTCTGTGGGTACAAGAACTTCCCATGGGGGACCTAATAATACATTTCCCATTACCGGCACATTTCCATACAACTATATAAAAAATTTAGCAACAGTAGATGCTACTACCTGCATAATGCAAACGGCAGATAATGTTGATGATATGTACATTAAAGTTAACCCGGATAATTCTGTAACTGTTTCTACTGTACCCGGCGGATTTGCCACCAGTAATGAGGGGCCTTGTACTTATAATCCGGCCACCAGAACATTCACTTTAAATTATAAATACTTTAACTCATCCGGTAATTACCGGAAAATGGTAGAGACCTTAGTAAGACAGTAAGCAAAAATTTTTCGGGAATGAGTTAAACTCTTTCCCGAAAATTTTCTTCGATTTTTATGCTATCAAATTTTCAAACTAACTTATGCAACAAATATTTACATCAAACAGGCAAATAAGAAACTGGAAAAGTTGGATAATAGCTACCGTAATTTTATTATCCGCATCTTTTGCTAAGGCACAGGTTCTTTTTAGCGAGTCTTTTACAACAGTAGTTCCTTTGCCGGCCGGCTGGGGGTCACAAAATCTCAGCAGTCCATTAGGTACCACTGGTTGGTTTCAGGGTAATCCTGCAGTTTTTCCAGCTAACAGTGGGGCTACTAATGCATACATAGGAGCTAGTTTTAATAATACTGCTGGTGCTGGAACAATCAGTAACTGGCTATTTACTCCGTCTATTACAGTTAAGAATGGCGATCAACTAACGTTCTTTACAAGAAAATCAACTCCTGCACCAGATGATTATCCAGACAGGTTACAGGTAAGATTAAGTACAAATGGAACCAGTGTAAACGTAGGTGCAACTGCTACAAGTGTTGGCGATTACAGCAGCTTGTTATTGGATGTTAACCCCACTCTTGTTGCAGGCGGTTATCCTTTGACCTGGACTAAGTTCACCGTTAATATTATTGGCGTTCCGGTACCAGTAACCGGCAGGTTGGCATTCCGTTATTTTGTTACAGATGGAGGGCCTGCAGGAAATAATTCCGATTTTATCGGTATTGATGATGTGGTGTATTCAGCCTTTACAGGACCATGTACCGGTGCGCCAACGCCTGGCAATACTATTGCAACACCTGCTTCTGTTTGCCCTAGCTTAAGTTTTTCGTTAACACTTCAAAACCCGCCTACAACATCCGGCAATACATATCAATGGCAGTCAGGACCATCTAATGTTGGCCCCTGGACAAATATTATCGGTGCTACTAATATTTCTTTAACAACTTCACAGGTAGTAGCTACCTGGTATCGTTGTAATGTAACATGTGTTGCTGGTCCTGTTACCACAACATCTAATCCTGTGCAGGTAAATATGAATCTTCCTACTGCCTGTTACTGTACACCTCCTGCCAGTAATTGTAGCTTTTCAGATGTAATTACCAACGTAAGTATTGATGGTATGTCTAATAGTTCCACTTGTTCTGTTGGCCCGCCTACAGGTTATGGTAACTTTACAACTACGGTACCTCCCGGTAATTTTTATTCTGGTGGTATAAATCCAATGAGGGTAACAGTAGGCCCTGGCGGTACAGAATATGTGGGTGTATGGATAGACTATAATAAGAGCGGTGGTTTTGAAGCGAATGAATTTACAGCATTAGGTAACGGTAATGGTGTTACGATTGCTGGGAACATTAACGTACCTGCTACAGCATTGCCTGGGGCTACCAGAATGAGGGTAAGAGTACGTTACAATACACCATTAACCAGTACTGATGACTGTGCTACTTATTCATTTGGCGAAACAGAAGATTACACGGTTAACATTTCTCCATGTGTGTCAGCAGTAGTAGTAACAGCACCCGCCAATGCAAGTACTTTTTGTAGCGGTGGTGCAACTTTTACTACTTCCATATCGGGTTCAGTAGTTAACTTTCAGTGGCAGGAAAAAATTGGTGCTGCTCCATGGGCAAATTTAAGTAACAGTGGTGTTTACAGTGGCGTTACTACTAATACACTTACACTTACCAATGTGCCCACTACCATGAGTGGCTATCAATACAGGGTTCTTTTCAGTGGTGCATGCACCTCTCCTGATTTTACTGCTGCAGCCACATTAACGGTAACACCTTTGACAGCAACCGTAAATCCAACTTCAGCGACTATCTGCACCGGCACTGTAATTCCATTAACGCTTACTAATGCTACCTCACCAACAACTGTAACTTTTACAAATAGTACGCCTCTAGTAATAACAGACGGAAATCAATTCGGAGTAATGAGTACTATTAATGTTGCTGGAATTCCTGCTGGCGTAACTATTAGCAATATAAGTGTAAGGCTTAATAGCCTGACACATACATACGTTGGCGATTTGGATATAAATCTGATTGCTCCTAATGGTGGTAATCTTAACCTTGTGGGTGGTTTGGATAATGGCGGTGGCGGAAATTCAAGCAATGATTTTACCAATACTGTTATAAGCTCCACAGGTACTGTTGCGCTAAGTGGTTTTGCTGCACCTCGTACCGGCACCTTTGCTGCAGATAGAAGAAATGGGTATGGTCCAACTGGTAATACGCAAACTACCAATAACTGGAATAACCTTACTTCTACTATGAATGGGGCATGGAAACTGGCGTTAGCCGATTTCTTTACCCCAGACCCTGGCACACTTAATTCATGGTCATTGATAATTACATATGGCTCTCCGGCAACGGGAGTTTGGACAGCTTCTCCTACTTCTCCAAATACCATGTTTACAGATAACCTTGGCACTGTGGCTTATATACCAGGCAGCCAGGCTACCACTATTTTTGTAAAGCCAACTGTTAATACTACTTATTCTGTGGTACATGCAAACAGTACCCCTTGTACAACACCACCAACAAATATTCCGGTTTCTGTCAGCAACCCTGTTACGAATGTTGTTAATCCGGTAAATGCAACTACCTGTATCAATGGTAATGTAACTTTTACCACAAGTGCTTCGGGTAATCCACTTACTTATCAGTGGCAAATAAGCACAAATGGCGGTACTACTTATACCGATATTGTAGGAGCAACTTCAGCTACGCTGAATGTAAACGGTGTGTTGTTATCTATGAGTAATAACAGATACAGAAGTGTAATTACGGTAGCACCATGTGGCTCTGTAAATACAACCGGTGCCATACTTACAGTGAATCCACTTCCTGTAATTGCGATTTCATCTCCTGTGATTTCATTGCTGCCAGGCCGTACTACCACTATTACAGCTACCAGCATTCCCGGGGCTACCTATTCATGGACGAGAAATGGAAAACAAGTTGGAGGTAATACCAATACTATACTTGTTAATGTTGATGGTGTAGGGGTATATAGAGCTACCGTTACGACAAATGGCTGTAGCAATACATCTGCCGAATTGTTTATTGGCTCAGAAGTATCAGACCGTTTATGGATTTACCCTAACCCTTCTACAGATGGTAATTTCCAGGTAAGACTGTATGATTTCTCTGGTACTAATAAAGAAGAGCGAATTATATCAATCTATAAGAATAACGGCCAATTGGTTACCAGCAAGGAGTTTTTCCTCCTTGAATCTGCTGGCCCTTACCAGGCTATGGATTTCAATTTGTCTAATCTTGCCGCTGGTATTTATATTGTTAAAGTATATAATAAGAGTAGCGGTAAGGTGGTGTCTGGTCAGGTTGTAATCAAATAGACAGAGTTACTCATATAAATACTGATAAAATCCGTTTTAATACATAGTATTAAAACGGATTTTTTTATTGCAGGGATTTGGAATAATTTTTTATGCTAAAAGGAGAGGATGTCTTCTGATTCATGGGAAATTGGTAAAGTGGTCAAAAATGCTTGGTAAAACTCTCCAGAATATAATACAGCAAAGGGTTTCAATTTGCTTGATTGAAACCCTTTACTGTATATTAATAATCTTTTATTTGAGATCAGAGTTTTATCTCCTCATCATGCTGGTCAAAAAATTTGTACTCGGTGAGGTGGTAGTTGCTATCTTGCTCCAGCCTTGTTTTTTGTCCGAATTTCTTTTTCCATTTAGCCATTTTGGTAGCCCAGGGCCAACCTTTGGAGAGGTAGGCGCAAACAATAGGATTAACAACCAACTTCAGGTTGCTATTTTTGTGCGTTATGAGATAGCTTAAATTCTTTTCAATTTCATCTTCGAGTAATAGTGTAGAAGAAATTTTGCCGGTGCCATTGCAGCTTGGACAAACCTCCTGCGTATTGATATTCATTTCCGGCTTCATTCGTTGCCGGGTAATTTGCATGATACCGAATTTGGAAATCGGTAATACGGCATGTTTGGCCCTGTCGGGTCCCATGAATTCTTCCATTCTTTCCACCAGCCTCCGTTTATTGTCCGGCAACTTCATATCAATGAAATCCACGACAATAATGCCTCCCAGGTCTCTTAACCTAAGCTGGCGGGCAATTTCTTCAGCTGCTTCCAGGTTTGTTTCCAATGCGTTTTGCTCCTGGTTATTACTGACGCTTTTATAACCGCTGTTCACATCAATGACATGAAGGGCTTCGGTATGCTCAATGATCAGGTAGGCACCACTATCCATATTCACCGTTTTACCAAAAGAGGATTTTACCTGCTTGGTAATACCGAATGAATCGAAGATAGGAGAGCCGTTCTGGTAAAAAGAAACGATCTCCGCTTTTTCTGGAGCGATGCGCTGAATGTAATTTTTGGTATCGGTAAATATATTACGATCATTCACCACGATCTTATTGAAGTCTTCATTCAATAAGTCACGTAACATACTCGTGGTCTTGTTTTGCTCACTCAGGATCTTGGCAGGAGCTACAGCACCTTTCAGGTTTTTCTGTATACTCTCCCACATTGTTACCAGCGCCGACAGGTCTTCATGCAGTTCTGCTGTATTTTTTCCTTCCGCGGCTGTACGCACAATGACACCGAAATTTTTTGATTTGATCGCTTCTACGATTTTCTGCAACCTTTTCCTTTCTTCGGAAGAATGGATCTTCCTGGAGACAGCCACAATATCATTAAAGGGAGTGAGGACAACGAAACGGCCCGGCAGTGAAAGTTCACAACTTAGCCTTGGCCCTTTGGCCGCAATGGGTTCTTTCAGAATTTGAACCAGGACATGCGGTTTGCCACCCAATACTTCATTGATCTTACCGGTCTTGACAATTTCCGGTTCGATAGTAAACTTGCCGAAATCAAGTCCTGTCTCCCCTTTATCCTGCATACACATATTGGTAAACTTCAGCAGGGATTTGGCGTAGGGGCTCAGGTCGGTATAGTGAAGAAAAGCATCCTTCTCAAAACCAACATCTACAAAAGCGGCATTCAGCCCGGGTATCAGTTTTTTCACCTTACCCAGGTATAGATCTCCCACGGCAAAACGGGCATCGCTTTTTTCGCTATGCAGTTCTACCAGCTTCTTATCCTCCAGTAATGCAATTTCTACACCCTGGGGAGCCGCATTAATAATAAGTTCTTTGTTCATTACAGCTTACATAAATGAAAACACCTTTTGCTGCAAGTGCTGGCTGCCGTAAATCCATACCGAATGCGGGGACATGATTTGGAGTACTGAGAGCAATTTGAGGGGTGCAAACTAGTACGGCAAACAACCAGTAAACTGAATTTCCTCCCGCCTGCGGCAGGAGGAAAGTTCGTTAAAGAACAGAAATTATTTATTTCTCTTCTTATGACGGTTCTTTCTCAGTCTTTTTTTACGCTTGTGCGTCGCAATTTTATGACGCTTCCTTTTTTTACCACAAGGCATACTCAAATAATTTTTTAATCTTGTTTATAATACGTTTCTATTCTTAGCCCTTTTACAGGCTTGTTTTACTTTTTTAATTCTGCTATCCTTTTTTCTATCGCCAATTTCAATTCAGCTTCTTTGGCAAAGGGTATACATTGCTGATACCAGCTGATGGCTTTTTTAGCATCTTTCATCCGTTCGTACACTTCAGCCAGCAATAACATGGCGTCTATATCGTCTGGTTTTAGACGATGCACCGTTTCTAAACGGCTGATAGCTTTATCATATTGCCCGGATAGCAGCGACCCTTTTACCAGCATCATATGAGCATACAGGTTGGTGCTATCTTTTTCAACTACTTCCCTGATCTTTAATATTCCCTCCATAGGTGCGGCGGAAATATTGCCGAACAGGTAGCAGGCGCCAAGGCCTACTTTAGCTGAATCATTATCCGGGTTGATCTTCAAAGAACGCTCAAACAAATCCTTGGCCTGCAAAGCTTTCCACTGTCTGCGTTGTTCTAAATCGTCATTTTGCAGGTTGTCCAAAAACAGTTGGGCGGCGAAGGTGAGCTTTTTTTCTGAATTTTCCAATCTGGCAGCTTCGGCATTGTACCAGGCATAGGGCTCAAAAATATGGGCGGAGTCGGCCCAAAACCGGGCTAACTGGTGATATACATGCAATTGCTGATCTTTTACATCGCCCCGGGTAATGGAATTTTCCAGGGTATTTATTCTGACAGCTTGTTCGGTGGTCAGTTGTTTTTTGGCCAAATTAAGGATTGTGTCGATAGTAATGGCAGATGCGACCTCATGGTTATGCCCGTCACCCGGCCCATGCTCTGTGGCTGCTACCGTTTTTTTGTTGGGGACCGTTCTGCCAAAAACAAAGATGCCCGCCGTTAATAATGCAGCGATGCCAATAGTGATTAATTGAGGTTTCTTCACGTTCAAAAATTTCAGGTGGCAAAGTTACCTCAATAGCCTGTATTAAAATGTAGAACGGGAAGGTTTATTAAGCATCGTCACCCGGGCCTGGGTCAGATTTGAGCTCCTTTAGCTTTTTTACTTCTGCCACAAATTCCTTAGCAGGTTTAAAAGCGGGGATATAATGTTCAGGGATATGTACTGCAATGTTTTTCTTGATGTTACGACCAATTTTTGCAGCTCTTTTTTTTGTGATAAAGCTGCCAAAACCCCGGATATAAATGTTTTCACCAGCAGCCAGGGTGTCTTTTACCTCTTTGAACATAGTTTCAAGAGTAACAAGCACATCTACCTTGGGGATGCCTGTTTTTTCAGAAATCTGATTGACCAGGTCGGCTTTTCTCATTGTTGCGGGTTTTTAGTGATTTTACGAACACCAATTTATGACAAAATAATATGATAGTCAACTAAATAGGAATAATTTTTTCAACCCCTTTAGCATTCTTCCGTTTAAAATGACGGATATTTAGCGGCTTAAATCAACCCAGTACTAGTATTTTTCATGAAAGAAACCGCCCAAAAAGAAGCGAAAACCGGATTTGCCCCTCTTTTATTAAAATGGAATAAAGAGAAAAATAGTCGGCAAATGCCCTGGAAAGGTGAAAAAGACCCTTACAAGATATGGCTCAGTGAGATTATCCTCCAGCAAACCCGGGTTGAGCAGGGACTGGCCTACTACAACACATTCATCAGCACATTCCCCGATGTACATAAACTGGCAAGGGCAAAGGATAAAAAGGTCTTTAAGCTATGGGAAGGGTTAGGCTATTATACCCGGTGCAGAAACCTGCTGGCAACTGCCCGCCACATTTCAAAAGAATTTAAAGGAAAATTTCCTTCCACCTATGAAGATATAAAAGCATTGAAAGGGATTGGTCCATATACGGCAGCAGCTATTTCTTCTTTTGCTTTTAACCTGCCGCATGCGGTGGTTGATGGAAATGTATTCCGGGTACTTGCCAGGGTTTTTGGAATTGACTCACCGGTTGATTCAACAGCCGGTAAAAAATTATTTACAGCATTAGCGGATGAACTAATTGACAAAAAACAACCCGGTTTATACAACCAGGCTATCATGGATTTCGGTGCCGTTATTTGTAAACCGGCTCTACCGCTTTGTACCGGCTGTGTTTTCAATAAACAGTGTGTTGCCTTACGCAGTAATAAAATAAATGAGTTGCCGGTAAAAGAAAAGAAAATCAGTATCCGGAAACGATGGTTTTATTATGTAGTGCTGGAATATAAAAATGAAATAGCGATCCGTCAGCGAACGGAGAAAGACATCTGGCAGGACTTGTATGAATTTCCTTTGGTAGAAGCTGAGGGGGAACTGGATAAAAAGAATATACTCCTGCAGGTCAAAAAGAAAAAATGGATCCTGGCTAACCAATTCGAACTGCTGACCATTTCCCCGCTTTTCAAACAGCAATTGTCTCACCAGTTAATAGCTGGTCAGTTTATAAAAATACGACTGCTGCAAAAGATAAACCTACCTCATAACTGTTTGTGGATCCCCAAAAGGAGTGCGGGTAAGTATGCTTTCCCCCAATTCATCAACCAGTATCTCGGGGAAAAGGCAGGGCAACAGCGTTTATTCTGATAACAGGGACTAATTTTTTGCTGATTTCCTCTCAAAAATATTTTAACTTTAAAGAGCATTTAGAGCCTGCAGACGATTTTCTTAACCTAAAGAATAAATGTATGAGAGGCATAAACAGAGTCATGCTGATCGGCAACCTTGGTAAGGACCCCGATGTTCAGCACCTGGAAGGAAATATTGCCGTTGCTAAATTTCCACTGGCTACTACCGAAACGTTTAAGGACCGTACCGGCAAACTTATATCCCAAACGGAGTGGCACACAGTAGTGCTTTGGAGAGGGTTGGCCGAGCTGGCACAGAAATACCTCCACAAAAGCAGTCTGGTTTATATAGAAGGAAGGTTAAGAACCCGAAGCTGGGATGATAAGGATGGTAACCGGAAATTTGCGACCGAGGTCGTAGGCGATAATCTCATTATGCTGGATAAAAGATCTGATGGCAGCAGCTCACCCGGTGAGGCCGGTGGTATTGAAGGAATGGGTGGTGATATGCCGATGGGTGATCCTTCTGAAAATCTTCCTTTTTAGCCATAAGTAGTAAAAGCAATAACTTTGTTTCAGGAGTGTTGATGTATCCCACAAAGACACGGAGACAACAAAGAATAAGCAGTAAGGTTCTTTGTAAACTTAGCGGCTTCGTTGGACTTTTATTTGTACAACACTTTTAAAGAAATTGATTAACAAAACCTCTTGCTTTGGAAACCCATTCGATACTTTTTTCCATAACTGATTATCTCTCTCATGTTTTTCTCTCGGTGAATCCACAGGGAACTACTTTCCTGGTTATTACTTTAATTGTTTTAATACTCCTCACATTTACGATCTCCGGGGCAGAAGTGGCCTTGTTTTCTCTCAATAAGAAAGATGTGAATATGCTGAAAACAAAACAGCATATTACAGCCAAACGCATCGTTAACTTACTGGAAGAGCCCAAAGAAGTATATGCCTCCCTCTTGATAGCGGGTACCCTCGTAAATATCTGCATCATTATACTGTCCAATTACCTGATCAATGAGCTTGTTTCATTTGGTAAAATTGGCGCGATGGCAGAAATGCTTTTAAAAGTGATCGCCATTGCTTTCGTGTTGGTTTTTATCGGCAAAATATTTCCGAAGGTTTGGGCAGCACAAAACAATTTACGTTTTGCATATGGGGTTTCTTTTATTGTAGAAGGATTGCACCTGCTGTTGCGAAGGGTCAGTAAATGGATCGTTAAACTGGCTGATAAAATAGGGAAGGGTGCAGGTGCAGACAGGACCGAAGCCATGAGTATCCGGGAGCTCGATGAGGCCATTGATATTAAAACGGATGAGGAAGCCTCGCTGGAAGAAAAGAATATCATGAAAGGGATCGTGAAGTTTGGTAATATATCTGTCAAGCAGATCATGCGGAGTCGCCTGGATGTCAGCGGCATCGAGTACAACTCTTCTTTTGGCGATGTCATCAGGCGGGTAGAGGAGCTACACTATTCCAGGTTACCTGTGTATAAAGATAGCCTGGATGAAGTAGCCGGTATGATCAATACCAAAGATCTGATCCGGCATTTGCATGAACCCGAAAACTTCGACTGGCACCCGTTGATGCGGCAGCCTTATTTTGTACCGGAACCTAAATTTATCGAAGACCTGCTGAAGGACTTCCAGCAAAAGCATATCCATTTTGCCGTGGTGGTGGATGAGTTTGGCGGTACGAGTGGTATAGTAACGATGGAAGATATCCTGGAAGAAGTTATCGGTGATATCCGGGATGAGTTTGATGATGAAGAAAGCAATAACTATAAAGTAGACGATAATAACTATATATTCGAAGGCAAAATAATGATCCATGATGTTTGCAGAATCATGAAGCTGCCGGTTGATACTTTTGATAAAGTAAGAGGGGAGAGTGAATCGCTGGCAGGACTGATACTCGAAGTGGCCGGCGAGTTTCCTACGGTAGATTGGGTAATACCTTGTGGCGATTTTGAATTTGGTATCATGCAGACAGATAATAACAGGATACAGCTGGTAAAAGTAACGGTTAAAAACAAAGAGTGATCAACCATGAAAAGCGTTCTATACATACTATTAATTTGTACGGTGTTTGGCGGCTTTATGGTAAGTTCCTGCAACAGTGATTATTCGTCCGGCAAGAAGAAAGGATATTTTCATATTGACTTTCCTGATAAAAAATACCAGGCTTTTGATGAGCCGGGCTATCCTTATAAATTTGAATATCCGGTGTATGCCCGGGTAACCAAAGACTCTACTTTTTTTGATGATAAGGCTGGCGACTGGTGGGTGAATATCGATGTGCCCCAGTTTGCCGGGAGAATTTATATCAGCTATAAAGCCATCGGGGGTCGAAATAATTTTGATTCATTGGTGCGGGATGGTTTTAAGATGGCGTATAAGCAACATGTCGATGTGTCAACCGGTATTGAAGAAAGCCGGATACTGACGCCGAATAATGTAGAGGGTATGTATTTTGACCTGGGAGGGAATACAGCTACAGCCAACCAGTTTTTTCTCACCGATTCTACCCGGCACTTCCTGCGGGGGGCTTTGTATTTTGATGCTGCTCCCAATGCTGATTCGCTGGGGATCGTTAATGATTTTCTGAAAAAAGATCTTCAGCACCTGATTAATACACTGCAATGGAAACCTGTCTTGCCGGTAGGGAAATAAAAAACCCCGACGGACACGGTCGGGGCATGGAGTAAAGCAGGGTACTGCTTTCTGCCATGGTCTGTTGCTGACAGTAATTAAACTGTATGCAATAAGCATTACTGTAAAAAAGCAGACCGAAACAGGATACTGTAATGCTACTCTTTATTGTCAGTTTTCTTTACGTCCGTCTTAGCAGGTTCCACCAGGTTTATTTCTTCTGGTTCCCTTAACGGGGCCCGGCTGAAAAGTTTGGTGTTTAACCTCTTTTTCTTCTTTACTATTTTCTTCTCGATATTGCTGTCACTGGATGGCGTAACATTTACTGATGACTTTTCGATCACTTTTACTTCCCTGGTATCGACCATTTCATCCGCCGCTATGGGCTCAATAATGGGTAGGATATCTTCTTCTTTCGGGGCCAGCTTCTTTTTTCTCACACTCTTTTTACCGATCACATTCTCTTTTATAACAGCCGGCTCTGTTGTCTTTTTCTCTTCTACCACCGGGGCGGTTCTTTTTTCTTCCACATACATTTCCTTGAATTCTTTTTTACCCTGGGTCTGTTTGTAATCTACGAACCCGTAAATGCTGGCACCGATCATTAACGTGGCGCCGACGTACAAGATTGATTTCATGTGATTAATTTTTATTGTTTTTAAATGGCCAATGAATGGTTAGTTATGTCGTAAATGATCTTAAATATTTTTTACTCTGCCGGTATACTACCCATTCCACGAAAAGCATATTACCGATCACACTGATCCAGAGGGATAATTCATAGTTTTCGAGGTGACCCCAATCCAGTAAGTAGAATACAATATGGTAGAGCCGGAATGTAACAGCCGTCATGGCCATCGCATAGCTGCGCATCATCCAAATTTTATGGGCCACCACATTTTTTTTATGGATCGTTGTTAATCCATACAGGGTGGTAACAAACCACCAGCCTGCCATGAACATAAACAACGCTCTTTCCCAAAAACTTCCTTTGGCGAAAAATGACATGTACAGACCGGTCGGTGCTCCCAAAAACAGGACCACAAAAACATACATCTTACCTGAAAAACGGTGGATTGCTTTTGACTTTTTCAGGATATATCTCGAAAATTGGATAAGGGCGGTGCCGATACAAAGTGCTCCGGCAGCGATATGAATATAAAAGCAGGTATTATAGAAATTACTTTGAAAAAGAAAGCTTCTCTCTACTATAAAATCAAACTCCTTGCTAAAGGAAAAATAAGGTAATGTATTATAAATAAGGAGGAGGCTAAAACCCACCACCGGCACCCAGAACAGCATCTGAAAAAAAACCTTCGCCGATTTTTGAAGGGTGAGTATTCTTGTGTTTTGCATACAGCGCTTTGTGATATTGGGAAGATGCCGCTGTGAAAAGCTCTCCATAAAGACAAGCTGTTATTTAATTGTTAAAGGAATTTTACAATTAGTTGATTGTTTACTAATTTCAATGCCAACACCCGAATTATGAACATTTTCCAGAAAATTTTACAGTTTATTTTTCCCTTTGTAATCAACAGTGCTGCCTTTTCTCAGGAAGCTGCAGCCGTAGATTCCCTAAAGAAAGTTTTTGAAAAAGCTACTACTGCAAATGAAAAAGTAGAGAGGTTAGATGAGCTAAGCCGGGTAATGATGAATGTAAATCCCAAGGAAGCCGATGAGTATGGCAGCAAGCTGATAGCGGTGGCCGAAGAATCAAGGGACCGGGAGCTGATGTTTAAAGCCTACCTCTCAAACGGTATACGCTGCACTTATTTAGCCCAGCAGAAAGCCTATTCCAAAAAAGCAATTGAATTTTATAATAAGGCACTGGAGCTGGCCCGGCAAAACAGGATGGAAAAGCAGGCGGCCGAAGCACAAATGTACTTGTCTGGTATTTATCTTTTAATACCAGATAATGAAAAAGCTTTATCCTACGCCACCCAGGCATTTTCTCTTGCCTCTACTCTTTCCAATGATAGCCTGCGGGCAGAGGGGCATAATACGTATGGCCAGGTTTACAAAGCCCGGAATGAAAACATACTGGCACTCCGCAATTTTCTAAACGCCTTAAGGATTGCGGAGAATATTAAAAATAATTCGCTTATCAGAAATTGCTACCTGCATCTTTCAGATTTTTATTCCTCCATTGAAGATTATGACAAGTCTATTGATTACATGACATTGGCTTACAAAAAACTGGACGACATCAACGAAAAAAATATACCCTATCAAAAAGTAATTTATACCAATAATATCGGAAGCTTATTTGCTTTTAAAAAAAATTATGACATCGCCATCAGCTATTTTGAGAAATCTATCCGGATGGCAGATTCCTTAAAATTCTCTACATTAAAAATACCTGGCTATGTTAGTTTGTTAAACCAATACCTGCGAATAGATGAACCACAAAAAGCATTGACCTACCTAAACTCATCTGCGGGAGATAATTTAAAAAAATACCTGGGCATTTTTGGCATGTCCTCTGTTATTGATCAGGCCTATGGTGTAATTTATACAGAGCTTGGCCGGTTTGATTCCGCCGGGATGTTCCTGCAGAAAGCAAGACCGATGTTTGAGAACACTACCAATGAAAGCAATAAAGTTTTTTTTACGTGCAACTGGCTTCTTTCTATAAAAAATCAGGTGATAAAAAGAATGCAATAGAGTACTACCTGCGGGTAAAAGAAATCAGCGAAAGAAATGGGTTACTCGAAAATGTAAAAGCTGCTTCCAAACATCTTGATAGTTTATACACTGAAACAGGAAATGCGCCGCTGGCTGGAAAATATAAAGCCATATACTATCAGTACAAAGACAGCGCCGAAACCCTGAAAAGAGAAAAAGAGTTGACCCAGGTCGAAGCTGATGATGAGCAACAACGGCAGGAAAAATTAGAAAAGGAAGCAGAAGAGCTGAAACGGAGAAGGAACAACATTCAATATCTTGGTATTGTAATCGGCATTATAGGATTGTTTATTGCCTTGGTGGTTCTTGGTATGTTTAAAGTATCCTCCGGCCTGATAAAAGCCATTAGCTTCTTTGTGTTCCTGATGCTGTTTGAGTTTATATTCCTGATATTCAAAAAAAATATTTACTCCATTACGCAAGGTGAACCCTGGAAAGACCTTGCCTTTATGATTGCTCTGGCAGCCCTGTTGGTGCCATTGCACCACTGGCTGGAGCATAAGGTGCTGGATTATCTTACTTCTCATAACCGGCTTACATCTGCAGGACTTCACATAAAAAGAAAATTATTCCGTCGAACAAAACAAGGAGAACCATAAGGCAGAGCTTACCTTTGCAAAAATGAGAAAACTGTGATTGTAATTGATAATATACTGGTTAGTGAGGATGTTGTAGATAAGCAGTTTGTATGCGACCTGGGCAAGTGCAAAGGGGGCTGTTGTGAAGATGGAGCTGCCGGTGCCCCCCTCGAAAGAGAAGAACTCAAGATTATCGTTGATCATTACGAGAAAGTAAAACCCTACCTGACCAGCGCTTCGATCGCTGAAATTGAGAAGAAAGGTTTTTATGTTTTTGATACAGAGTTTGAATGGGTAACACCCACTCTGGATAGTGACAACGAAATATGTGTGTATGGTACCCGGGGAGAGAATGGAATTATCAAATGTGCCTTTGAACAAGCCTATAATGACAAAGTGATAGACCCGATAACTATCGGGTGGAAAAAACCGATCAGCTGCCATCTATATCCTATTGTTGCTAAAAAGGGTAAACAAGGTGATTATGAAAGAGTCAACTATGAACCCCGGGAGCAAATGTGCAGCCCCGCCTGTGCTTTGGGAGAAAAACTGAAAATACCAGTGTACCAATTTTTAAAAGAGCCCTTGATAAGAAAGTATGGAGAGGATTTTTATACAGCACTGGATACAATTGCAAAAGGGGAATGGGAAGAAATTGATTTTAAAGAATAGATTTTTTAATAAACGGAACCGATCAACTATTTAACCTGTTAACGTGAAAGAAATAGCCTCCAATTTTATTACCAGCAGCACCGTGAAGTCGGCTGATAAAGAGCACCGGCGCAAGATCAATTTTAATATTGGTAAGTATAACGCATCTGTACCCCAGGGGAAAATGCAGTTTGCTGATATTCACCTGGCCCGGGAAAGAGCCAAGAATATCAAATGGAAGGCTATTGAGAACCTGGATAAGCAACTGGAAACATTTGAAGCGGTGATTACCCGCCGGGGTGCAAAAGTGATCTGGGCCGAAGATGCCCAACAGGCACTGGACGCCATTCAAAAGATTTGTGAAGAAAAGAAATGTAAAATACTGGTGAAAAGCAAGAGTATGGTGACGGAAGAAATTCACCTGAATGATTTTTTAGAAAAGAACGGAATTGAAAGTGTAGAGACCGATCTCGGAGAATATATCCAGCAATTAGATGGGGAAACAGCTTATCATATCGTTACTCCGGCCATGCATAAGAGCAAGGAAGATGTGGCAAAATTGTTCGCCGAAAAATTAGGAACAGACCCCAAAGCGACACCCGAGCAACTGACCCTGGTAGCCAGGGATATTCTTCGTGAAAAATATGTGCAGGCAGAAATCGGGGTGACCGGTGCTAATTTTATTATTACCGATATCGGTGGAATTGCGGTGACGGAGAACGAAGGTAATGCCAGGTTGAGTTGTTCCATGCCCAAAACGCATATCGTCATTGCAGGTATTGAAAAAGTAATCCCTTCAATGACAGACCTCGCCCTGTTCTGGCCGCTGCTGTCAACTTTTGGTACCGGTCAAAAAGTAACGGTGTATAATACGATCATCAGTGGCCCGCGACAAGCCAATGAAACCGATGGACCGGAAGATATGTATGTGATACTCCTGGATAATGGACGTACCAATATCCTGGCCAATGAAAAGCAACGGGAAAGTTTATACTGTATTCGTTGCGGAGCTTGTTTAAATGCCTGCCCTGTCTATAAAAATATTGGGGGTCACACGTACGCTACACCCTATAGCGGCCCGATTGGTTCTGTGATAACCCCGCACTTAAAAGATATCGGCGATTGGAAACATCTTAGTTATGCATCTTCTCTTTGCGGTAATTGTACCGAGGTATGTGCCGTAAAGATCAACCTGCATGAATTATTATTGGAAAACAGACATGAAGCAGTAGAAGAAGGGCATAGTTCCTTTGGCGAAAAGATGGCCTGGAAAATGTGGAAGCAGGGAATGCTCCGCCGTAAATGGATGAACATGGCAGGTGGTGCTACCAAGAATTGGGTAGTGAACAGTGTAGTGAAGGGTTGGAAAGAACACCGGGGTAAGATGGAATTTCCCAAAAAATCATTCAATCAGTTATGGAAAGAAAAGTATGGTAATTCTAAATAAACTTTCCCTTCAATCACTATTGCAGGGAAAGTTGTCAAGCTTGTTATTAACTCTTCTCTTTTTCTTTTGCTTTGTATAATATAGCTAATATCCCTTTTACTTCCTGTGGGTTTTTATTAAGCTCCAGTGCTTTTTCCAAAACAGCAACAGCTTTTTTAGTATCGCCGGTTTCATAATAGCCTTCTCCGAGACTTGAAACCACATTAGCTGATTCCGGGTACAGGTTATAGTTGACCTGGAAGATCTTTAATGCCTCTTTTTTCTGCCCTTGTTTTAATAGTAAATAACCGAGGCTGTTTAATTCGTTTTCATCATTCACCAATAGTTTGAGTTGCCTTGCAAGGCCGGCCACACTTATATTTTCATCCATCATTGTTCCTTCAGCCAGCCACCGTGCAACGGAAGCGAAAGAGCGGTAATTGGGTATATACGATTGATTACCCAGTATGCTGAGTAAGTCTTTTTCCAATGAAAAAACCGGGAATTCATTGATGCGGCTGGTTTCTACTCCATTTTTATAAATGATGAATGTAGGTACCCGGAATATACCCAGGCCTGCTTCTTCATGTTGCGGACTTTGTTTTACAAGCGAATCCCCGTTACCAACACCTATCAGTTGTATTTTTTTATCAGGGAATGAAATGGCTGAGAGTAGTTTTAAAAAACGGGGTACTTCTCTTTTGCTATCACCGCACCATGTTCCAAAGAAAATTTTAATACTGATATTGTCGAGGTTCTGTTTTTTAAGGGTTGCTATGGCGGTGATATTGGGCTGGTAACTGTCGTAATTAACAGTAAACCACTTAGCAAAGGGATCGACCAGCAGGCTGTCTTTCGTGGAACTGCCATAAAGGATCTTTGTTTTCTCCGCTGTTGTTTGTGCTGTGACAGTATGCGAGAGTGTTACTAATAATAAACAGATTATTTTATTCATAAATTATTTTTAAGATTACCTGAATAGATATGTAAATGAAATGCGTATCCATCCGTCTATACAGCAGGCATTTGCAACAACGGATGACATTGATTAATTGAGGATGATATTCTGATCAGGTAGTGGGTGGTTGCCAGGGTTTGGGATAATTACCTTCCAATTCATCTACACTGGGAAATGGATTTTTTTTTAAGCAGGCCAGTTTGAAGGACAGATCAATAGCAACTAACCGGGCAGCAGTAAATAATTCGTCCAGATGAATATGGGTATGAACTTTTGAAAGAGGGGCTTTGTTGCTATCCGGGTTATCAAAACCAGCTTTTTTTTCACAATCACATTTGTCAGTACTTGTTTTGAAAATATTAGTGAATTTACATTCGAGGTAGCTAAGCTGCCTTGCATATTGGGAGAAGGCAAACAGGCCGATAAGCAGTATCGCAGATAATTTTTTCATCCCGTGTGAATGATGGTTTTGATTTTGAGAAGCCCTTTTGAAGCTTTTCCTCCGGAATAGACGGGCAGGCGGCCAAAAGGATGCATAAAAGACAAGAAAAATAAGCTGATCGTTACCGGGTTGTGCCCGGATAAGTATATTCGTTTGACGAAGCAGAAGCAACATGATCATTTACAGTTCAACCATAACAAATCGGCTACGCTACATCTGTGATTTTATCGGTACAGAACTGGTAGGGAAGCCATTTCAGCTTACGGACAGGAAAGAGGAATTCCAGGATTTTCCCGGCCCCCGTATTAATTATAGTGCTGAAAAATTGACGGTAGGTGAGTGCTGGCTTCAGCCACATACCTTATTATTTGAACAGGGAATTCAATTACAGCCTATTGAATGTTTTGAAGTGAATGGTCAAAAAGCTTTTTTTAAAACGGATGGCGATTTCGAATTTGATTTGTTCGCAGCAAGTTTTTATTTACTGAGCCGTTATGAAGAATACCTGCCCCATGAAAAAGACATGTATGGCCGCTATGCCCATGAAAATTCACTGGCTTTCCGTGAAGGGTTTCTCAACATCCCCTTAATTAATGCCTGGCTGGAAGATATGAAGCGATTACTGCAATCAAAGTTTCCCAACTTTATACCTCAACGTATCAACTTTAAACTACTTCCTACCTATGATATTGATGAAGCGTGGTCGTATAAACATAAGGAGTGGTGGAGAAGTGCCGGGGCGGCTGTCAAGGATCTGTTGAAAGGGAAATGGCATAAATTTTCATTGCGACGAAAAGTAATGGATAACCAGGTAAAGGATCCTTATGATTCCTATGATTGGCTCAATAACCTGCACCTGCCTACTGCAATTAAACCTATTTACTTTTTTTTGGTGCCCGGTAAAACAGGCCGATACGACAAGAATATACTGCCTGCCCAAAAGCCCTTGCAGTCATTAATACGGCAGCATGCAGAAAAATATAGCATTGGCATTCATCCTTCCTGGCAAAGTGGGGATGATCCGCTCCTGATAAAAAAAGAAATACAGACCCTTGAGCAAATCACTACGTTAAAGATCAGTTCCTCCCGCCAGCATTTTATCCGGTTTACATTACCGCATACATTCCGTCATCTTGAAGCGGCTGGCATTACAGATGATTTTTCCATGGGCTATGGCACGATCAATGGTTTCAGAGCCTCGGTCGCTTCTTCATTTTATTGGTATAACCTCGAAAAAGAAGCAGCTACCTCTTTGCTTATACACCCGTTCTGCTTTATGGAAGCCAATTCTTTTTTTGAACAACATTTTTCTGCCCGACAGGCACTGGAAGAAATGAGGCAGTATTACCAGCAGGTAAAAAAAGTCAACGGGACCCTTATTACTATCTGGCATAACTCTTTCCTGGGTACAGATGAGCGATTCAAGGGTTGGAAAGAAGCGTATTACCAGTTTATCCAGGAAGTTGCGGGGTAAGTACTTTTTTACATCCCCTCCGTTTCAGGTTGCTCAGGGGCCGGTAAAGCTCTGAATGCTTTATTGACCAGGTACACACCCAACAACGTGACCAATCCTCCTACGGTAATAAAGATCGTAACCTTTTCATTGAAGATCAACCAGCCGCAGAGCACAGCTACCATTGGATTTACATATGCATAGATCGATGCCTGCTCGGTAGGAAGATTTTGTAAGGCATACAAATAACAGATAAAAGCAACCAGCGAACCAAAGATGATGAGGTAGGCGATAGAAGCCCACGACTCCCAGGGGATAGCTGTAAGAGGAATCGTGTTACCGGTAAGGCTCGTAAAAGTAAAGAGAGAAATACCCGATATGAGCATTTGCAGGCCAAGACTGAAATAAGGATTAAACCGGGCTGCCTGTTGTTTGGTATACAGCGTAGCAAATGCCCAGGTCCAGGTAGCAATAAGAGATAGAATGATTCCAAACCGAAAATCAGGAATAAAGAAATCCTGCAAGTGCTCATAAAAGATAACACATACACCGGCGAAGCCCAGCAATAGACCAAGGAGGGCTTTTTGCGGAATTTTTTCTTTGGAAATGAATAAGCCGATGATCACCAGCCACAGCGGGAAAATGGCGCCCATGATTGAGCCCAATCCTGCTGAAATATATTTTACCCCCCAGGTACTGAGACCGTTACTCATGATAAAATTCAGGAAGCTCAGGACCAGCACCGGTATCCATTCTTTTCCTTTGGGCAGGGGAGCTTTTTTATACAAAAAAAATCCTACATACAAAGCACCTGCTATCAGTTGACGGATAGCAGCGAGTTGTAAGGCCGGCATATGCCGAACACCTTCTTTAGAGGCGATCCAGGTAGTGCCCCAAAAAAAACAGACGAGAGCCAACGCAAAAATAGCTTTTGACCTTGTTCCTTTTTTATGGATGGTCAAAGGGTTGAATACCGCTAACTTTTTTAACGAGTCAGCAGAAGATTGAACAATAGTTTTATGAAAATCAAATAAGTTCATTAATGTTTAAAGTGGCGTAAACCCGTAATCACCATCGCCAGGTTATTTTCTTTACAGTAGTCGATGGAATCTTTATCCCGAATGGAACCGCCGGGTTGAATAAATGCTGTTACACCAGCTTCATGCCCCATTTTTACACAATCATTGAAAGGAAAGAAAGCATCACTGGCCATTACTGAACCTGCAAGGTCAAAATTGAACTGGTTGGCTTTTTCAATGGCCTGTCGTAAGGAATCGATCCGGCTGGTTTGTCCGCAACCCTTACCGATCAGTTGTTTATTTTTTACCAGGGCGATTGCATTAGATTTTAAATGCTTACAGACAATATTTGCAAAGACAAGGTCCTCTTTTTCTGCTGCAGTTGTTTCCCGACCACCCGCTTCATTCCATTCAGCATAGTTGCCTTCATCAGTTCCCTGTATCAGAACGCCATTGAGTAATGATCTGTACATTTCAGTAGAGGAACTTGTGCTATGTGCTTTGTATCTTAATAATATCCTGTTCTTTTTTGATTTCAATATAGTTAATGCATCTTCATTAAAACCCGGAGCGATCAATACTTCAAAGAAAATTTCATTGATGGCTTCGGCGGTAGCTTTATCGATGCTGCTATTACAAACCAATACACCACCGAATGCGCTTTCGGGGTCACCTACCAATGCGGTATCCCAGCTTTCTTTTACTGTGGGACGTTGCGCAATCCCACATACATTGGTATGTTTTATGATGGCAAATACAGCCTCCCCAAACTCCTCCGCAGGAGGGGCTTTAGACCCCGATAGTTTGGAAACGGATTCTGCTTCTGCAGACTTCAGAAACCCTCCTTTTGAGGGCACGGAAGCATCTTTGATCAATTGCATCGCTGCATCCACATCCACCAAATTATTATAAGAAAGTTCTTTGCCGTTCAGCTGGTCGAAAAGTGTATTCAAATCGCCATAAAAAACTCCGGACTGGTGAGGATTTTCACCGTAGCGCATGGCTTTGGGATTGGTAACAGATTCCAGGAAGTATAAGGAGCCGGCCGGGCCTGCCTGTCCTGCAGGCTGGTTGAAATATTTTGCTATTGCCACATCATAATGGGCCACCACTTCAAAGGCTTTGGCTGCAAATGATTTTCGTTGCTCAAGGCTGGTACTGCCCTGTTGATCTTTCAGCAACTGTTCCAGTTCGCCATAGTCCTTTTTGGCAGCTATCACTACCACATCTTTAAAGTTCTTGGCCGCTCCTCTTATCATAGAAGGGCCGCCGATATCAATTTTTTCAATGATGGATTTTTCATCTAAAGTGGAAGCAACGGTTTCTTCAAATGGATAGAGATCCACGATCACGAGGTCAATTTCAGGGATCTTGTACTGCTTCATTTCCTGCACATGGGTGTCATCATCTCTTTTGCCCAGTATACCACCAAATACAGAAGGGTGCAGTGTCTTTACCCGACCCCCCAGAATGGAAGGATAGCTGGTCAGGTCTTCCACAGGTATCACTTTCACTCCCAGCTTTTCAATAAAACTTTGCGTACCGCCGGTAGAATAGATCGTTACGCCATTCTCCGCCAGGAGCCGGACGATGTTCTCCAGTCCATCTTTGTAAAAAACAGAAATAAGTGCAGATTGAATCTTTTTGTTCATAAAATGGATGGGTTAAAAGGCAGGCAAATCGCTGGGAGTGCCAAAGGTAAGTGTCTGCTAACTCATCGCAAAAGTGGCCCTTTACGGAAAAGGGAAAAATAGCTGATGCAGTATTACGCTACTATTTTTCCCTCTAACAGTTTCCGGTAGTAACTATCTAAGTCCAACCCTTTTCAAAATTAGGTTTCATGGATGCATCCGCTTTTTTTACGATTGCTTATAGGAAAAGAAAAACAGGGAAATGATCAGCAATACGGAGTAGATCACAGCAAGACGAAATAAAGTAGCTTCTTTGATCGGGGTTTTTTTTGGATGACAGGTATTTTTAAAGTAAGCAGGTTTAATTATTTCAGGAAGATGAAATAAAGAAGGGGGCCGCCAAATCAATAACCGTATGAGTTGTAGTTTTTCCCGCTGAATTGTTTGTCAATTTATTTTCATAACAAAAGCTCCCTTCATCGCCACATCATGCCAGGGGATCTGCAGGGAGTCGCAATCTTTTTTCCAGTAGTTCGCTTTCCAGGCGGGTACTGAACCATCAAAAACTACCTGCTTAATGTCAAGCGAAGCAGCCAGTTTTTTTATATAGACCCTGGGGTTCTTAGAAATAACCAGCAGGTCAATGGAAGGCTTCGTTTCACCGGGTTTAAAAAAAATGGATGTATCCAATAATAAAATGCGTTTACCGTGGTAGTCGAGGTAGTCTTCGTGAACCGCCAGACCCGGAAGGCTATCTGTATCTTTTACCCGGTGTAATACCCTGGAGGGCTTTAAATGGAAATTACGGGAAAGCTCATTGTTCGCCAGATCGCTGTCGCCAACAAAAAAATATTGGCGGCCACCCACAATATCAATGGCTCTTTTCTGGGGAACATTGTAAACAATAATAGTTTGCTGCTGGTTACTTTGCATAAATGAATACGAACGTAATCCCATAAAAGCCAGCAGGGAAAATAGACCCAGCTTTAAACCACGGGTTGATTTTTCCAGTAACCAATAACTTAGTCCCACGGTAAACAAAACCATTAAAATAGCCTGGAGTATCGTTATTTGTAACCCATCCCACAAGGAAAAGGAAATGGTTTCAATTCTTTCGATATAGGTATTCATCAGCCAGATCAGCCAGCTAAGCAATTGGCCCATTAAGATGGCTACCACAGGAATAAAAGAAAGAAGGCAAAGAAAAATTTCTCCCAGCAGGATAACACTGGATAGGGGTACGGCCAGGAGATTGGTCAGCACAAAGAGATTGGGAAACTGGTGGAAATGATAAACACTTAATGGAACGGTGAGGATTTGAGCAGCCAGGGTCACTGCATTTAGTTTCCAAAAAAAATCAAGCAGCTTGTTTTTAATATAGAACCAATTGTAAAATGGTCGCATAAAAATAACAATGCTCAATACGGCGGCATAGGATAACTGGAAGCCGACATCCCATAACCAATACGGATTAATGCACAATAAAATAAAAGCAGAGACAGCGATGGTATTATAGATGGATGTTTTCCGGGATAGCGATTCTCCCAATACAATGCAGGTAAACATAACTGCAGAGCGAAGGATGGAAGGCTGTGCGCCGGCGAGTAAACTAAAAAGCCAAAGACCGGAGATGATCAGCACAGGGTTAAGCCACCTTGTACTTTTTTTCTTTTTTAAAGGTTTTAATACAAGTGCCAGCAACCAGTAAATCAAGCCAAGGTGAAGCCCTGATACGGCAATGATATGGACCACGCCGGTATTGGTATAGGATTGCACCAGCGATTGTTCCAGGTCGTCTTTATAGCCAATCAGCAGAGCTTCTGCCAGGCCGAGTTCTTTGTGTCCAATAATATTATTCCGGAGAATATTCAGTACGGTTTCCCGGGAAGAATAAACAAATTGCCGGAGCCGGTTTATATTTTTCCCCGGCAACAGTTCAAATTCACCTCTTTTAAGATAAACCTGGTGGGTGATGCCATGAAAAAGGGAATAGCGTTTATAATCAAAACCACCCGGGTTACCTGCATTCTTTATTTCCTGTAATGATTTATTGAAAATAACCTGTGAACCATAGGTTAGGGGCGGCAAGGAATCTTTATTGAAATATATAATGATCTTTCCCTTTACGGGGATCGCTTTGCCATTTTGCAATAAGCAGGTAATCGTAGCCGCTACTTTAATCGATTTTGTCTTCTGAACCGGGGGTTCCTCCAACGTAACGAGGAGACCAGCATTTGAAGGGTAATAATTACCCAGCCATTGTTTATTATTCCGGATATCTTTTTGCCAGGTCAGCATAGCGCCGATGCAGAAGAAAAGAATACTGCTGACTATTCCACTTATAAAAGAATACCGGTAACGGTTAAAAAAGGGAAGCAGAAAGAAAACCAGCAAAATGGAAAGTGTAGTAACAAGAACTATCCACCAGGTGCTGCTACCAACCTGGTATTTCCATTGCAACAGGATACCAGCCACCATTGCCAGCAGCAGTTTAACAAAGGGAGCTTTCTTCCAGAAATGGGAACTGTAAGCAGCCATACTGAAAAGGTAAGCAGCAGCTTCCTAACAGACAATACTACTTTCCGGGTATATCAGCCAAGCAATTTATGGAGATAGGCGATCTGACCTGCGTGGTAAATATTGTGTTCGATCATTCCGTTGACCAGGAAACGAAAATTATATTTCCGGTAATCAACAATTTCCAACAGGAAATCATCGTCTTTTTTTTGCAAGAGGGCAATGATCTTTTTATGAATGGCTTTGAATTCAGCCAGCCCTTTTTTCCAGCTATGTACTTTCGGATCAATTACTCTCCAGTCGAGTCCTTCGGCAGCAGCCAGGTCGTTGATCTTGTCTTTTTCAAGTCGATGCCATGTAAAACTGGCCCAGGTAATCATATGATAAAGCAGGTCAAGCAGGGAATGTTCTGTATTATTTGGTTTTATGGAAGTTTTTTTGTGATTTACTTCTTCTAATAAGACATAGACAGACCTGCCGAACCAGGGTTCGCCACTATTCACTTTATCGATACGCTGGATCAGGGATTGAACTTCTTTATTCATAAAGCTAAAATTACAAACTGCCGGGGACCCCATGATCATTTTTTATACATTTTCACTAGCGTTGTGTTGTTGAAACATAAAATTCTTTGTAACATGAGCTGGCATTAATTAACATTGATTTTTAATTAAGCGCCGATTTGAAAATATTTGACGTTTTTTATTCAGATAACAAATTGATAGTCAATGGTCATGTTTTCAAAATTTTAATAGACGCAACGCTAGTGATACATTTTAACCCCTTATTTATACGGGTTTTCACATCATTTTTTCTACGATTTTGTTCTATTGATCCTACGGCATTTTCTATTATTTTCATGCTATTCCCTGATAATCTTATTCTTACAAATAATTTATTTGCATTTACTTGCCCATCTCATTGCCTGGTTTCTTTTGACAGCTTTAACTGGTAATCGATTATGAAACACCTAAAAACTCAAAGCAATGACTACAATTCAAAAAACCAATAAAAGGAGGAAAATTTGTTGGAACAGCACATACAGATGCGGTCATTAAGCACTACAAAAAAAACAGGTGGGTGCATAATTCCAAATGGACGGGCAAAGAATATTCACTGAGTGTTTGGTTCAGCTTAGAAGATTTGGCCCTGTATGTTTGCGGTAACGTGTTCCTGACTATTTACTTAAATACATACTCCTGTCTTTATACAACTGCCGGAAATAAGGGTCTCTCAAATCTTTTATAAACCGTATCGCCTCACCCGTTGATTTCATTTCAGGCCCCAATTCTTTATTGACGCCGGGAAATTTATTGAACGAGAACACGGGTTCTTTGATCGCAAACCCGTTCAATTTTTTCTCAAACGTAAAATCTTTGAGTTTATGAGTGCCCAGCATGATCTTGGTAGCTATATTCAGGTAAGGGATCTGGTAAGCTTTGGCAATAAACGGTGTAGTGCGGCTGGCCCTTGGATTGGCTTCGATTACATACACTTTATCATTCTTAATGGCAAACTGGATATTGATCAGTCCCTGTATTTTCAGATCACGTGCAATTTTTTCGGCATATTCTTCCATGGTATGCACGATGAGCGGAGTAAGGTTGAAAGCAGGTAATACTGCATTGCTATCGCCTGAGTGTATACCGGCTGGTTCAATATGCTCCATCACACCCATTACATGAAAATCTTCTCCGTCAAAAATGGCGTCAATCTCTGCCTCCTGGCAGCGGTCAAGAAAGTGATCAATCAGTATTTTATTGCCGGGTAAATGTTTTAATAAGCTCACCACAGCTTTTTCTACTTCCTCATCATTCAGTACAATCCGCATTCTTTGACCGCCCAATACATAAGAAGGACGAACCAATACAGGATAACCCACTTTGTTGGCTACAACCACAGCCTCATCCACATTTTCGGCGGTGCCATAATCAGGATAAGGAATATCCAGTTCTTTCAACCGGTCACTAAAGCGGCCCCGGTCTTCAGCTATATCCAGGCTATCAAATGAAGTGCCGACAATCCTGATTCCTTTTGCATGCAGTTTTTCTGCCAGCTTTAATGCTGTTTGTCCGCCGAGTTGCACAATAACCCCGTCTGGTTTTTCATGTTCAATTATTTCCCAGAGATGCTCCCAATAAACCGGCTCAAAATATAATTTATCGGCCATGTCAAAATCAGTACTCACTGTTTCCGGGTTACAGTTTATCATGATGGATTCATAACCACATTCTTTAATGGCTAGTAAACCATGCACACAACAGTAATCAAATTCAATTCCTTGCCCGATGCGGTTAGGCCCAGAGCCGAGCACAATAATTTTCTTTTTATCGGATACTTTGCTTTCGTTGTAGTTTCCTTCTTCGAAGGTTGAATAGAAGTAAGGCGTCTTTGCTTCAAACTCTGCAGAACAGGTGTCAACCATTTTATAAACTCTTGTAATGCCGGCTGCTTTTCGTTTATTGTAAACATCATCCTCATCGCCATGTTCTGTAATACGGCTTATTTGTTCATCGCTAAAGCCATTTACTTTGGCCTCTCTCAGCAACTCCAGCGGAAGGGTCTCCAAATCATATTTTGCAATTTCTTTTTCGATGGTACAAATCTTTTGTATTTCATAAAGAAACCAACGATCAATACCATTGGTAGCTTTTGAAATAGTGCCAACAGAAATGCCTGCCATCAACGCATCTTTTATACGGAAGATGCGGTCCCATTTCGGAATTTTGATATATTCCAGTAATTCTTCAGCATGCATCAGGCTTTTACCATAGTAGCCTAAACCAACTGCATTGTTCTCTAAACTCTGACAGGCTTTTTGAATGGCCTCATTAAAACTTCTGCCAATGCCCATTACCTCACCCACACTTTTCATCTGGAAACCAAGTGTATCATTAGCCCCTTTAAACTTATCAAAATTCCAACGGGGTATTTTTACAATTACATAATCGAGCGCCGGCTCAAAGTAAGCAGATGTTGTTTCTGTAATCTGATTCTCCAATTCATCAAGATTATAGCCTATGGCAAGTTTGGCAGCAACTTTAGCAATCGGATAGCCTGTTGCTTTACTCGCCAAGGCAGATGAACGGCTTACTCTTGGATTAATTTCGATTACCTGGATTTCTTCGGTATCAGGATTCAGCGCAAATTGAACATTACATCCACCGGCAAAATTTCCCAAATCTCTCATCATCCTGATAGCTGTATTTCGCATCAACTGCAATGCTGTATCACTAAGCGTCATAGCCGGGGCCACTGTTATTGAATCCCCGGTATGCACACCCATTGGGTCAAAATTTTCTACTGTACAAATAATACAAACATTATCAGCAGAATCTCTCAGCAGTTCCAGTTCAAATTCTTTCCAGCCCATCACTGCTTTTTCTACCAACACTTCATGAATAGGGCTGGCTGTTAAAGCTCTGTTCAGGGCTTCATCCAACTCTTCTTTTTTAAAAACCAATCCGCCACCTGTACCACCCAATGTAAATGAAGGACGGAGCACCAATGGAAACCCAATTTCCTGAGCAAATTCTTTACCTTCTAAAAAAGAGTTGGCTGTTTTTGCCTGGCCTACCGGCACTCCCAGTTTTATCATCCATAGGCGAAATTTTTCACGGTCTTCTGCTTTTTCGATTGCTTTTATATCAACACCAATCAACCGTACATTATACTGTTTCCAAATACCAAGCTCTTCGGCTTCTTTAGCAAGGTTGAGTGCTGTTTGTCCACCCATGGTGGGCAACACAGCATCAATCCGATAGCCATCGGATTCATTTTCCTTCAATATTTGTTCGATACTTTCTACAGTAAGTGGTAGCAAATAAACCTTGTCGGCCATCATCGGGTCTGTCATGATGGTGGCTGGGTTGCTGTTGATAAGAATGACTTTTACTCCTTCTTCCCGTAAGCTTCTGGCAGCTTGTGTGCCGGAATAATCAAACTCACAGGCTTGTCCGATAATAATCGGGCCGGAGCCAATAATGAGAACAGATTTAATCGAATTGTCTTTTGGCATTTTTTGTTTTTAGTTGTTGTTGGCAATGTTGAGCTATGACGAGGCATCATTAAGAAAAAACAAATTGCGCAAAACTAAGGGAATGGATTGAAAAATATTACATAAAATGCGGGAGGTTGATAATTATTTACCCACCGCAATCAAACCCGCCCGCTGTGCTCATTCGGTATAACTTTATGCTTTTATTTTCAGTAATTTTTTGAAAACGATCATCAAAAATACCGCCAGAAATATCGGGCTATATATAGTACTTTGTGCCGGTACTTTCCTGATGTTACAGATCGGTACCTAGCATTTTGCATTGAGCCCTGACACTGGTTTTTTGGCGGTTAAGCAGGACTATATTCATATTAAGGTTTGGCGAACGGCTTTTTATGTCCATGTATTCTCCAGTATCCTTACCCTGCTGGCCGGGTTTACCCAATTTTCAAGCTATATCCTGAAAGAACACCGGGGGCTTCATCGCTTCATGGGAAAGCTGTATGTTTTTGCTGTGCTTTTTATCAATTTCCCGGCGGGAATATATTGGCATTTTATGCCAACGGCCATTGGCCCACTAAGATCGGCTTTGTGATACTGGACAGTTTGTGGTTTTGGTTCACGTTAAAAGCATTTATTGAAATAAAAAGAGGGAATGTGTCGGCGCATAAACGGTTCATGTTACGTAGTTATGCATTGACATTTTCAGCAATTACCCTGCGAACATAGAAACTGGTCTTATCAGGCCTGTTTGTTATTGACCAGGTATGTTTATATATGATAGATGCCTGGATCGGCTTTGTTCCTAATTTGTTGCTGGCAGAATGTCTGATACGAAGAAAGAGAAAGGAGGTGGGGCAGCGGATCCGTATAACTTAACGTTCAATCCTGATATTATTAATGACCAGGAAGAAAATAGCAGCAGATATGATCGCAAATGACAGAATAAAAACAATAGTAGCTGTTACACCCGGGTTCTTGTAGTTATTCCTCACCTGGCTTTTGTACACCGCCCGGGATATGAACCAGGATCAAACACCGATGATCAGCGATATTAAAAGAAGTATACCCATAAAAAAACGGGTTAGAATGGTTTTAAGGGTACAGGCTTTGGAATTTTCCGGTACGAAAGGGAATAGAGATCGTCGTAAATATTTTTCTGTTGTTCGATTGATTCTGTTACCAGCTTTTTTAAAATCTCCGGGGTTTTAAAATCCTTTCTGGTCGGAGAGAAATTCTCTGTAATGGTTTTGATACTAAGGGTGTCATGGTGTGTTTCGATCGTAGAAAAATAATACACTTTTTCTTTACGGTACTCCGGTTGCTTATTACGCCTGAGTATTTCAATCAGCACAGAGCCCTCAATATTCATAAAGCGTTGTTCGCCGATATAAGAGGTATAGCCGGTAAAATAGGCGGTATCCGGCAGAATAATATCCCCTTTTACTGCTTTGCCATAGCGGGTGATGGCATAGACAGAATCCGATTGCCGGGTGATCTCTAATGCCTCGATGCCAAAAAAGTCACTGCCGTCTTTGACAATACCATACCAATAACCAACCAGGGTGCTGTCAACCGGTTCACTTGGTTTAGCTGATAGTGGCACCGTTGATTCAAACGGGCAGGCTGTTAAAAGGATGGAGAGTGGCAAGAGCCACAAAAGTTTTTTCATTTGTTAAATGGAGGCAAAAAGATACGAACAATGAAGCGGATAGCCTATACCTTATTAAGATTATACCGGATCATGCTTATTTTTGCCTATGCGGTTAAGATTCTTATTACTGACGTGCGGGCTCTTTGTTTCGTTGTACCTGTTGTCACAACCGCCGGCCTATCCCCAAAATTATTTCCGTAATCCTCTTGGTGTTCCCATGCAGTTATCGGCCAATTTCGGAGAATTGCGGTCCAATCACTGGCATATGGGCCTTGATATCAGGACCGGGGCCAAAGAAAATCTCCCGGTATATGTGGCGGCGGAAGGATTTATTGCTAAAGTGGGTATCCGCCCCCAAAGTTTCGGACGATTTATTATTATTCAACACCCCAACGGGCTCTCTTCCCTTTATGCCCACCTGAATGCTTTTTACCCGGAACTTGAAGAATATGTAACTGCACAACAATATAAACAGGAGAGCTGGGCTGTAGAGTTAAATTTTTCAAAAGACCAGTTCCCTGTTAGTAAAGGTGCGTTTATTGCCAACAGTGGCAACACGGGTGGTTCCAAAGGCCCGCATTTGCATTTTGAGATCATTGATACAAAAACAGACAAAAGACTGAATCCTTTATTGTTCAACTTCCCAATGGAAGATAATACGCCACCTTCCTTTATCAAACTGGCGATGTATGACCGGGATAGATCAGTTTTTGCACAAACACCAACCTACTTTTCAGTGAAAAATACGGACAGTGGTTATGTTATTCCGAAAAGGCCGGTTATAAAAACCGGATTGAGTAAGATCAGTTTTGCCATCCAGGCATATGACAAAATGAGTGGTGGCGGCAGCGATAACGGCATTTATTCAGCCAGGCTATACCTGGATGATGAACCGCAGGTAAGTTTTGTTCTGGACAGTATTGATTATGATGAAACACTGTACATGAATGCGCATATTGATTACCGCGTCGATTATAACGGAGGGGCTTACCTGCAACACCTCTCATCACTACCTGGCGACCAGGGGCCTGTATATAAAAAAATAAAAGGAGATGGGGTTATCAGTTTGCAGGACACGAATGTGCATTTTATCAGTATTGATATCAAAGACCCGAAGGGAAATACATCTCAATTGAATTTTGAATTACAGTATGATGATAGCCTGGCAAAAATAACAACTTATCAAAACTATGCACTGAAATTAGCACCTAATAAAATAAACCGCATACAGAAAGACGATTTTAAAATGGAACTGCCAGAAGAATGTTTATATGATACGGTCCCTGCTTTGTATTATCGCAATAACGCTACCTCATTTAATTCAGTAACAGCACTCCACCAGGTGAACGACCCTTCTTTCCCGTTACACAACGATATTACCGTAAGTATTAAACCTACTAAAACAATTCCCGAAGAATGGAAAGATAAACTCATCATGCAACGAACCGGCAAGGGCAGCACCATCCGGAAAGTGCAGTTGGAGAATGGATGGATGTCAGCCAGTTTCAGTGACTTCGGCAGTTTCCAGGTGATAGCGGATGTCACCCCACCCCAGATTAATGAATTGGGCAGGGGGGATACAATTAATTTAAGTGCCGCCAGTAATATTGTTTTTTCACCTACCGATAATTTTGGTATTGTTAAAAGATTCCGGGTGGAACTTGACAGCCAGTGGCTGCGTTTTACCAACGACAAAAGCCGCAACTGGATCTATAAATTTGATGAACGGTGCCCTTACGGTGTTCACCAACTGACCGCTACTGCTACTGACCTGGTTGGAAATACCACTACGAAAACCTGGTGGTTCAAACGATATCCTTATACAGCACCACCACCCAGGAAAAAAGTAGCAAAGAAGAGTAGCAAGAAGGCGGCAGAAAGTATAAAGAAAGGTAAGACCAGCAGCACTAAAAAGCCCGCTGTAAACAAGAAAAAATAAACTCCCTTTACTCTTTTTAATTGTACTCCTGTTTATGGTAACACTACAAGAAGGCGATAAAGCCCCGGCATTTTTCGGTACAAACCAGGATGGAAAAATTATTTCACTGGCAGATTATAAGGGGAAGAAGCTGGTCTTGTATTTCTATTCTGAGGCCGGATCACCTACCTGTACAATCGAATCCTGTAACCTGAGGGATCATTTTGTATCATTGAAAAAAAATGGATTTCAAGTAGTGGGTGTCAGCCCGGATGATACTGTAAAGCAAAAGAGGTTTGAAAAAAAGTATCAACTTCCCTTTCCGCTTATTGCGGATACGGAGAATACGATCAGTACGGCTTACGGGGTAAGGGATATGAAAAAATTGTTTGGCCGGGAGTATATGGGTATCCTGCGTACTACGTTTATCATCGATGAAAAGGGAGTGATCCGGAAGATATTTGTCAAACCAAAGAATAAGGCCCATGCAGAAGAGATTATGGCGGCTATGAAATAAAGTTATACCCACCTGTGCAAACCCTTTGCGTAAATTTTGTACATGTTTATTTAATTTCTCATTCAAATAAGGCAACCCGCGAGAGGTTATAGCCGATTATTTCCCATTAATCAAAACAACTACATGAGACGACTACTTATACCGTTATTACTCCTTATTACTTTATCCATACAGGCTCAGGATACAGCAATGACCAGGATAGAACGGAGACCCGTTAAAGCGTTCAGCTCTGAAAAAGCCATCAATGCCAACACACCAGAAACGGTGGGTAAAGGGAAAATGGGATTTAAGGTATCGCACAATTTTGGGGACATCGCCGGTGATAATGGTGGTATCAAACAATTCTTTGGCCTGGATAATTCCACTGATATCCGGATCGCCTTTCAAATTGGACTCGGAAAGCGATTCGATGTGATCGCGGCCCGGGCAAAAGGGGCCGGCCTGCAGCAACAATTGCTGGAGCTGGGTTTGAAATACAAATTGCTGGAACAATTAGAAAATGATCCTTCTCACCCGGTTTCCGTAACCGTATTTGCTAATATGGCGATCGCCTGCAATAAAGCTAATGCATTTCCTAACCAGGATAATAGTTATGATGGCTTTTCAGACAGAGTCAGTAATGTATTGCAGCTGATCATTGCCCGCAAAATGGGAAAAGTAAGCCTCCAGTTAAATCCTACTTTGCTGACCCGTGGTTATGCCGTTTCTTACGACCAGAAAACCATGTTCGCCCTTGGTGGTGCCATTAAAGTGCCCTTGGTCGAGAACCGTTTGAACCTGCTGCTGGATTATTTTCATCCCTTCCGGAAAGAAAGCGTTAAGGATTCCTTTAAAGTAAACGATAATATTAAATTTTCCGACCCGCTGGGTGTTGGATTTGAATTCATCACTTCTGGTCACCATTTCCGGTTGAATTTCACCAATACGACGGAAATACTGGAAAATCGCTTTATTCCACGTACAATAAGTTCCTGGGGTGATGGACAGTTTCGCTGGTGTTTTACCATTTCAAGAAATTTTACACTGTGGAGAGATAAGAAGTGAATGGTCAATGGTCAATAGTGAATGAGCTGATGTTGCGTTAAAAAATCTTTCTGTTATTGCAACGAAAATTTCACTGTCCGGGTCATTAAAGTATGAAAGTAAGGATCAAAGAAAATTCCTTTTTGGCTAAGCTGGCAGCTTTTCAGATGAAGGCGGATAAAGTTGCAATTGTTTTCGGCCATACCATCCACTTGTACCATACCAGCAAAGAGGAATTTTTAAATGATAGTGACTGGACCTGTCACGAATTGAAACATGTGGAACAGTATCAGCAAAAGGGTATTTCGGGGTTCCTCACAAGATATATATGGGACTGGGTAAAGAACGGCTACTATAACAATAAGTTTGAAGTGGAAGCAAGGGCGAGTGAAAAAGATACTGAACTGATGAAGAAGGTGCAGTTTATTTAAACCACCCATTCTATTTCTCCAAAATTAAACTCCTCGCTGATGGCATGTTGTGTCATCAGCATACCTGCAGGTGAAACATCTTTGATAAGCGCTTCAAAAACAGCACTGCCTTTTTTAAGTTTTACGATGGCTTTTCTTTTATACAAATGGGTCAGGTAGCTATTGTAGATATTCTCAAAACCTTCTTCTATTAACTCCGTAAACCTTTTATCAACGATGGTGCATAGCTCTTTTGCCAGCTCTACCGTATCAAAATATTTACCTGTTATTTGTTTAAGTGAAACGGGATTTTTTATCTCCGGGTCAAAAACCACCTGGTTAATATTGATGCCAATACCAACAATTGACCATTCCCAGATTCCGGGCCCGGTCTCCCGGCTTCCGACTACAGACTCCACTAATATTCCCCCTGCCTTTCTGTCCTGCCAGTACAGATCATTAGGCCATTTTATTTTACTGTCTTCACCGGCATATTTCATGAAAAAATCATGTACAGCCACTGCCACACAGGCACTTAGCTGAAACTGTTGTGCAAGCTGCAAGGGTAATGGTTTTACCACTACACTGAGCAGGATATTCTTCCCTTTTTCAGTCATCCAAACCTTATTCCGCTGGCCTTTTCCCGCCACCTGTTCATGGGCAAAAAAGGCCATGCCATGCTGTGCCAAACCCGCATGAAGCTGCTGGCGGGCATAGTTGTTGGTACTATCAACCGATTGCATTTCAACGAATGGTGAACCAAGGGGTTTTGTTGCAGAGGGTTGTGGCAATTAATTGCTATTTTTGACAAAGTAAACTTGTTTCTGGTTACTGGTATCTTGTTTCTGGTAAAAGTTCGTCACAAATTGTACGACATAACCTATGAGTAACAACCAGCGATAAGCAACAATACAATAAACGCAAAACAATTTCATTTTTGGAACAACTGGCATCCCTCACCAAGCGCAAGAAAAGTGCAGCACGGTTAACGAAGAACTCAAAAATCATCAAAACCATTATTGCAGCTATTCAGGAAAAAAAAGGAGAGCATATTATCTCCCTTGACCTGCGAAAAATAAATGAGGCAGTGGCCGATTTTTTTATCGTTTGTGAAGCAAGTAACCCTACCCAGGTAAAAGCTATCGGAGATAATGTAGAGCACCGGGTAAGCGAAAAATGCAGCGAGAATCCATATCACCATGAAGGTTTCCAGCAACTGCAGTGGGTTTTGATCGATTATGTGAACGTGGTGGTGCATGTAATGCTTACCGAAACAAGGAAGTTTTACCAGCTGGAAGAAATGTGGAGTGATGCAGCCGCCTGGGAACACAATGAGTAATGTTAAATTGCAGCTTTAGCTGAACTTTTCTTATACATAATTATTATTTAGCAGGAATATAGAAATTATATATGGCACAAGAACCCAATAGAAACGAGAATAGGCAACCCCGGATGGGCAACCGCCCCGGTGGAGGAGAAGACCCTAATCAGCCCCCTAAGAAAGGACCCCGATTCAGCATGTACTGGATCTATGCGATCATCTTTGCTCTACTGATCGGATTTTCCTGGTTCAGTCCTTTTTCGGCCAATATGGTCAAGACCAACAATCTTGCTTTTAAAAGCATGTTATTGTCAGGAGAGGTCAGTAAGTACGAGATCGTAGATAACCGCAAAACGGTAAAAATATATCTCACCCCCGCAGCGATCGAAAAACATAAAACCGAACTGAAGGAAGGGGTCACGGGCAAGATCAATGAGAAGGGTCCCCACATGTCGTTTAAATTTTCCGGTGATTTTGAGAAGCAGATTGATGATTTTTATAAACAAAATAATATTCCCAGTGATAAACAGGTAAAATATTTTGTTACGGCAGAAAGGGATATACTCGGTGGAGCCCTACAATTCTTATTGCCCATTCTGTTATTTGTTGGTCTCTGGATTCTGCTGATGCGGAAAATGAGCGGTGGAGCCGGCGGCGGCGGTGGACCGGGTGGTATCTTTAATATTGGAAAATCAAAAGCAACTTTATTTGATAAAGGAACCAAGGTCAATATCACCTTTGCAGATGTAGCCGGCCTGGATGAAGCGAAGGTAGAAGTGATGGAGATCGTTGACTTCTTAAAGAACCCGAAAAAATATACCAACCTCGGTGGTAAGATACCCAAAGGAGCTTTACTGGTCGGCCCTCCTGGTACCGGTAAGACCTTACTGGCAAAAGCAGTAGCGGGAGAAGCACAGGTTCCTTTCTTTAGTTTGAGCGGATCTGACTTTGTGGAAATGTTTGTTGGGGTAGGTGCCAGCCGGGTAAGAGACCTGTTCAAACAGGCAAGAGAAAAAGCTCCCTGTATCATCTTCATTGATGAAATCGATGCAATAGGACGTGCCCGTGGAAAGAATGCCATGATGAGTAACGATGAAAGGGAAAGTACCCTGAACCAGTTACTGGTAGAAATGGATGGTTTCGGAACCGATGTGGGTATCATTGTATTGGCTGCTACCAATCGTCCCGATGTATTGGATACCGCCTTGCTTCGTCCGGGTCGTTTCGACCGGCAGATCACTATTGACAAACCAGATCTGGTTGGCCGCGAAGCTATCTTCAAAGTGCACCTGAAGCCTATTAAAATTTCTAAAACATTAGATATACATAAGCTGGCTGAGCAGACCCCCGGATTTGCGGGTGCAGATATCGCTAACGTATGTAATGAAGCTGCATTGATAGCTGCCCGTAAAAATAAAGAAGCAGTGGATATGCAGGATTTCCAGGATGCAGTAGATAGGGTTATTGGCGGACTGGAAAAAAAGAACAAGATCATATCTCCGGAAGAAAAGAGGATCATCGCTTTTCATGAGGCGGGTCATGCCGTCTGTGGCTGGTACCTGGAGCATGCCTATCCTTTATTGAAAGTAAGTATTGTACCAAGAGGAACAGCCGCACTCGGTTATGCGCAATACACTCCCAAGGAACAATACCTGTATAATATTGATCAGCTGACCGACCAGATCTGTATGACATTGGGAGGGCGGGCCAGTGAAGATATCTTCTTCGGTAAAATTTCAACCGGTGCACAAAATGACCTGCAGCAGATCACCCGGATCGCTTATGCTATGGTAACGGTGTATGGTATGAATGATAAGATCGGTAATATCAGTTTCTATGATCCGCAACAGGAAACGACCTTTACCAAACCTTATTCTGACGAAACGGCTAAAATGATCGACCAGGAAGTTCGTAAACTGATTGATGATGCATACGAGAAGACTAAGAGCTTGCTGAAAGAAAAAAGAGGAGATGTAGAGAAACTCGCCAATGCTTTACTGGAAAAAGAAGTGTTGTTTCAGAGCGATGTTGAAGCGTTGATCGGTAAAAGACCCTTTGAAGAGAAAAAACCGTTGACTGATGATCTGCCTATTGCAGAATTAGTGGAAGACACCGTGGCAGAAGCTGCCCCTAAAAAGGAAGACGAAGAAGCAACGGGTAAGCAAACAGGTACGATCGGTTTAGCCCCATCTATTTAATAACGAATCATGAACGTTTCCCCTTCCAAGGAAAATATTCTGAAAAAGATCCGCAAGGCGTTGAGTCACTCAACGCCTTTGCCTTTTCCGCAGAGCGAAGGTAATCAATCGGTGTTTCAACCATTGGAACAGGAGGCGGAAGTGGAATTTGCCGAACAGTTTACCAAACTCCAGGGGAAGTTTATCTATTGTATCAACCAGCAGGAATTTGCTTTTCAATTAAGCAGCCTCGTCAAAAAACAGAATTGGGAAAAAGTATTTTGCGTGGAAGAAAAACTGGTTGCACCGGTTGCGGCACAATTAGCCGACCGGTTTATGCAAACTGACCTGGCGGGTTGCGATGTATCGATTACTGGTTGCGAAAGCCTTGTAGCAAGAACCGGAAGTATTGTAATGAGTTCTGCACAAGCCAAGGGGCGGACGGCCAGTGTGTATGCACCTATTCATATTTGTGTTGCATATACCAGCCAGTTGGTGTATGATCTCAAAGATGCATTGCAAAAAGCCAAAGATAAATATGGCAATAGCCTCCCTTCCCTGATCACTTTTGCTACCGGCCCCAGCCGCACAGCAGATATTGAAAAAACCCTGGTGGTGGGTGTACATGGTCCCAAAGAAGTGTATGTATTTCTTATCGAAGCCTGAGTATAAAAAAATAGTAGCATAAATACTTCATTAAGCAGCTTCGGGATTTCTTTCTTAGTATGCTAGTACCCTCTTTTTATTTTTTAAACTCTTAGCTTATCTTTATACCATGACAAATCCCGGTATCTACCATTTATTTGTGTACGGCTCACTACGTCGCGGCTTTCACAGCCCGGTATATGAATATATCAGTCGTTTTTTTAAATTCATTGGCGAAGCAAAAGTAAAGGGTAAGCTCTACGATATGGGTAGCTATCCCGCAGGGATCTCTACAGAAGAAGATAGCTATATCGTGGGGGAACTCTACCAGGCTAAAAATGAACATGAATTCTCCTGGGCCATTGGCCAGCTGGATGATTACGAAGGGGTGTCCGTGGAAGCGGATGAAATACAATTATACCGCAGGGAAATTGCTCAAGTACACATTAACGTGGAAATTACTCCTGCCTGGATATACTGGTATAACGGGGAAGTGACCGGTAAAACAGCGATCGCTTCCGGCGATATGTTAGAATACCTGGGTAAAAAGTAAAAATAATTGTATTTGTCCCTGCTATAGCAGACTTTCATATGCAGCTCACAAACTATGTTGAATTTATAGCAGGTAATTAATATTTTTCATTAATTTATAAAATATGAAATTCTTTTTATTTGTTTTCTTGTGCAGCCTGTCCCTGTTGCTGCAATCCTGTGAGTTTAGTTGTTCAGTCGGCGGAAATAAAGACGATGTTTCGGGTACTGCTAAAGTAAAAGATGGAGCCAGGATCTATAATAATATTCAGTTAAATGCAAGTGGCGTAAGGGTCGATAAAGCTTACCTGCTCCTTGAAAACGGCCAACAAGTACCGGATGATAATTTTGTTGATTTTAAAGGACCGATAAAAATGCAATTGAAGGTTGAAAGTGGTTGGGTAGAAGAAAAGGGTAAAGTTTTATTGGGTGCTTCAGAAAAAATTACTTCCGAAAGCGGGGAAGTGCTGGTGGATGAAGCCGACCTGTTTCAGCAATATAACGAAGGGATACCTGCTAAAGACGCCAAATCAATCTATTTATCTGCTTCGTTAAAATTGAAAGAAGGAGCTCCTCCAACCTCTTTCATGGTCTCATTCAGGGTTTGGGATAAAAGAGGCAGTGGTTTTATAGAAGGAAGTTATATGCTCTATTCCAAATAAGTCAGTCATTTTTGAATTGTCTCTGAAAATTTACCTGTGACCCGTAAAATATATTTTCTCTCCGATTTCCACCTCGGTGCACCCGATCATGCCAGCAGCCTCGAAAGAGAACGGTTGCTTGTACAATTTCTTGATGAGATTAAACAGGACGCAGCAGAAATTTTTATTGTCGGAGATATGTTTGATTTCTGGTATGAGTATCGCAAAGTAGTTCCCAAAGGATATGTTCGGTTGCTGGGCAAACTGGGTGAGCTGACTGATGCAGGTATTGCGATCCATTTTTTTGTGGGTAATCATGATATGTGGATGAAAGATTATTTTCAAAAAGAGCTGCATATCCCGGTTTACTTCAAACCAGAAGAGCTGGAGCGCAACGGGAAAAAATTTTTAATAGGGCATGGAGATGGCCTCGGGCCCGGGGATCATGGTTATAAGCGGTTAAAAAAAGTGTTCCGGAACCCGTTGAGCAAATGGCTTTTTGGCATTTTTCCACCCATCCTGGGGATCGGGATAGCTAATTATATGAGCCGGAGAAGCCGGGCGGCGGGTCTGCAGGAAGAGGTTTTCCTTGGGGAAGAGAAAGAATGGCTCATTATTTACAGCAAAGAGGTGTTGAAAGAAAAAAAGATCGATTTTTTTGTGTTTGGACATAGACACCTGGCGATTGATTATCGTCTGAATGAGGTGAGCCGTTACATCAACCTGGGTGACTGGATACTGTATTTTACTTATGCGGTATTTGATGGAGATAAAATGGAACTGAAATCCTACCAGGGGAAGGAACATAAAATAATCCGGAATTAAATGAAGAGACTGCTGTACATAGCGTGGCTTTTGTTATGGTTACCTGCTTCAGGCCTCGCACAGGCTGATACCAGTTTCCGCCTGATCAAGACCCTGAAAGGGGATATTGTTGAATTTACAGTTGACAATCTCGATAATATATATATCCTCAACAGCCGGAATCAAATAAAAAAATTCAATGCCAATGGTGACTCGGTAGCTATTTACAACGATGTAAAAAAATTCGGGCAAGCTACCCTTATCGATGTGTCAAATCCTCTGAAAGTATTATTGTATTACCGGGATTTTACAACCGTGGTCATGCTGGACCGTTTCCTGAATGCGGTAAACAGTATTGACCTTCGCAAGGAAAACATTTTCCAGGCCAAAGCCATTGGTCAATCATATGATAATAAGATCTGGGTATACGATGAGATAGAGAACAAACTCAAGAAAGTGGATGAGGATGGAAAGCTGCTGCAGGAAACACCTGACTTTCGCTTGTTGTTGGGAGCAGCCCCCTCCCCGATAAAGATATTTGATGAGAACCGGTATGTGTATGTCTATGATTCTGTTTACGGGGTATATGTGTTTGATTATTTCGGGGCCCTGAAGAACAATATCATGATCGATCACTGGCAAAACTTTAAAGTCACCGGTAAGTATATATTTGGCTCCCGGGCCGATACTCTGTTTCGCTATGAGATCGCCTCTTTCCGGGTGGATGAATGGAAAATGCCGGAAGAGATCTGGCGGAGCAAAGCGTTTAACTTCAGTTCTTCCCGGTTATATGCGCTAAAAAATGGCACTATTGATATTTACTCCTTCCGCTGATTCATCCTTCACCGTTTTGGTTTATTCGATATTTTTGGAGCATGAATGATTTTCTTGAACAGGTTTGGCTGGATAATACGGTGAAGAGTTATTTAATTGTTGCCGGTGTTCTTCTATCTGTCGTCCTGCTGAAACGGTTTATTTCCCGCTACCTGGCCGGGCTCCTGTTCAGGCTGGTCAACAAGATCTGGAAAGACGTTGACAAGAAATCATTTATCCACCTGCTGATAGAACCGCTGGGTTTCTTCCTGTTGATTCTCGTCGCTATTGTCAGTTTGCACAAACTGAATTTCCCAACCGTATTGAATGTAGAGCTGTATAAATACAGTGTAAAGCAGATCATACTTTGTATTGCAACTATCGTTCTTATTATTTCCTTTATCTGGCTCTTGCTCCGTATCATTGATTTTATTGCAACGATACTGGAGAAAAAAGCTGACCTCACACCGAGCCAGTCAGATAACCAGCTAATTATTTTTTTCCGGGACTTTTTTAAAGTCGTTATCGCTATTATCGGTGGAATGATGGTACTGAACTATGCTTTTGACCTGAACGTAGCAAGCCTGATCACGGGCCTGAGCATCGTAGGTGCCGGTATTGCACTAGCCCTGCGGGAAAGCCTTGAAAACCTGATCGCCTCCTTTATTATTTTTTTTGATAAGCCCTTTACGACCGGTGATTTGGTGAAAGTGCAAAATGTAACGGGAACCGTGGAGAGAATTGGCTTACGAAGTACCCGGATCCGGTCCGAACATAAAACCTGGGTCAGTGTTCCCAACAAACAAATGGTGGATAGTGTGCTGGATAATCTTTCTAACAGAACTCAGCGAAGGGGCGATATAAAACTGGAGCTTGCCCTGCAGACACCTGCTGCTAAACTGGAATCCGTATTGGCAGGTATTACAACCCTACTCAACAAGCCGGGAGTGGAAGAGTCCAATGTATTACTGGAAGAAATAACAGGCAAAGCTTTTATCATTCATGCAGATTATTATACTGCTCCTTTGACGATCAAAGAATTTAATGAGATCAAACAGGCGATCAACCTGGAGACATTAAAACTCCTGGAAGCGAAGGAAGTTCAAATAGCGGGAGCCAGTGCGGATATTCGTATCCTTGGAAAAGACGCTGAATAAGAGACTTGTCGTGAAAAATATCCGGCTGATTTATTGAATAGCTACCAGGATCTCGCCCAGTTCTTTATCAAATAGGCCATACTTACCATATTCAACTACCCGCCCCATTTCTTTCCCGTTTTTCATCACCATGATCGTTGGTACATTTTTAATGTTCAGGGCTTCGGTCAAATGACTAAGCGTTTTCTTTTCCCGGTCAACACCGATCAATGTTACCTTATCTGTAGAAAAGCCCGCCGCATCCAGCAGGGAATAAAATTTAGGGATAATAAAATGTGAATCCTCGCACCAGGTACCCATGAAGACGAGCAACTGGACAGAATCTTTATTTTTCTTTAAACCTTCCACCGCCAAACTGTTGGGAGTATAACCCTTTAGATTGCTGGCATACCATTTAAACGAAGTATCGTTTTGCAATACTTCCCGTGAAATAATGCCTTTTAATGTTTTTTCGTTGGGACGTTCCACTAATACTTCATAGGGGTGCTGAGCAATGGAAACCTGGCTCAAAAACAGGATAACGGCAACAATAAGCGTAAATCTCTTCATGATGTAATAATAAATAGATGGCAAATGTAAAAGCCTGCCCGCCATCCTTCAAATTTTATTGTGGTCAGGCGGGGGCGCAGTCAAAAGATGAAACAAGGGCTGTAAAAGTTGCAAATCAGGGAGTGGGGTTTGGCTAGTTGCGAGTGGGGGTTACTCTTCGCAAGCCTATAATGCTGATTGTGTATTTCCCACTAGCCACTCCCCCAGACCCCACTAGCTCACAAACTGGCTTTCAGCTCCAGCAAAAACCCTTTAATCTTTTCCAGCGACTGGATCATCACAAATTTCTCGTCGGCCTTTTTGTTCCTTTTCAGGTAATCCTTGGCCCCTTCAATGGTGAATTTCCGGCGGCGGAGCAAGTCATAGATCATGACCAGGTTCTTAATATCTACCGGGCGGAAGAAACGGTCGCCCTTCCTGTTTTTCCGGGGTTGCAGGATGTCAAATTCAGTTTCCCAGTAACGGATCAGGGATTGATTTTCCCGGAACATCCCGGCCACTTCCCCGATTGAATAATATTGCTTTTTAAAAAGGATATCGTCCTCGGGTACCTGTATCAAATCGGCGCTAAGGGCGATTTCTTTTAATGATTTACGGCCCCGCTTACCTGGCGCTGCAGATGGAATGATCTCTTCATTCTCTTCTTCTTTGCTGGGTACCGGTTCTTTATTTTCCTCCATTGTTACTTTTTCTTCTTCTGTAACGGATAAAGTAATGGCCGGAGTATCTTTAGTTTCCTCTATCGGTGCAAAATCAAATGTTATTTGTGATATGGACTTTCCCATGCGTTGTAAAGATACGATGCTAATACACCTGACATGCAGTAAAAGTATAGTGTGGAAAATTAGTAAGTAATGAGTTGTGAGCCGCGAGTTACGAGGTGAACCCTGCTTTGATAAGCTATTCCTCGTAACTCATAACTAGCCAATCGCAGCTTTTCTCTAATCCAAACTTTGGTTACTGGCAGCCGCTTTTTTTAATAGCAGGTCAAACTGTGCAGGTGTAAGATCATTATAGAAGAAATAGATCGGGTCAATTTTATCGCCGTACTTACGGACCTCATAATGGCAATGCGGGCCCGTGGATTTACCGGTACTGCCTACCCATCCAATCACTTCTCCTCTTTTTACTACCTGGCCGCTATTTGATTTCACTCTTACCATATGACCATATAAAGTTTCATAGCCATACCCATGATTAATGATAACATGGTTGCCATAGCCATTACCGGTACTCCCCGCAGTTATGACCGTACCATCTGCCGTAGCATAAATAGGTGTACCCTGCGGAGCTGCAAAATCCAATCCGTAGTGAAACTTCACTGTTTTATATACCGGGTCAATGCGGGAGCCGAACCCGGATGCAATGCGGCTCAGGTCTTTATTACTGACCGGTTGAATGGCCGGTGTGTGTGACAAAAGTTTTTCTTTGTTATTTACCAGCTCGTCCACTTCACCATACGATTTTTTCTGGGCGGCGATCCGGTTTCCCAGGTTATCGAGGGTAGCCCTGATGGATGCTGCCAGTTGGTTATCTTTTATTTTTTCTACCGTTGCTACTTCTTTTTTATCCTCCAGCTCTTTGGCCCGGGCACTATCGGGTATGGGGTTAGCTTCAAAAATGGCGCGGTATACATCATTATCTCTTTTCTCCAGTTCTTTCATTTGCTGTTGTACCGATTTCAGATCATTTTCCAGATCCTGGTAATTGTCCTTAAGGCCTTTATTCTGCTGAGCCAGTATTTTTTCTTTAGGAGAACCGATAAATTGAAAAGCGACATAGGAAATAAGGGCGGCGGTAACCAGGGCGGCGGCAATAAAACCAAAAACCCGCAGCAACTTTACCCGCAGGGGTGTTTCCACCTTTTCGTAGCGGAGCGTATTGGTATTATAGTAATATTTTATTTTCTTCATGAAGAGGGCCTTAAACCTGTTCCGGGCTGTAAATGCGATCCGAATAATTTACCTTAGCGTCTCTGGCCTAAGTTGTGAAGCGAAGGCTGGCCCCGTTTGCAGGGCTGACAAATATAGCCCGTTAAATAGCAAAAATCAACCCAATCACAGCAGCAATTATGATGAGCAGCGCAGATATACGACAGGCTTTTATGGATTTTTTCAGTTCAAAGGCGCATACTATAGTGCCTTCTGCCCCGATCGTGGTGAAAAATGACCCGACCCTCATGTTTACCAATGCGGGTATGAACCAGTTTAAGGATTACTTTCTGGATAATAAAGTACCGCCTTATGGCAGGGTGGCCGATACCCAGAAATGTTTACGTGTAAGTGGAAAGCATAATGACCTGGAAGAAGTGGGGGTGGATACCTATCACCATACCATGTTTGAAATGCTGGGCAACTGGAGCTTTGGCGATTACTTTAAAAAAGAAGCTATCCAATGGAGCTGGGAATTATTGACAGAGATTTATAAATTAGATAAGGATAAATTATACGTTACCATTTTTGAAGGAGATACCAAAGAAAGATTACCCAAAGATGAAGAAGCCTTCAACGAATGGAAAAAATATGTGGCTGAAGACCGAATCTTATTGGGTAATAAAAAAGATAATTTCTGGGAAATGGGCGATACCGGTCCTTGTGGCCCCTGCACGGAGATACATGTGGACTGCAGAAATGATGAAGAGATAAAGGCCATTGCAGGCAATACCCTGGTGAACAATGACCATCCGCAGGTGATCGAAATATGGAATAATGTATTTATCCAGTTCAATCGTAAAAAAGAAGGTAGCCTGGAGTCTTTACCGGCCAAACATGTAGATACAGGAATGGGATTAGAGCGTTTGGTGAGAGTGATACAGGGCAAACAAAGTAATTACGATACGGATATTTTTGCCGGTACCATTGCCGCAACAATAAAAATTACCGGCAAAAAATATGATTACAGAGATAGCAAAGAAGCTATTGCTTTCCGTGTAATTGCAGATCATATCCGGGCGATTAGTTTTACAATTGCAGATGGACAGTTGCCATCCAACACCGGGGCCGGTTATGTGATACGCCGTATTCTCCGCCGGGCCGTTCGTTATTATTATTCTTACCTGGATTATAAGCAGCCATTGCTTGCACAGTTAGTACCAGTCCTGGCAAAGCAATTTGAAAATATATTTCCTGAATTACAGAAGCAGGTTGATTTTGTAAGTAAAGTGGTGAAAGAAGAAGAGGATGCTTTTTTAAGAACACTTTCTTCTGGGATAAAAAAATTCAAAGAATACACTACTGAAATAGCTTTTCTTGGTGATGGAGTTGTACAAATAGAAGCTGAAGCTGGTGTAGGAGAAGCAATTTTTATAAAAGAGAAATATAAAGAGCAAGTAAAGCAAAAGAAGATAGCAGGAGAAATTGCATTTGAACTTAGTGACACTTATGGGTTCCCGATTGATTTAACAGAGTTAATGGCAAAGGAGATTGGCTGGTCTGTTGATATGAAAGGATTTGAGATTGAAATGCAACAACAAAAAAATCGTAGTCGTGCTGCCGGCACTATTGATGCGGAAGACTGGATCATTCTAAAACAAGGTTCCGGCAAATTCGTCGGTTACGACTCATTAGAAGCTAAAGCTTCCATTTTAAAATACCGGAAAGTAAAAGCCAAAGGCAAAGAATTATACCAAATCGTTTTAGATACTACACCTTTCTATGCGGAAAGTGGAGGACAAGTTGGCGACCGGGGCACATTGATCATTGGCCAATCACCATTCACCATCGTTGATACCAAAAAGGACAACGACCTCAGCATCCATTTTGTTGAATCCATACCTGCTGATCTGTCCGGTGAAGTGATCGCTAAAGTAGATGCATCAAAAAGAAAGAATACTGAACTGCATCACTCGGCCACTCATTTACTGCATGCCGCTTTGAGAAATGTATTGGGAACTCATGTGGCGCAGAAAGGATCCCTGGTAAACGAAGAACATCTCCGCTTTGACTTTTCTCATTTTGCCAAAGTAACGGATGAAGAGATCGCCAGGGTGGAAGCCCTGGTCAATGAAAAGATACGGGCTAATATTCCCGTGGTCACTAAATCCATGTCGAAGGACGAAGCAATGCAACTCGGAGCCATGGCCCTGTTTGGCGAAAAATATGGTCATGTGGTGCGGGTAGTCATTATCGATCCTGACTATTCAGTAGAATTATGTGGTGGCACACATGTGGGTGCTACCGGGGAACTGGGTTTATTTAAATTGACCAGCGAATTGGCTGTAGCGGCCGGTGTGCGCCGGGTAGAAGCTGTTTGTGGTCAACAGGCAGAAGAATATATCAACGGGCAATTTAGTTTGCTCAGCAACCTGAAGGAGGTCCTGAAAAACCCAAAAGATATTCAGAAGGCCATCGAAAACCTGCAGGCTGAAAATGCAGAGCTGAAAAAGCATGTGGATTCTATGGAAGCCAGGCAGCTGGTTGGTATCCGCAATGAATTACTCCAAAAAGATGAGATCATCAATGGTGTGAATTTTATCGGTGATATTATTGAAGTGAGCAATGCAGATGCCCTGAAAAAATTGTGCTTCGATCTGAAGAACCATCTCCGGGACCATGTGGCAGTACTTTGTGTCAATCTTGGTGGCAAACCATTCGTGGCCGTTGGTATCTCTGATACGGTTGTGGCAGCCAAAGGGCTCGATGCAGATAAGATTATCAAAGAATATGTGGCACCATTAATTAAAGGCGGTGGTGGTGGCCAAAAAACACTGGCTACAGCTGGTGGACAGGAAGCGGGGAACCTGAAGCAGGTGATCGAAGCCGTTAAGAAATTATTGTAAAGGAAGAAGCTTTAAAATTGTATTTCATCGTCATCTTCCGCATCTTTCTTTTTGGGAACCATTTTACGGCTTTCTTTTAAGATCCGCAGGCCCCAAATGATAACAGCAATACATATAACAATAGAGATAGCGGAAATTATATAAACCATAAAAGTTGGTGATAGGTGCTGGTATAATAGTAGTTCAAAAATGCACTTTTATAATTACCCCACAATACCACTTTCGGGTTAGTAAAAATACCAGCAAGCGTTACACATGAATAGTATTATCGAAACAGAACGCCTGGTGCTCCGCACATTCACCCTGGCCGATGCGCCATTGGTATATGAATTGAATCTAGACCCTGATGTTACCCGCTATACCGGTGATCCCGTCCGGGATTTGGATCATGCAAAACAAATATTGGAACAGGTTATCCTTCCACAATATGCACTTTATAATCATGGCCGCTGGGCAGTACATGTAAAAGCCGACCTGGATCCGATAGCTATCGGATTCATCGGGTGGTGCGGACTAAAAGCAAGACCCGAACGTAACGAGATCGATCTGGGCTATCGCTTTATGAAAAAAGCCTGGGGTAAGGGCTATGCTACTGAAGCTGCCTGGGCCTGTCTGAAATATGGATTTGAGAAGTTGAGCCTTCCCCGCATTGTAGGCAGGGCTATGTCCCAAAATATCGCCTCCTTGAGAGTGCTGGAGAAATGTGGTATGCAATATATCGGGGAGGAACTAGTAGACGAACACCTGGCCAGGACCTATGAAGCCAGGTACCCGTTCATCCCCTAAAAAGACCCTTTAAAATTGACCCGGCTTTTAACATTTCCGAAACATTTCGTATTTCAGAAAACCTCATTATATTTGGCCTACGAAACTCAACGTAGATAAATTATAAAAACAAATCAAATGGAAAAGAACTGGTCAAAATTTGCTGCTTTTGTTGCTGCGGCAGCCTTGCTGGCACCTGTCTCTCTGCTGGCCCAGAACGAGGAGAAGGAAGTAAAAGAAAAAAAGGATGTTCAGCAGATTATCATTACCCGTAAATCCGAAAAAGATCAAAAAGTAACGGTGGAAATCAATGGTGATAAAGTGACCATCAACGGGAAACCGCTGGATGAATACAAAGACAAGGATGGCGATATTACCGTACGGCTTAGTAAATTAAAGAACATGGACTTCCTGGCACGTGTTCCCGGTGTTAAAAGCACCTGGAGTACCGGTGGCGAAGATAATTTTACTTTTTTTGGTGAGGATGCCAACCGGGCAATGCTGGGTGTTACTACCGAAAAAGCAGAGCAGGGAGCAGAAATAAATTCTATCACCAAAGAAGGTGCCGCTGAAAAAATGGGATTAAAAGAAGGGGATATCATCACCAAAGTAGGAGACAAAAAAATAGAAAACCCGGATGATCTTTCAGCAGCGATCAAGGCGCATAAACCGGGTGATAAAGTAACAGTAACCTACCTGCGGGATAAAAAAGAACAAACAGCTAGTTCTGAACTGACCAAATGGAAAGTGCAGAATCATTCTATGGACCTGGGCAATATGGATTTTGAAAAAATAATGCCCCGTACACTGGCTACTCCCCGGGCTTTCTCTCCTAATGGGCAAAATTGGAGCTGGTCTGGCGGTACACCCAAACTGGGCTTATCTGTTCAGGATACCGATGATGGGAAGGGGGTTAAAGTGATCGAAGTAGATGAGGAAAGCAATGCGGCCAAAGCCGGGATTAAAGAAGAAGATATTTTAACAGAAGTGGATGGCAAAGCGGTCAACAGTACTGATGATATGGTAAAAATGATCAAAGAGAGTAAAGAAAAAGTCTCTATCATGGTCAAACTGCAGCGGTCGGGTAAAACTCAAAGCATCGAAGTGAAAATGCCCCGCAAAATAAAGACAGCCGATCTCTGATCAGATTAATAATTGTTTCTCCTGTGTCGCATGCCCCTCGTTTATAATAAACGGGGGGCATTTTTTTAACGGATCCCCATTACCACGCTCTGCATTAAATGGGTTATTTTTGCCGCCATTCTCCATATGGATCGCCTTTTGGTGATCCGGGTGGATCTACATTATGCCGGAACAAAACGAATACGAAATAGTAATAGGGCTGGAAGTGCATGCGCAACTACAAACCCGGAGCAAACTATTTTGCGGCGACAGTATTGCTTACGGAGCAGCGCCGAACACGCAGGTAAGCCCTATTACCCTGGGTCATCCCGGCACATTGCCAAAGATGAACAGGAAGGCCATTGAGTATGCGATCAAAATGGGACTGGCCTGCCATTCTACCATTGAAAAACAAAACTATTTTGCCCGGAAAAATTATTTTTATCCTGACCTGCCCAAGGGCTACCAGGTTTCACAACATACAACACCGATCTGTGCAGGAGGGTTTGTGAAAATTAAAACCAGCTCCCCCGATGGAGTTGCTATTGAAAAAAATATACGGCTTAACCGTATTCATATGGAAGAAGATGCCGGGAAAAGTTTGCACGATGTGGATGAGGAAAATACCAGCATTGATTATAACCGGGCGGGTACTCCACTTGTGGAGATTGTTACGGAACCCGATCTCCGGAGTTCGGAGGAAGCTTTTACATATTTGACAGAGATCAGGAAACTGGTCCGCTACCTGGAAATTTGCGATGGCAATATGGAAGAAGGAAGCCTTCGTTGTGATGCCAATATCTCTGTTCGTATAAAAGGCGATCATAAACTCGGTACAAGGGTTGAAGTAAAAAACCTCAATTCGATCCGGAATGTGAAAAGAGCTATTGAAGTGGAAGCAAAAAGGCTGATTGATATACTGGAAAAAAGCGGAACCATTATCCAGCAAACAAGAAGTTTTGATGCGAATAACGGAACGACGGTGGCCATCCGGGATAAGGAGGATGCGGATGACTATCGCTATTTTCCTGAACCCGATCTTACTCCTTTCCATTTGCAGGATGCATTTATTGAAAGCATCCTTGCAAGTATCCCTGCATTGCCGGAAGAAAGAATAAGAAAATATATAACCGAACTCAAACTCTCAGTATATGATGCTACAGTACTCACGGAAGAAAAAGCCTTTTCAGATTATTTTGAACAGGTGATTTCTTTTCTCCCTTCTCCAGAAAGTGGAGAAGGGCCGGGGATGAGGCCCAAAGCCGCCGCCAACTGGATGATTGGCCCTGTTAAATCCTGGTTGAATGAAAACAATAAAGAGATAACAGCGTTTCCGCTATCAGCGAAACAAATAGCTGCCGTAATTGACCTGGTGGATACTGGTATGATCAGTTTTTCAGCAGCATCAACAAAACTTTTTGCTGAACTGCTGAAAAACCCAACTAAAAACCCCGGAGATTTAGCAGCGGAGAAAAACCTGCGCCAGCAATCGGCTGTGTCGGATATCGGACCGATCATTGATGCGGTATTGGAGAAATTTGCTGGTAAGGTCACAGAATATAAAAAAGGCAAAAAGGGTTTGCTTGCCTTGTTTGTAGGAGAGGTGATGAAACAATCAAAGGGCAAGGCGGACCCTAAGATGACGAATGAACTATTATTGGAGAAATTAAAATCATAATATGAAGAAAATTACTGTAATCGGAATAGTGCTTATCGGGTTTGCTTCCTGTAAAGAGAAAGCAACGGAAAAAGCATTTCAAGTAAGCGGTACGATCACCAATAATTCAGCGGTCATGATCTACCTGGAAAAACTGGAGATGGGAACCGAACAGGGAGTGCTTGTGGATTCTGCTAAAGTAGGTAAGGACGGCAACTATTTACTGCAGTCCGGGACTGCTGAAGCCTGTGTATTTAATCTGCGTCTTGATAAAAGCGGTTATCCTTTTGCTGCTGTTATTAACGATGTCAATAAAATAACGGTCGATGTTAGTTTTAGTAAAGACAACAAAGAATTTCCGGAGAAATATGAAGTGAAGGGTTCGGCTGCCAGCACGCAAATGAAAGATTTTATGTTTGCCTTCAATAGTAAACTGCAGGCTATTTATTTTACTGATCAGTTAAGTGATAGCCTTCAAAAAGCCAGCGCTTCTGACAGTGCTATCCTGGCTATGCAGCAACAGCGGATGCAGGTAGCGGCCGATGCAAAAAACTTAGTGCAATCTTCTTTACAGCAATCCAATAACCCGTCTTTGACCATGTTTATACTGGGCTATTACCAGTCAACCGCCAACGTACCCGGATACCAGTTACCAGGACTTTCCGAAGCCGAAGTGAAAAAAATTGTAGATGATCTGGCTACCAAATTCCCTACCCATACCCGGTTAGCAGCTATAAAGAGCACCCTGGTTGGTTGGGTAGGTTCTGTCGCACCTGATTTTGCTTTACCAGATGCAAATGGTAAAGAAATAAAGTTGAGTTCCTTTAGAGGTAAGTATGTGCTGGTGGATTTCTGGGCCAGCTGGTGCAGACCGTGCCGGCAGGAAAACCCCAATGTGGTAGCAGCATACAATAAATTCAAGGGTAAAAATTTTACCATACTTGGTGTTTCGCTGGATCGCCCGGGACAAAAAGATAAATGGCTGAAAGCGGTAATGGATGATCAACTGGCCTGGACCCAGGTAAGCGACCTCCTGGAATGGAATAGCCCCGTTGTGAATCTTTATGGTTTTGGGCAAACAGGGATACCTTATAATATATTGATGGACCCGGAAGGGAAGATCATTGCAGAGAAATTAAGAGGTTCGGCACTGGAAGAAAAGCTGGCAGAAGTCTTGAAATAATTTTAAAACTTCAATTGTAAATCCTTCCACTTAGTAGTTAAATAGTTGCCGGATAGTGTACTATTGTTTTCACCATCGTACACTACAATACCACCCTTGTTATCGCTTATCTTATTCCAATGAAAGATGTTTTTAAAATAGAAATCATTAAATGTCTGGGCGGCTTTGATTTCTACAGGAATTATTTTCTTTCCGGTATCAATCAGCAGGTCAATTTCAAGGCCATTATTTTCTTTCCAGTAGTATAACAACGCTTGCGAACCGGTATTATGCTTTTGTTTGAGTATTTCAAGCAAAACAAAATTTTCAAACAAGGGCCCCCGGAAATGAGAATTTTGAAGCTCTGCGTCTTTTCTTATGCCCAGCAGAGAACAGGCAAGCCCTGTATCCAGAAAATATAACTTTGGGGTTTTAACCACTCTTTTATTATAATTTTTAAAGTGCGGTGGCAATAGCATTATGATATAGCTGCTTTGCAATATGCCTAACCAGGACTGTGAAGTTTTTACATCTACTTCGCTTTCAATACTCAGGGCGGCTATGTTTAACTGCTGGCCAACTCTGCCGGCACATAATTGTAAAAAACGGTTGAACAAAATAGTATTACCAATATTCCGTAAGAGTTTTAGGTCCCTTTCAATATAGGTACAGATATAAGAAGGATACCAGATGCCGGGGTGCCTTTTCTTATCATATATTTCTGGATAACCACCATTCCTGATAAGTTCGCTGGTGGTATAATTTATTTGTCCAAATTGAAGAATTTCCCTGTAGCATAGTGGTAACAAATCTATATAACCTATACGGCCTGCCAATGATTGTGAAATGGATTGCTGTAACAGAAAGTTATTGCTACCGGTCAGTATATAAAAGCCATCAGTTTTTACTGTATCTAAAATTCCCTGCATATAGCTGAATAACGCAGGAGCCCTTTGTGCTTCGTCAATAACAGCCCCTTTTTTATACCGGTTAAGAAAGGCACGGGGATCAATGGTAGCCAGCATTCTTTCATCCGGGTCTTCAAGCGATACATAGGGCTTTTTTGAAAACACTTTTTTCACTACCGCTGTTTTGCCGCTTAGCCGTGGCCCCACAATGGCTAAGGCCCGGAACTGACGGCTATATTTTTTTATCAGTAATTCTGCATGACAGGGTTGCATATTTGTAATTTATACAGATATAGTAATCAACTACCAGATTTGTATAAGCTATAGTAGCACCGTATAGGAGTAGATCCGGAAAGATCATTGCAGAAAAATTAAGAGGTGCGGCACTGGAAGAAAAGCTGGCAGAAGTCAGGAAATAATTTTAAAAGGATAGCGCAATAAAAAAACCCGCATAAGGCGGGTTTTTTATTGTATCGAATAAGTGAGTTCAAATTAATTATCCCAAAATACTCTATCCTGCAAAGAAGCGGCTTTTTGACCAGGATTGCTTGGGTTAAGGTCAATTTCTGATTGCGGATAGAAAAACGTTCTGGGTATTGCAGAGGTAATACCATTGACGGCTGGAGTCAGGGCAGGATAACCTGTTCTTCTCCAGTCTGCCCAGGGTTCGCCCGATACACCAAAGAGGGCTATATATTTCTCTTCAATGATCTGCTGTAGTCTTTGTGCATTGGTACCGGTTAATGTTCCATTGGCAGTAAGGTAGGTCGTAATATTTGGACCGGATACACCAGCTTCTGTCATTGAGGCGGTGATACCATCTGTAAAGAAAGTTTGTGCACTGCCCGGAGCGCCCATCAATGCAGCTTCTGCACGGATAAAACAATACTCCGCATAAGGCAGTAAACGCTGAAGAGCCGCGCCACTATAAACACCAGAGTTAGTACCTACGGGAGCTGTTGTTAGGGCACCACGCAGGAAGGTATGAATGCGGCTATAATTATTATTCGGAGCTAATGGTATTTTTGCAGCACTAACTGTTCTATATACCTGCTGAAAGGTTATTGAAGTACCGGCCGCAATAGCAGGTAAAGCATATCCTGGAGTTTCATCATCATTAACGGTTATTACATTGCCTACAATGGTTTTAACAATGGTATGCGGTGGAATACCAGCTCCGGTAACTGTGGCGCCAACAACTACACCAGTAACTGAAGAATAGGTTAATGTATTTCCAGTTGATGCTGCCGATGTATTCAAAGCGAATGGTACAAAGTCAATATAGGGGAAAAGTGTGAAATAAGTAGCTCTGCGCGGATCAGCTTTGGCGTTCATCATTTCCACCATCTTTCTGTCAGCAAACAAATAATTGGGACGGCTAACTTCAAATGCAGAAATAGAATTACGCTGGTTAGCTATATTGTAAAAAGTCATCTGGTAACTATCAGCATTGGATGTCATGAAAGTGATACCGGGAGTATTGACCAGGGCCGTGATCTGTGCTACACAAAATGCAGGATCTCTTTTGCTGTAGTGGATCAATAAGCGCAGGCGGAGTGTATTCGCCAGTTTGATCCAGAACGGGCGGGCAGTGGCCCAGACGAGATTGGTATACATTACAGAAGCTACACCAGGTGAAAGGGCGCTGGCTCCGGCATTCATATCTGTAACCGCTTCTGCAAGTAAAGTAATGAGCTTTGGATAAATAGTAGCATCATCATCATAGGCAGGCTGTGTGTTGGCTGATAACTGCTGGGTAGCGCTGTAAGGCACATCGCCCCAGGTATCAACTATCTGGTGAAAAGTAAAAGCCTTGAGAATCTTTGCAACACCTACAAAATGTGGGCTGGCACCGCCATTCTTAATGATGAGCTCCAGGTCACTCAAAGTAGTGGCATAAATACTTGACCAAAGATTATTCAGATCACTTCCGGTAATATTATATCGTCCATACTCATAGGTCTGGTTGGGCTGTGATGCCCCACCTGACATTTGTTGGATGATCAGGGTAGTATTACGGTATAGATCACTGCCTGCTGTAAAACCTATATTTACCTGGGCCGAAGTAAGCAGCTGCGTGATCGGGCTATTGCTGTCGGATATACGATCAGGGTCTTTATTGATATCCAGCATTTTTTTGCAGGAACCCAGCGCAACTACACCTGTAAAGGCAAGGGCTATTTTAAAAAAGTTAAGTTTCATAATTATAATAATTTTTTTGAATTAGAAGCTAAGTTTTAATCCTACACCAATCGTCCTTGTTTGTGGCAGGGCATTGAATTCAAGACCTTGTGCATTACTAACCCCGAGGGCATTCTGTTCAGGATCAAGATGCGGATAATCAGGAGCGCTCAGGAAAAGATTTCTGCCAAATACACTCAAAGAAGCGCTGCCAAAAGGTGTTTTACGCAAAACACTGGAAGGCACGGTATAATTGATAGAAGCTTCTCTTACACGGAACCAGGTAGTCTTATAAATAAAACCTTCGGCAGCAGCATATTTACCATTATTACCAAAATAGTTCTGTGCGGATACCATAGTGGTGTTAGGTTGTCCATTTGCATATACAGCATCGAACAAATAGGGAGTTTGTAATACTCCGGCAGCATCATAACGGGGGAATTCTGCTGTTTCAATCGCCACACCATTACGTTGCAGGTCAGCAATGTTACGGCTGTATAGATCACCTCCGCTTCTGTATTCAAGCAGCACTTCTAAAGAAAGTCCTTTATAAGTGAAGGTATTGGTTAAACCACCCACCCATTTTGGATTGGGGTTACCAATTTTTTGAACACCTGTAGTGATCAATGGCAAACCATTAGCTCCCACGATGATCTTGTTACCTTTGCTGGGGTCTCTCTGGTATGCATTACCATAGAGCTGTCCATACTCATCTCCCACTACCAGTCTTACGTTAGGTGTGGTAAATCCACCAAGGAAGATATTGCTTACACCTGTTTCCAGTTTCTCTACGATGGCTTTGAACTGGGTGTACGTAATATTCATACTCCAGGTAAAGGATTTTGATTTGATCGGTGTGGCAGTAACACCCACTTCAACACCATTGTTGGATAAGTTACCTGCATTCTTAGTAACCGAAGTTATACCGGATGTAGCGGATACTGGAACACCGAAGATCAGTTTTCTTGATTTTTGCTGATAACGGGTAGCTTCAATGGTGAACCGGCCTTTAAACAATGAAAGTTCGAGGGCGATTTCCTTGTTACCTGTAAACTCAGGTCCTAAGTCAGCGCTACCGGCTCCATTACTTAAAGAGAAGCCCTGGATGCCATTAAAAGGGAAGGTAATTTGAGGCCCAAAACCATCAGAAGAACCTGCACCGCCAAAATAAGAATCAGTAGAATAAATAAAATCATTACCGGCTTTACCCACCGTAGCATAGTTACCCCTGATCTTTATATTTTCAATGATCTTGCCCTTAATGCCTGGGAAAAGCTCTGTTATGTTAACTGATCCGGAGTAACCGGTGTACAGGTAAGAATTTTTATCGGGTTTAAAAGTAGAAGAGAAGTCGTTACGCAACGTTACGCCCACATTGAAAATGCTTTTATAACCAATGGAAAAGTCGCCATAGATACCCAGCAACCTGGACTTGGAAGAGCCGTAAGAAGGAGCGGGACTAAAGGTGGTCGTGTTACTGATCTGTTCAAAATCACGGATGATAATATTTTTACCATCTATCTGAGCTGCATTAGAATATATCTGCTGAAACTCTGAACCAACGATGGCAGTTCCGGTCCAGCTTTTATATCTTTTATTTACAGTAAAATAACCATTTGAGTTAATGCTGCGGTAGTTGTTACGATTTTCCCTTATACCACCCACTTGTAGAGCAGAAGTATTGGCACCACCTCTTGCACCTATCTGGTCGTACCCATGGCGGAAGGTAGAATAAACGTCGGTACCTATTTTATAATCGGCCTGTAACCATTTGGTAAGTTTGAAATTGAAGGAAACGTTACCGATAAAACGGTTGATCTCGTCATTAAAGCGGTTATGCTTAATAGTCCAGTAAGGATTGTCTTCTCCCAGTGGGTAACGCTGATTTCCTACAGCATCTTCAAATGCAAGCCCGGTCAGGTCGTAACTGCGGGGAGTAAACCAGCCACGGAAGAAAGGATTACTCAATTGGTTACCCTGTTGTGTTCTGGTTGAGTAATTGTTAACATAATTGGCGCTGACCGAAACAGTCAGGTAATTATTAACTTTTGAACTGGTGTTCAGAGAGAAATTATGTCTTGTTAATACATTTTTTGCAATCACACCAGTGTTTCTAAGGTAGCCATACGAAAAACGGAACATGTTTTTATCGTTACCGCCAGAAAAAGCCAGGTTGTTTTGCCAGTTGATACCCTGTTGAAGAATGTCCGTAACATTATTGGGGTAAGCGGCCAGTACTTCTGTCCTGTCAAAAAGATCGTTAGCAGGATTGTAGGCATTGTTAACTGTTTGCCCGGTGATGCGGGGACCCCAGGATGTTTGTGCAACTGGGCTGAAAACACCACTGTTACCCTGTGCATATTCATTTTGATAGTCGGGGGTGCGGTTTACACTTTCAATCTGGTAGTTAGAGGAGAACTGGACAGAATTTTTCTGGCCGGATTTTCCTTTTTTAGTGGTAATAAGAATAACTCCACTTGCTGCTCTTGAACCATACAAAACAGCCGCAGCAGCGCCTTTCAGTACACTCATGCTTTCAATATCTTCCTGGTTAATATCAATAGCTCTGCTGGATACACTTGGCCCTGCCTGAAGCGGGCTACCACCACCACTATTATCAATAGGAATACCATCGACAACAAAGAGCGGTTGGTTGGAACCTGAAAAAGTGGTAAAACCACGGATCAGGATACTGGAACTGGTAAAAGAACCACCACTTCCCTGAACTCGTACACCCGGCACTTTTGCTGCCAGTGAGTTGGTGATGTTCGTTGTGTGCGAACGGGTCAGCTCTTCTGCGCTAACCTGCGACACACCATAGCCCAGTGTTTTCTTGTCTCTTTTAATACCAAAAGCCGTTACCACTACTTCAGACATTGTTCTGTCTTCGTTTTTCAAGGTGGCATTCACTTCATTGCCGGCACCAATAGACATTTCTACCGGACTCATGTCAACGGAAGAAAAAACCAGTGCTTTTGCATTTGCAGGAATCTCTAAGGAATACGTGCCATCAACTTTGGAAGTAGTACCGCTAGTGGTACCTCTTACCAGTACTGATACATTGGCGACGGGGTTGCCTTTTTCATCGGTAACCTTACCGGTGATGATGCGTTGTTGTGCCAATGCCTGCATAGCAATTAACACAACTCCCCCAAGGAGTAAGAACAGTTTTCTCATGTGCATTTTAGTTTTAGTATATAATAAGAAATCAAAGCCTGTCCGGGCCGTCCAGACCCGGAAACGATGAAATTAAATAACCTTTAACAAAAAATTCAAAAAATCGCTTTTTTTTTGAAAAACCCGTTTTCTGCATGGCTCCGTAGGAGCATAATAAGCTGATTGTAAACCCTAACCGTCTAAACAAGTCCTGTCTGAATTAAAAAAATATTCGTGATTTCAGTAAATTAAGGTAATAATTTTTTGTGATTATTGCTTCTTTCCTGAGCCTTCTTATCCCCCTAACCTGATTCTGGCCTATTAATGGACAATAGCATTTTAAATTATGCTGCATAAAAAGGCCAAAAACCTGATACCTGGGGTAGCAATTATAGAGAAAATAGCCATAAAGTTTAGAAATACAAGATAAGAGCAGTATAACTCTGCAGTCAATGAGCTTCCGGCTGCTGGAAACAAAAAAGGCTGTCTTTTTAAGACAGCCTTTTTAGGACTATTCACAAACACAATAACTTATTACCATGGAGGTAACAAATTAGTTCTGAGCAATTCTTATAGCTACTTTTTTATAGTTAGCACTTGCGCCAACTTTGCCATTTCCCTCCAGTTCCAAATGTACTTCTCTTGGAGTCGTACTGCTTACGCCAGTATTCAACACCGTAATGATTACTTCTCCAAAACTTGTATTAGCCGGTATGGTAAAAGTATTACTAATTGAAAAATGAGTACCAAGAACGGCCAGTGCATTAGGAGCAACGGAAACAGCCTCGGTTATTATCCGATAGGTAAAGACCTCATCTGTAGAACGCTGAGCCCCAACAAGATTTACCCTCAATTTTACTGTGGCAGAAGTTCTTGTTATTGAAGGGTCTAAAGCTGTACTAACTGCACGGCCAAACCCCGCAGCTCTTATTAATATGGGATATGTGTATCCTGCTGTTACTGAATTAAAAACTGTTGCATCAAATTCAATAACCGGGTCACCCTGAAACGATTTGATATCTTCTTTGATGCAGGAGGTAAGCAGCAAAGAAGCAAGTCCTATATAAGCTAGAAAAGAATATTTTTTCATGTCGTAATTTTTCTTGTTTGTATTATTAATAACCAAAGTTTTGTACCATGTTCACATTGCCATCAACTTCGTTGAGCGGAATTCTTGGCAACAATCTGAAATCGGAAGCTGGTAAAGTAACAGCAGGATTTGTTTTTGTAATTGTAAGTCCATAACGCTTTAAATCATAAAAACGATGTCCTTCAAATGCAAACTCAAGCATACGCTGCCTTAATATTTCATTAAGCAATGCAGGGCCAGTAAAATCCTGTACGCCGGGAACTACAAAACCTACATACCTCGAAGAGCGGATAACATTTAAATCGGCCCAGGCTAATGCCTCTTGTGCCATCTGATATCTTGCTTCTGCTCTGTTCAGAAATAATTCAGCCCAACGCAATACAACCGTATTATCCCAGTTTGCTCCGCCATTTTTACCCAGCCACTTAGTACATTCTACATAATGTCCTGAAGCATTTGCTCCCCATTCAAAAAGCCTGTTACGTATATCATTACTATAAGTAAGTGTCGGTGGTGGTGATGGCGCTGCCAATCCAGCAGGAAAACCTGAAATACCTAACTGTGATAGTAAGAAGGCATTCGGCATTAAATCACCCTGGCCCTGCCGTGTTTCAAAAAGTGCGCCCGGTGCTCTTAATGTTGTATGTGTAGCGGCCAGTGAGGTGTTTTGACCTATATTTTCTAATATGTTTTGATACCATACCTGAAAAATACCTTCCGGATGATCTGCAGTTCTCCAACCAGAAACATAGTTTGTGGTAGTACTCATTGCTCCCAGACCTCCAGATAAAGTAATAGCGGCAGTAGCGAAAGAATCTGCTTTTACCCAATTGCCTTCGTACAATCTAACCCTGGAGCTTAAGGCTAATGCAGCATGTTTGCTGGCATAGTTTCTTCCTGTTGATGAACCCCGACCGTTATTAGCTAAAAGATTAATTGCCGCATAAAGATCACTCATGATTTGGGCATAACAGGCAGCCGTTGTAGCCCTTGAAGGGCGAAAGGCAGCAGCAATAGCTGGGTTAGAAAATCCCTGAAGATTAATAACCACACCACCTTTATCCTGTGCAGGGACGGTGAATGTAGGGATGTAAGCATAGTTCTTAACCAATTCAAACATAAAGAGAGCTCTCATAAATTTAAACTCTCCCTCCCATCTTGTTTTATCGGATGGGGTAGCATCAGCAATTCCGGGTATTGCCGCAAGAGTAATATTTATTTCATTGATACCTCCATATGCACCAGACCATAAAGCGGTAGTGATATTGGAAAGACTTTGATTACGATTTTCGCCAAGTAATCTTGATGAACGGCCATTAGCAAATGTTATATCCGCCATTGCATCGGTGATGGAGAATAAATCTCTACCATAAAAAGATTCTCTCTTTAAAATTGAATATACAGAGTTAAGAGAACCTTCGATACCAGCTTTAGTAGATAAAGCTAATGAAGCATCAATTGAATTACGGGAAGGGATATCCAATTGTTTTTTGCAAGACTGTAGAAGCAGCCCTGTAAAAAGTCCCACTATAATTAAATTCGAATTTATTTTTTTCATAAATAATTTTTTTACAATTGAAATTAGAATCTGACTTGCAGGCCAACAGTAATGTTTTTTGATTGTGGAAGAATTCCAAAATTATCACCGGTAAATTCAGGATCATAGCCTGGCCATTTAGTATATGTCCACAAGTTCAAGCCCTGAACATAAAACCGTGCACTTTCCATGTTGAATCTTTTTGAAATAGTGGCGGGTATGTCATAATTCAGGGTAAGTTGTTTCAGTCTTATATAATCAGTTTTAAATACATAACGGGTACCGGTACCCCAGCCTACACTATTTATATCGCCTAATCCATTAACAGTTCGTGGAGTAGGGGCAATATCGCCGGGTTTTTGCCAGCGGGTATTGTATCCATACAAAAGTGTGTTTACCGTTGCACCTGCCATACGCATCATTTGCTGAAACTGTCCATCTTGTCTAACACGACCATATTCATACTGAAAGAAAACATCTAAAGAAAGACCCTTGTAGGAGAAAGTGTTATTCCAGCCCCCATAATGGGAAGGATAGATATCACCAAGAATTTTTCTATCTGCTGCAGTAGGGTTGTATGTTATGTTGCCATTGATATCATACCACATACCACGACCCAATGCCGGGTTAACACCTGCCCACTCGGAAGTAAAGAAGGATCCCAATGGAGAGCCAACTCTGATAGAATTATCAGATGGCAGGGTTTGAAGCCCATCATACAATTCAAGTAATTTATTTTTCTGGAAGGCAATATTAAAAGATGATTTCCATTTAAAGCCTCTGTTAAATGGAATTACAGATAGCAATAATTCAATTCCTTTGTTTTCAACTTTACCCAGGTTTTGCTGAACGCTTGAAAAGCCTGTTGTATTATACAGTGCACGGGGTAGTAACAGGTCTTTGTTGATTCTTTTGTAAGCATCAACAGTTAGCTCTATCCTGTTTTTGAAAAGAGAAAAATCAAGCCCCAAATTGCTTTCTTCCCTTGTTTCCCAGCTTAGATCAGGGTTGCCTAACTGGCTTGGAAAAATACCAGAGCTACCGCCATACAATCGGCTTGCACTGTATAACTGTGCATAAAGCACATTGCCAATCTGGTCGTTTCCTGTTTGGCCAAATGAGTATCTTACTTTAAGTCCGGAAATGGTTTTGGAATTTTTAAGAAATGCCTCCTGGTCTATATTCCAGGCTACCTGTGCTGATTGGAAAACACCAAATTTGTTGTTTGTTCCAAATCTGCTGGAACCATCACGACGAACAGTATAATTGAAAATATACTTACTTAAGTAAGCGTATCCAAATTTACCAAACTGTGAAAAAGTTGAGCTGGCAGTCCATTGGCCGGATGCATTATCTTCTGTGGCTCCTGCACTTGCATATTGCAGTAAGTAGGTTGGGAAACCTGCAACATCTGCCTGAAACCACTGGTTCTGATCTTTTCTGTACTCGACACCGGCTAGAACATTAATATTATGAACAGCTTTAATTTTTTTGGTGTAGTTGGCGGTAGTGGTTGTGATCAGGTTAGTATTCCAATCACTTTGGTCGGAGAGACGGCCACCAACGCTGAAGAAATCATTAATCCTTGGATCGGTATATCTGTGGTCTTGGGTAAGGCGGTAATCCAAGCCAACTAAGGTCTTTAATGTAAGGTCAGGAAGAATTTTGTAGGTAAGTGAGGCACTACCTACAAACTGGTTGGTTCTGGTGCGGTAGTCTACCAATCTGCCCGTAGCAAGAATATTATGGTTAAATGTACCTACAATATTCTGACCGGTGCCGGGCAATCCAAAGAAAGTACCGTCATTATTAAAGATGGGGTTGACGGTTAACATCATCCCAGCGGAATATGCCGGATTACCAAATCCCGTATTTCCAACACTATAAGGTGCATTTTGAGAAACTGTACTAATACTAAGTGTATTATCAATTGTAATCTTATCATTTACTTTAAAACTTACTTTTGATAAAAGGGCGCCACGCTGAAAGTCTGCAGGCTCAATAAAAGCAGTTTGTTTTGAGTAGGAAGCAGATAAATAATAGTTGATATTTTGTGTACCACCTTGCATTGATGCTTCCACATTAAATATTCCGCCCCGGCCAAAAGCTTCTTTTTGCCAGTCATAAGTTGGCAGGCTGTCTATTTTACCTTGTGTTACTGTTGAGGCAAGACCCAGATTGCTTAGTGCAGTTGTTCTGGCAATAGCTGGTGAATTGCCAGCATTAATAAGAGCTTCATTTCTTAACTCATACCATTGCTGTGTATTTGTTACATCTAAAACTCTTAAGGGAGAAGCCTGACCTGTATAAGCATTAAAAGTAAACTTGGCCTTGCCAATCTTCCCCTTTTTAGTAGTAACCAAAATTACTCCATTACCAGCTCTTGCTCCATAAATGGACGCCGCTGCAGCATCCTTTAATATTTCAATTGATTCAATATCATCCGGATTCAAAAAGTTCAATGGATTGTTTTGTGTGCTGATTGATCCGGTACCTGTGTTTAATTGTATTCCATCTACAATGTATAATGGAGTTGTACCAGCCCCAATTGAACCTACACCACGGATTACTACACTTATTGAACCACCTGGAATACCGTTGGCTGCAGAAACGGCTACTCCGGCAGCTCTACCCTGCATTGCCTGTGCAAAGTTGGCTATTGGTAAATTATCAATATCAGCAGCATTAATTTTGGAAATAGCAGAAGCTATATCCTTTTTTCTTACTGTTTGATAACCCGTTACCACCACTTCTTCCAATGATTTATCATCAGCTTTCAGCGAAGTGTTTATCACTGACTGAGTACCGATAGCTATTTCCTGCTCCTGCATATCCACAGAAGAAATTACTAATACTTTTCCATTGGCAGGAACACTGATGGAATAAGTACCATCATCTTTTGTTACGGTACCGGTGGTGGTACCTTTTACTTGTACAGTAACTTTAGGAAGGGGAGTTCCTTTATCATCGGTAATCTTACCAGTGACAGTACGTTGCGCCATTGCCTGACATGCAAAGAACACAACCCCCAAAAGGAGGAGTAACAATTTTCTCATGTGCATTTAGTTTTAGTATATAAAAATGAAGATCAGAGCCCTTGCGGGATGGCGCAATTTAGTACATCACAATTATTTTTTCAAAAAATTATACAGCCGGTAGCGCAGAATCTGTTTGATAAAAAACCTTCCTTAACCCATATTTTTTAAACACTTTCTAAAGTCTTGACAAACAGTTAGAAAGTTCTGCGACTTTGGCATCTACCTGTCTATTTTTTCATCTTTACAAAAGAGATCAGGATAGCCGGGAGCAGTACAAGGTTGGTAAAAGTGGCGGTTATCAGGGTAATGGAAGTGAGCCAGCCAAGGGCCTTGGTCCCATCAAATCCGCTAAAACAAAAGATGACAAAGCCGGCGATCAGTACCAGTGAAGTATAAATGATACTGATACCGGTGCTATGGATGGTTTCGATCACCGTTTGCTTCATATCATAATTATAATGTGGTAGTTCCTGTTTATAATTCACCAAAAAACGGATCGTGATATCGATCGCAATCCCAAGCGCCACACTAAAAACCAATACCGTAGAAGGCTTGAGGGGGATACCAGCCCAACCCATAATACCTGCAGTAATGAGCAAAGGAATAATATTAGGGATAAGGGAGCAGAGCAGGATCCGGGCCGACCGGAACAGGTAAAGCATGCAGAGAGCAATAAATAAAAAAGCCCAGAGAATACTATCCTTTAATCCATTCAGAATATACCGGCTGCCTTCCAGAAAAGTAACACTGGTGCCTGTCAATTCGATCGTGTGGGTTCTTTTGCCCCAGGAAGAATCTCCTTTGTGCGAGGCTATGGTGGCTTCATCAGCCGTCAGGGCTTCAATGCTGTCGCGGTTAAATAAGTATTCCGCCCTCGTTTGAATACTGTCAAGCATAAAGGGCAAACGATTGCTTCCCACATCCGCCATGCTTACACTGATCCGGGCCTGCTGCTTCGTGCTATCCATAAACGTAGTCACGATCTTGGCAAAAGAATTTTTTGCCTGGCCAGGGTCGCCTTTAAAATTCAGGTATTGTGAAAGGGCAGGCAAGTCATAGCTTGAAGGCATAGAGTAACTATTACTATCGCCATCGAAAAACGCCTGCTTGGCAAATTTTAGCCCATCTACAATGCTAAGGGGTCTTGCAATGTCCGGAATGGAAGCCAGGAACTGTGATAGTGAATCGATTCGCTCCAGGTTACCCAGATTGCGGCTGACCCCATACTTCTTCCGGGTATCCACCACTATTTCCAATGGCATAATCCCTTTAAAATTGGATTCAAAAAAACGGAGGTCTGTATATAATTTATCTTCTTTCGGCAGGTCATCTACAATAAAGCCCAATGTTTTTAACCGGGTGGCCCCTACAACCGATATGGCTACAATAGCAGTAGTAATAATATAGATCAGTTTTCGGTGATTCAGTGACCATCCTTCCAGCCGGTCTAGCCAGCGTTTCAGTCCCGCATTTTGCAAATATTTAGTGTGTCTTGCTTTGGGTGCCGGCAAATAACTGAGCACAGCCGGTATTAAAATTAACGAAATGAAAAACAGAACTACAATATTGATACCCGCTACAATACCAAACTCTCTCAATATCTGGCTTTGGGTCAATGCAAATACCGCAAAGCCAATGGCAGCGGCGAGGTTGCAAAACAGTGTTACAATACCCATCCGGGCCACCATCATCACGAGGGCTTTTTTCTTATCGCCCCCGGAGTTGACCGTAGCATCATTATAAGCCGTATGATATTTATTGAGAAAATAAATACAGTTGGGAATACCTATCACCACAATCAGCGGCGGTATCAGTGCATTCAGGATGGTTATTTTATACCCGATCATTTGTATGGTAGCAAAGCTCCAGATAACGCCGAGCATGACTACTGTCAATGAAAGCAACATGGCACTCAGGGATCGGAAAAAGATCAATAGGATAAGTGCAGAAAGAACTATGGATGCCAGGATGAACATTCTCATTTCTTTTACGATCCGCATTGATAGAACAGTACGGATATGCGGTAAGCCACTATGATAAATTACCAGGTTATTGGCTTTGCCAAAATCGTCCGCCATCTTATTGATGTTATTCACAATATCCATCCTTCCTTTTAAAGCCATCAGATCTTTGTTGATACGGACACCCATCAGCCAGGCATTAGTGGCGGGGTTATACAAAAGACTACGATAGAAAGGAAGATTAAAGAAAGTAGCGGCGGCGCTGTCGATTTCCACCTGGGACATAGAACGTTCCGGGAAAATAGTATCCGCTCTCAACTTTTCTGCATCCGGCACTTTTACGAGGCTAATGGCCGAAGGAACAGCGATCACATCATCCACGCCCTTTACTTTTCTCAGGTTGCGTTGCAATGCAGCATAGGAATTGAAAAGCTTTTCCTTAAAAAGCTGGTCTGTTTGTATACCAATAACAAGCAGGTTGCCATCTTCACCAAATTTTTTACGAAACTCCTGGTAGGCTTTGTATTTAGGATTATTGACCGGGATGGCCCTCGAAAAATCATAGCTCAACTCTACCTTACTGGCCTGGTAGGCCATATACCCCGACAAGGCCGCCAGTATAAGCAGCAAAGGCAGACGATACGTAAGAATAAATTGTCCGAGGCGATGCCACATAAGGTGGTGGTTAAAAGGAACAAAGAAAGGTAAAAAAAGTCAGGAAGCTCTTTGTTTAAGGTTTAAACGCCTGGCTGCAACAGCTTTTTTATTCCGGGTCATGCAGGCGGGATTCATACAAAACTTTAAACGGGTAAAACTATCCTGTACTAAAAAGCTTTGCAATATTTTTGACAGGTGAAAATATTTTTCCTATTGCCTTGTTTGCTGGCCTTATTCGCTGTTGCACAGGATCCCGTCCCACCTATCGGGCAATGGAGAGAGCATTTGCCTTATAATAGTGCAATTGATCTAACCGCCGGTAATGGGAAGGTATACTGTGCTACACCCTATAGTTTGTTTACGGTAACAATTGCCGGTAATATAATTGAAAGACTCAGCCGGGTGACCGGGTTGAGTGAAACCGGGGTGAGTGCGATCAGGTATGATGCGGACGGCAAAAAACTCCTTGTGGCATATGCCAACAGCAATATTGATATTCTTTACCGGAATGATATTTTCAATGTACCGGGGATAAAACGTTCCACCATTATTGGTGACAAGAATATTTATAATATTTACCCCCTGGGCAATTTTTTTTATCTCTCCACCGGGCTCGGTGTCATTGTTATTGATGCCAACCGTTACGAAGTAAAAGACTCCTGGTTTATTGGCAACGGGGGCAACCAGGTAAAAGTAAATGGCTTTAGCAGCGACGGAATATTTTTTTATGCGGCCACCGAAGAAGGGTTGAAGAAAGCACTGATTACAGCTCCCGACCTGGCCAATTATGCCAACTGGCAAACCGTTAGCGGTACAAATGGGTTAGCGGCTGGGGCCTGTAAAAATGTGCTGACGATACAGAATAAAGTAGTTGTCGTAAAGAATGATTCCCTGTTTGTGCAAAATGGAACTAACTGGTCTTTGTTTTACACCGACGCCTGGCCCTATGTTAGCAGCAATGCTACAGAGAATAAGATACAGCTATGCGAAAGGCAGCTCAATGGCATCAGCCGGGTCGTGCTGCTGAATGCAGATGGAACTGTTTTCAGAACATTGGCTAATACGGGAGCAGTTTCTTTTCCCCGTAAAGCGATTCTGTTGAATAATGAACCGTGGGTGGCCGACCAGTTTGCCTGTTTGTCGCATTTTGGGGCTACAGTAAACTACGAACAATATATTCTCAATTCTCCGCAGGAAATCGCCAGCGGTGAATTGGTAGTTAATAATAATACTTTCTATGCAAGTTCGGGCTCCGTCAATACAGCCTGGAATTACCAATATAATGGCGATGGTATTTATACATTCAAAGAGGGAAACTGGAATAATATCAACCGGTACAGGTACAATCCTATTGACAGCTTGCTGGATTATATGGCAATTACCATTGATAAAAGAGATGAAACGATCTGGGCCGGTTCATTTGGAGGAGGATTACTGCATATAAAACCAGGGCCTGTATTTGAGATCTTTAAACAAAATAATTTGGGAGCCGCAGTTGGAGATCCTGGAAGTTACCGGGTAGCGGGTCTGGCTTTTGATAGTGATCATAATTTATGGATATCCAATTTTGGTGCTGCACAACCGTTACGGGTACGGAAGAGTGATGGTAACTGGAAAAATATCACACTGCCCTTTTCCTTATTTCAAAACGCTTTGTCAGAGATCGAGATTGACGATAATAATTATAAGTGGATCGTGTCACCATTGGGTAATGGATTGATCTGCTATGATCATGGTACTTCCATTGATGATACAAACAATGACCGGTGGAGAAGATATGGGGCGGGTGCCGGCAATGGTAACCTCCCTACTGCTGAAGTGCTGTCGGTAGCAATAGATAAAAGTGGTTTTATCTGGGTGGGAACTGCTGATGGTATGGCAGTGATCCAATGTCCGCAGGATGTTTTTTCAGCCTCTACCTGTGAAGCTATTCTGCCCATTGTTCTCAACGGAAATTTTGCAGGGTTTTTATTCAAGGGACTGCAAGTGCGAAGTATTGCCGTAGATGGTGCCGACCGGAAATGGGTCGCTACTAAAAACGGTGTATTCCTTATCAGTGCCAGCGGAGAAAAAGTGATCTACCAGTTTACGGAAGACAATAGCCCTTTACTAAACAGTGATGTAAGAAAGGTAACGATCGATGGCAAAACAGGGGAAGTCTATTTTGCTACAGCAAAAGGTATTTGTTCTTTTCGAAGTACGGCAACAGAAGCGAGTGAAGCTAATGAAGAAATACTGGTTTTCCCGAACCCGGTACCTGCTGGTTACAGTGGTACGATCGGTATCAGGGGGCTGGCGAATAATGCGGTAGTAAAGATCACTGAATTGGATGGGCGACTGGTATATCAAACCAAAGCATTGGGTGGGCAGGCTGTTTGGGATGGCAAAAATTATCAAGGGCAACCGATATCGAGCGGCGTTTATCTTGTGCTGGTAAGTGGTGATGGGAAAAAAGAACGAATGGCAGGAAAGATTTTTTTTATAAGTAAATAAAAACTGCCGGGAAGGCGCTAAGGCGGGAACGAAACAAATTTCCGACTTCCTGTCTTTCCGGCAAAATAAAATGCCGGATAAACTCCATAAAACAAAAGGGATTGTACTCCGCTCCGTGAAGTATGGGGAAACGAGTATCATCGTTACCATTTTCACCGAATTATTTGGTGTGCAATCTTACCTCGTGAACGGAGTAAGAACCAGTTCCAAAAAAGGAAGCGGGAAAGCCAACTTGTTTCAGCCGGCGGCTATCCTGGACCTGGTGGTATACCACAATGAATTAAAGCACCTGAATCGGGTCAAAGAATTCAGGTGGGCCGTTATTTACCAGCATATTTTGTCCGATGTGCCCAAGAATGCAGTTGCACTATTCATGGTGGAGTTACTGACCAAATGTTTAAAACAACCGGAAGCCCATCCCGAACTCTTTCACTTTATAGAAGATATTTTTGTGCAGCTGGATCAATGCAAGGGTTCCGTTATGGCCAACCTGCCTTTATTCTTTGCCCTGCACCTCCCCTTTCATTTTGGTTTCCGGGTCACGGATAATTACAGCGACAGGCATCCCTACCTTGACCTGCAGGAAGGAAGTTTTGTTGGGGAACAACCGCGCCATCTGAATTTTCTGGAAAATAAGCAGGCAGCTGTTACCTCTCAATTATTACAGGTGATGCAACCTGAAGAGTTGGAAGACATTAAGCTCCATCATGATTTTCGACGCAACTTATTGTACGTGTATGAAACGTATTATGCTTTGCATATACCTGATTTCGGAACAATGAGGAGTTTGCCGGTGTTGCGGGAGATATTAGGCTAATCGGTTAGCAGTAAAATTATTTTCAATGACGATTACCCCTGGTTTTTTCCCCTTCTCAAAGCTTCCCAGCAAGGAATCCATTTGCAGGGCTTTTGCACCGTTACTGGTGCCCCATCGCAACAGGTGTTCCATTTCAATTTTGGGAAAATTCTCGTGAATAGTTTTTATTTCTTCCAGGATATTTAATTGGTGATTGGAGGCGAGGCTGTCTGTTCCCAGTACGATTGCACAATCATTTTTCATCAAAAGCTCTATAGCCGGTAGCTGTCGGGATATATATTGATTAGCATTCGGGCATAAACACCAATGGAGAGTGTTGCCCTTGTTTTTTGCAAAAAAAATATCCGCTTCTGTAGTATGTACATTGTGGACGAGTATCACCGATTGATTGGGTAGAAAATTGGGCAGATAGGTTTGTAAACTGCTTTTGCCGGAGGGCTTGAAAAAACTGGTATCAATATTCATGGCGGCATACATAGTTGCCAGCTCTCCCTGTTTATGCATGAACCATTCATTTTCTCCTTCCGTTTCCTGGTTATGTATTGTGAATAAATGATTGCCGGGAAAATGAATGATCATTTTCCATAATTCATCAGCTAGGGAATAAGGAGCATGGGGAACAATGGAATTGGATTCGACAGGGATCGAATAGTTTTTTGCATATTCCCGGAAAAAGCCAACACTTCTTTCAAACCGCTCCCGGGCAATTTGCGGGTTGAAACCACTGGCCTCAATAAAATTGTGGTAATACATCCGGCCCCTGCTCTTTTGCGTCAGCGTTAAAGCATTATTACAAATATCTCCCACGGCAACAATTCCGTTTGCCAGCATTTCATCTTCTGCCTTTTCAATAGCTATTAAAATCTCTTCTTCGGGGAAGTGCCGTTGTTGTACCACGTCCAGCACAAACTTACCCAGGCCGGTTGCTTCCGGGATCACCCCTTTCATATGACTTAACTCCAGGTGGCAGTGGCAATTGATAAAACCCGGAGAAAGAATTCCATTGAGTTGCCGGATATCATCACCAGCTTCGTTGCTGGCTACAATATCCTTTATCATGCCTTCTTCATCTGTAACCAGCACCCGGTCGCCTTCTAAAAAATGATACCCGTCAAATAGTTGGTCGGCCCTGAATTTTTGATATCCCATACTCAAAATTCAAATATCATATCCCAAATTCCAAATCGTTAATTTTGCCGCCTTACAGGAATTTGATCATTTATGTTAGACAGATTAGAAGCGATAAAAGCAAGATTTGACCAGCTGGGAGTAGCTCTTACCAATCCCGAGATCGTGGGCAACAATAAAAAGTTTGCAGAAACCAGTAAGGAGTACCGAAGTCTGGAGAAAATAGTATCCACTTATTCAGCATATCGAAAACTCCTGGATGATATTGCTTTTTACAAGGAAGCCATTGCCGGGGATGATGAAGAAATGAGGGAGCTGGCCAAAGTGGAATCTCCGGCACTGGATGAAAAGAAAACACAGATGGAGTCGGCTATCCGACAGCTGCTTATACCCAAAGATCCACAGGATGAAAAGAACGCCATTCTTGAGATCAGGGCCGGTACGGGTGGTGATGAAGCAAGCCTGTTTGCCGGTGATCTGTTACGGATGTATATGCGTTACTGTGAAAGAAGAGGGTGGAAGACCGCCCTGCTGAGTGAGAATGAAGGCAGTGTTGGTGGTTATAAAGAAGTACAGTTGGAAGTAACAGGAGAAGACGTGTACGGTACTTTGAAATTTGAAAGCGGTGTACATCGGGTGCAACGGGTGCCGGATACAGAAGCCAGCGGCCGTGTTCATACTTCTGCAGCTACGGTGGCAGTAATGCCGGAAGCTGAAGAAGTGGATTTTGAATTAAACCCTGCGGATGTCAAAATGGAAACATCCAGGAGTGGGGGAGCCGGTGGCCAGAACGTTAATAAAGTGGAAACAAAAGTGATGCTGACCCATATTCCCACAGGTACCGTAATAGTATGCCAGACCGAACGGTCGCAGCTGGGTAACCGGGAAAAAGCTATGCAGATGCTTCGTACCCGGTTGTTTGAAGAACAGGTAAGAAAGCAGGAAGAAGAAATCTCCCGTCATAGAAAAAGCCTGGTGAGTACCGGCGACCGCAGTGCCAAGATCAGGACCTATAATTTTCCGCAGGGCCGTGTTACTGATCATCGGATCGGACTTACATTATATAACCTGGATGCAGTGCTGAACGGTGATATCAATGAGCTTATAGACGCATTACAATTTGCCGAAAACTCCGAGAAACTTGCCAGGCAGAATTAATTTTTCCTATCGACCAGAAACAAAAATAATTTAAGGGCTGACGGTAAATACTTACTTTGCTGTTAAGGGTTCATTTTTTATTTTTAAAATCTATCATTATGCTGGATCAACTTTTCAATATTGTAAAACAATTCGGACAGGATACTGTGGTTAACAACCCCGAAGTACCTAATGAGAACAACGAAGAAGTGATGGCAGATGCCACTAAAACAATTGCCAGCGGTTTTCAGAATGTACTTGCTGGTGGTGGGTTTCAGAATATCCTCGACCTTTTTAAGGGAGGTGGTAATACAGGCCGTACAAAGTCAGGCGTCGGTATCGGGGGATTATTAAAAAACCCGATGGTGTCGATGATGATCGGGTATTTTATCAGCAAACTGGTAGGTAAATATAAAATGAGTCCTTCTTCAGCCAGTAGTGTTGCCAATAATCTAATCCCAAATGCTTTGAGTGGGCTGATCAACCAAACCAATGATCCCAATAATGCCGGTACTACCCTAGACGGCCTGATCGGCTCTTTAACAGGTGGTGGCGGACATTCGGATACAAATGATGGCGGATCTAAACTGCAGGATATTCTTGACAACTTTACAGGTGGGGGAGGAAATGGAGGTTCAGGCGGTGGTTTTAATTTGCAGGATATTATCGGCCAGCTGACCAACAAAGCCCAGAACAGTTTCCAGGGCAGAGAAAGTAGTGGCGGTGGCGGGCTGATGGACCTGATTAAGGGATTTATCAAATAATTTTTTTTAACTTTAGGCGAAATCCGTTTTGCAAACCTGCCGGTAATTCCGGGTTAAAAGGTGGGCAAAACGGTTTTTTTATTTCCTGTAGCTTTTTGGCATGAAATTTTGAAGGTATTGAATGCATCTGTCGTCCAATATATAGTATAAGTTCTTTGTCAGTTGATTGTCAGCTTTTTCAGAGGAAATTTTGAAAAAAACTGGCTTGTATGCTGTGTAATAGTTTGTTTAGATGCATCCTATGTATAGAATAGTTACCCAGAATTTTACGAAGAGAAATTAGGGGAATTACTGAGATCGGCTCTTTTAAACTTTCCTTAACAGCAAATATGATACTACTGGCAGTAAATTTGCGTTATACTATCAAACAACGATTATTTCGAAACTCATTATAGTACTTCGTTGCAAAGTTCGAAGTACATATTTAAGACAGTAAATTTTCTCATAAGCAGTTAGTTTTGGTTGCGACCCCTGTTTCTACAGGGGTCAATTTTTTTTAAACCTTCCCAGGCTGTAGAAGAGCCCAATAACACAACCGACCCCATCAGCAATGATATCTCCTGAATCAAACGAACGGTTAGTCACACAATATTTTTGAACGAACTCCATTCCTATTCCATACAGCAACGATAGCAAAGCAAGGCCAATGAACACGGCTTTCCTTTTTTGGTCTTCTATGTTGAGCCGGAGCGTTGCCCAGCACCATAGCAATACCATGATGGCAAACATTCCGATATGCACCCATTTGTCAAACCATATTTTATTCAGCCAGTTTTCTTGTGGAAAGGCAGTCCCCGGAATCGTGAGCAGGAAAATCGAAATGATAAGCCAGCAAATGCCGGGCAGAAAAGATGGTTTTATTTTTTTCAAACTGCAGTAGTTTGCACAATATTAAGTCAGAAAATTTTCCCGAGCGGGAGAGATCAGGGGTAAGAGAAAGGAGCCCCAAAAGAGGCCCCTTTATTTAACCAACTATAGAACCAAAACTACTATAGCAATATTTACGCCTTCCCAATTACGGGAAAACCACCATTTCAGATTGAATTAAAGAAGGGAAATCTTAGAGCTTGCCCATGACATACATGGTGCCTTCAGGTGTAAGGCTGCCACCTTTTTTTTCCAGCGTGATGGCAAAAGCTTCTGCCCCCTGTGCATTTTTTGCTTGTATCAGGAGTTTTTCTTTTTTCATATCGAATACGCCCAGGTCAACAGGTTGCCCGTTAAAGATAGCCCAGAGCTGGTATTGCTTATCACTGGCCGGTATGGGTAAGTTATTGGTCATCAGGTACACATCATGCGAAGTACTATCCCAATAGACGGTGGCATAGGACTGGGGCGAAGCATCCAATCCTTTCATCGAAGCCATTTTGATATTGGGATTTTGCTGAAGGATTTCGATATCCTTTTCAACACTATTCAATTTTGCTATGTTCGTATCGTAATTATTCTGAAGAACTTTATTTTTATTGTACAGCGTCAGATTGTAATAAAGGCTGCCTGCCAGTAAAATAACACAAGCTGCGGCAGCATATTTGAACCAGTTAGTTCTTTTGATAGCAGCTGGCTGCATAGTCACTACTTTTCCTGTTCCTGCAATCTGTTCAAAAATTTTACTTTTCACATCAACTGCCGGGGCAATAGCATTTTCCAGGGCCTGCTTTTCCAGGGCCAGTTCAAAGGAGTTTCTGGCGGCCAATAGTTCCGGGTATTGTGAACAGAACTGCTCAAATTCTCTCCTTTCTTCCTCAGAAGCCAGGCCGAGTACATAGCTCTCCACTATTCCGCTTGATATGTATTCCTTTACGTTCACTTTATTTAAATCATTGTTCTTAATTGTATCAATGCACTTCGTATTCTTGTTTTCACCGTTCCTAGTGGTATATTGAGTGCCCTTGAAATTTCTTCATGGGTAAAACCCTGAAAATACGACATATCCACTAAGACTCTCAACTCGCCTTTCAATTTCGTCAGAACTTTTTTAAGTCCTACATCATCTATGGCAGGGCCTGTTACAGCGCCCGGAAAATTTACGTTTTCACCCAAAGATTGGTTTTTTTGCGAGTCCCTGAAACCTTTTGATCTCACTTCATCAATCGAAGCGTTCCGGGCTATATTCAGCATCCAGGTAAACAACCTTCCCTTGGAGGAATCGTATGACTCTATCTTTCTCCAGATGTTAACGAAAACATTCTGTAGTACATCATTCGCAATCTCCTTGTCTGTAACAATGGAATTAACGATGCCATACAAGGCGCCGGAGTAGTTATCGTACAAATAGCCGAAGGCTTTTTCGTTGCGCTGTTGCAGCAAAGCCACCAGCTCCTGTTCGCTGTATGTGGTTTTGGAATTCAATTATTATAGTTGGTTAAGAAACAATAGCTATTTCTAACAAAATAACCGTGTCCTGGTTCATATACGGGAACTTTAATAAGCCGGATTTAGCCAACCACGGCTTCATATCCCGCTGCATTTAAAAGGGCTTCTACATCAGCAGGGTTATTCACGGTCATTTTTACCATCCATCCTTCCCCATATGGGTCATTATTTACTGCTTCCGGGGCGCCGGCCAGGGCAGGATTTAATTCAGTGACCGTTCCGCTAACGGGGAGAAAAAGGTCAGACACGGTTTTCACCGCTTCTACTGTTCCGAAAACAGCACCGGCTTCCAGTTCTTTACCAATTGTTTCCACTTCCACATACACAATATCACCCAGTTCCCGTTGGGCGAAATCAGTAATACCGATGGTGGCAGTAGTGCCATCCAGGCTTACCCATTCATGATCTTTTGTATATCTGAGATTAGCAGGAAAATTCATATTCAGTTTATTTTTTTAAACCTGCCTGAAGGTAGGCAATTTGCAAACCTAAGGTAATTTAGGATATACTTTATACGGGCTGTTGGGCAAAAGGTTTGTAAACCTTCATCATCAATAATCAGTTCACCGGGAAAAAGATGCCGTTCATGCAAACAAATATACCATTGGTCGGTTTATGCTTTTACAATTGTGTGACACAGAATTATATTTGCGGTCTAAATTAAAAAAGCATTGAATATGAGAAAGTTAGTTTCGTTTTTTGCAGGATTTGTGCTGTTGGTTTCATTTGCGCAGGCTCAACAGGTAACCGGTGTGGTAAAAGACCAGCAAGGCAAGGGCCTTGACAAAACAACCGTATCCCTTTTAAAAGCTAAGGATTCATCCGTGGTTAAATTGGTGGCTACTTCCGATAACGGGCGGTATTCTGTTTCAGCTTCACAAGCGGGTAGTTACCTGGTCAGTGCCTCTCATGTTGGGTATATCACAACCTATTCACAAGTTTTTGAATTATCGGGTTCTGGTAGTATGAATGTGCCGGATTTGACGATTACAAAAGCTACAGGTAACCTGAAAGAGGTAGTCGTAACTGCACAAAAGCCAATTATTGAAGTAAAAGCTGATAAAACAATCCTTAATATAGAAGGTACTATCAATTCTGTTGGATATGATGCATTAGAACTTTTGCGCAGAGCCCCTGGTGTAATGGTGGATAAAGATGATAACCTTAGCCTTGCCGGTAAAAACGGTGTGCAGGTTTTTATTGATGGAAAACCGTCACCGCTATCCGGCGCTGACCTGGCCAACTATTTAAAGAGTCTTCAATCGGCACAGATAGAAGCCATTGAAATTATTACGAATCCTTCTGCCAAATATGAAGCAGCTGGTAATGCCGGAATTATCAATATCAAATTGAAAAAGAATAAAACTTTTGGAACAAATGGTTCTGTAAATGCGGGTTATGTGCAAGGGGTTTATGCAAAATATAATACCGGAATCAACCTTAATTACCGGAATAAAAGCATCAATGTATTTGGGAATTATAATTATAACAATGGGAAAAACTTACTGACAATTACTTCGAGAAGAGAGCAGTTTGATACCCTCTTTCAGCAAACCAATAAAATTATTTTCAATAACAATACCCATGGTTTCAAAGGCGGAATGGATTATTTCATTAATGCAAAAAGTACTATAGGTGCCGTTGTTAGTGGTAACATTGCCAATAATGATATTACAACAGCTGGTCCCATGTACTTTACTTATATGCCTACCGGTCAGTTGACCCGCATCCTTAAGGCCACTAATACCAACGATATGACGAGGAATAACGTAAATACAAACCTCAATTATCGTTATGCAGTTACAGGCGGCACCGAGTTGAACATTGACGCAGATTATGGCTTCTTTAAAATCAGGTCAGATCAATATCAGCCCAATTTTTATTTTCAGCCCAATGGTGTATCAGAAATCAGCCGGGTGATTTACAGTATGCTTTCGCCAACAGATATTGATGTGTATTCTTTGAAAGCTGACTATGAGAAAAATTATAAAGGTGGCAGACTGGGTATTGGGGGTAAGGTTGGTATCGTAAATACTGATAACGATTTTAAAAGGTATGATGTTTTTACAAATAGTAAGGTACTCGATACTGCGAAGAGCAATCGCTTTGCATACAAAGAGAATATTAATGCATTGTATGTTAATTACAACAAGCAATTGAAAAAAGGAATACTGTTTCAATTTGGGTTGAGAGCTGAGAATACGCACTCCAGAGGAATCTCTACAGGTAGCAATAAAGCAGGTAGCAACTGGATAAATTATGATTCAACTTTTAAAAGAGATTATACCGATTTCTTCCCAAGTGCTGCATTGACATTCAATAAGAACCCAATGAAACAATGGACAATTGCTTATAGCCGCCGTATTGACCGACCGGCTTACCAGGATTTGAATCCATTTGAATTCAAAATAAACGAGTACACATTTATGAAGGGCAATACATTGCTCAGACCGCAGTATACCAACAGTTTTAGCTTAACGAATATTTACAAATACAGGCTTACAACAAAACTAAACTACAGCCGTGTAAATGATATTTTTGCACAGATACCTGATACAATTGATAAAACAAAAGGGTTTTTAACGAAACGAAACCTGGCTAATCAGGATGTATTTAGCCTTAATATCAGCTATCCCTTTCAGTATAAGTGGTATAGTTTCTTTGCTACAGCAAATGCAAACTACTCACATTATGTTGCTGATTTTGGCGGAGGCGACCGAAAAGTTGATTTAAAAGTTTTCTCGGTTACCTATTTTATGCAAAACAGTTTTAAGCTCGGCAAAGGATGGACAGGCGAATTGAGCGGATTATTCCTTTCGCCTTCTGTTTGGCAGGGAGTGATAAAGTCTATTGCAATGGGTTCGGTAGATGTTGGGTTACAGAAAACGTTATTTAAAGGGAAAGGTACATTGAAAGCTGCAGTAAGTGATGTTTTCCAGACAATGAAGTGGGGAGGGTCAACCAATTTTGCCGGTGCAAACAGCACTTTTAACGGACAAGGTGAGATTCCTCAATACAAACTGAATTTCAATTTTAGATTTGGAAGCAACCAGGTAAAAGGTGCCCGTCAAAGAAAGTCAGCAGTGGAAGATGAATCAAAACGTACAGAAAATGGCGGAGGAATGGGGCAGCAATAAATTCTTTAATCAATAACAAAAATGCCCCATCGGTCTAAAACAAGATGGGGCATTTTTGTTTCAAAAAATCATCTCTCAAATCTTATATAATAGTTTTCTATTGGATCCCTGAGAATAAAATGATTGTTGTTTAGTTTTATTACATCATATTCCCAATATTCAGGGTCAGGTAATCCTAATCCATCAAATTCAAAAATTAATATCAGCTTATTGGTAGTTGAATTAAAGCTGTATGCTCCTGTAAGGGAATCGGCATAATTATCAATAGGATAAAAAGTAAACTGGCTACAGGTACTATTAAACTGGTCAAGGTCTTTAAGCTGCTCTATATCTTTATAGTCAAATGCGCCATTAATAGCAAACCGGATATTATTTTTTATGTAAAAAGCGGAATCACTAATGATAGCCGGCTGTCCATTTAAGGGGCCTTTTAGTAAGATTGGAGGATTTTGGGTTTGATCGCAATAGTAACCATAGCCCTCTTCATAAGAAGCAGCCCATTTATTAAAAATAATAGTATCAACATTCGTCCTCAATCCATTTGTTAAATCCCAGGAAGAGGTTAGTTTAAAATCATTTTGCAACCAGCCATTACCAGTACCGGCACCAAGGCTGGTAACATAAATACAAGTAGTTACAGGCTGACCAATATTACCTAATGAATCATATGGACAGTAAGTAACACAAAAAGTATCTGGTACATTTATATTAGGCGGTAATACTATTACAATTGAACTGTCTGCGGTTCCTGTTGTAACTCTTTGCATAAACCCCGAACGGGTTGGGTTAATACCTCGGCCTGCAATATTGCGTGGCTTTTTAAAATCTACTTTAAAATATTGTCCTGCTCCCGGTACTCCTACATAATAACCGGCAACATAACCATTCGTTATTTCTGGTTTTATAATCGCATATCTGCCAGCAATGGCAAGTACACTAGGGTTGGCAGTAGGGTCTAAAGCTGGGTTGTTACCTGTTGGTGGAGGCGGGTTACCTGATGTACGGGTACCATGCCATACTTTTAAAGAGGCTGATAATTTTGCCGGATCTTTTGAAGAAATCGGCGGCTGGGCAGCTAACTTTTCATCAACTTCCCTTTGACAGGAGTTTAGAGAAAATAAGGCAAAAAATAAAGATACTGCTAAGCCAGGGTAGAGAAACCTTTTCATAACGGTTGATTTAGTTGATTTAAAAGTAATAATATCGGGCAATATTCTATAGTTTAAGGGGTGTTAAATATTATTACAGAATATTCTAACTAATGCTTTTTCCTTTTCACCAGCTTGGCCTTAATAATTCTTACTTCTGTTAACGGTCTGTCACGGCTGGTTTCTACTGCAGCAATTTTATCAATTACTTCCATACCTTTTACTACTTCGCCGTACACGGTGTAGCCCTGGTCAAGATGAGGAATGCCGCCAACTGTTTTATACGCTTCCCTGTACAGTGCAGGTATTTTTTTTCCTATTCTCCCTGTTTCTAATGCATCAAGTTCTGCATCAGTATAAACTTTTCCCTGTGCAATATAAAACTGGCTGCCGCTGCTTGCTTTTTCGGGGTTGTTATCTCTGGCTGCTGCAATTACTCCTTTTTTATGAAAGAGTGTTGGCCTGAATTCTGCAGGGACCTTGTACGAAGTCCCGCCCATGCCAAGTTGCTCACCGGCTTTTGCATACTTGCTGTTGGGGTCACCACCCTGGATCATAAAATCTTTTATAACCCGATGAAATAGCAAGCTGTCATAAAATTTCACTTTTACTAATTTCAAAAAATTATCCCGGTGCAACGGAGTAGAATCAGATAGCCGGATAGTCATATCTCCCATACTTGTTTGCAGCAGCACATCTTTTTTTCTATCTTTTTTAGTGACAATAGAATCCTTCTGAGCAAAGGAAACAACAGTAAAAAAGAAAAAGGTGAGTAACAGCGATAATTTTTTCATCCTATTATTTTAATCGATTAGGGTATGATTTTCAAAATAAAGTAAGATATGATCTTTCAGAAAATTTTCCTGTTCAAACGCATTCATATCCGGCATTGGTTTTAACTGCTTAAAATGAGGCCAGCCATCTTTGTCCACACTTTCCAGTTCGTAATAGCCACTGGGAGAAAGCAGGCTGCAAACGGCAATATGCATCAGGTCCTGTTTTTGCTCTTTGGTAAATTTTTCCTTGATATTACCGAACTCCTGGATGCCGATCAGGAATAAAATAGTCTCCACATCAGGTTTTTTTGTAAATCGTTCAACCAGTTTGGCTTCCAGGTTCCACCAGCGTTGCTGCAGGTCATCATTTGCTCTCATGCTGCAAAGATAAGCGGGCAGTGCTTTTATCCGGTTTTCACTTTGGCCCTGCTGCCTGTAGTTGCCGCTCATCGCTTCTCCTTTATCTTTGCGGAAATTGAAATTATCATGTTGCAATTACAGGCACTACGGCAAAATCCACAGGCAGTAAAGGAAAGACTGGCGATCAAGCATTTTGCCGAACTACAGCTAGTTGATACGATCATTGCCCTGGATGATGAAAGAAAAAAACTTCAATTAGAATTTGATAACAACCAGGCTAAAGTAAACAGTACTTCCAAAGAGATTGGTATGTTGATGGCAAAAGGCCAAAAGGAAGAAGCGGAATCTAAAAAACAGGAAGTTGCTGCGTTAAAATCTTCCCTGCAACCCATTTCAGAACAGTTGGCGGTAGTGGAGAAGAAACTGCAGGATGAGCTCGTTAAGCTTCCTAACCTGCCATCTGCACAGGTGCCGGTAGGCAAAACACCTGCAGACAATGTACTAGTAAGAGAATGCGGCATCAAGCCTCAGTTGCCAGCCGGCTCTGTTCCGCATTGGGATCTGATAAAAAAATATGATATTGTTGATTTTGAAACCGGGGCTAAAATTACCGGGAGCGGATTTGCCTTATTCAAAGGGCAGGGAGCTAAACTGCAACGTTCATTGATCCAATATTTTTTAGATTTTAATACGGCAGCGGGCTACACAGAGTATCATCCGCCGTTTATGGTGAACGAGGCATCAGCCTATGGCACCGGTCAATTGCCGGATAAAGAGGGGCAGATGTATTATATGCCGGAGGATAAGTTTTATCTGATACCAACTTCTGAAGTACCTGTTACCAATATCTACAGGGATGAAATGCTCAAGGAAGAAAATTTACCTATTAAAATGACGGCCTATTCCCCCTGTTTCAGAAGGGAGGCGGGCAGTTTTGGTAAAGATGTAAGAGGTTTGAACAGGGTTCACCAGTTTGAAAAAGTGGAAGTGGTCCAGCTTGTTCACCCGGATAAAAGTTATGAAGTACTCGATGAAATGGTTGGACATATCGAAAAATTATTGATCAGTCTGGAACTTCCTTACCGTATTTTACGGTTATGCGGAGGCGATATGGGATTTGCTTCTGCTATCACTTACGATTTCGAAGTATATAGTGTAGCACAGGAAAAATGGCTGGAAGTAAGCTCTGTGACCAATTTTGAAACGTATCAGAGTAACCGGATGAAGATTCGTTTTAAAGATGCTGCCGGAAAGCCGCAGCTGGTACATACACTAAACGGAAGTTCGCTGGCATTACCCAGAATTATTGCCTGTTTGCTGGAAAACAATCAATCAGCCAAAGGAATAGCATTACCTGAAGCCATTCATTCTTATTTTGGAGCAAAAATTTTAAACTAACAAGTTTATTAATCTTGCCATAAATGAAAAGTCCCGGTTATTTTATTAACCAGGACTTTTCTCATTTTAAAAAAATATTCTTCTATTGGGCAAAACTATTTCTAGGCCCCCCGACAGCAAATACCGCCAGCATTCTTGCTTCTTGTCCGAGGCTGAACATATACATGCAAGCATCATCTGTATAATCCATATAGTTCATTGTCATTTCTAAAGGTGTGCCGGAGCAGGTGCTTCTGTGGCCTGTGCCGGGGCAGCCATAGTTAGCTGTATTGTGAGCAGGGGTATCACCTACCTGGTCATTGCCACAAGTAGCATCGCCCCATATATGACGCAAATTCATCCAGTGGCCAATTTCATGGGTAGCAGTTCTTCCTTTATCAAAAGGAGCAGCTGCAGTTCCTGTAGTTCCCATAGCGTTATCATCTAACACTACGCCATCAGTGCCAGCAGGCCCGCCCGGGAATTGGGCATAGCCTAAATAGCCGCTTGTTAAATTACAAACCCAGATATTCAATTTTGTAGTTGGACTTGTTGGGTCAATTCCGCCCTGGCTACTTTTTTTCATCCCGTCATTTAATTGCCAGCTTTGTTTATTTGTTTTTTTTCTGACAATGTCAGTAGCGGTATTGTCAATAACAAAACTTACTTCAACATCCCCGGCTTTCACGGCATTATAAGGGTTGCTGGCATTGTAATCTGCATTAGTACCCTTGAAGTCAGCATTAAGAACTATTATTTGAGACTGTATCTGTGCCAGGGAAATGTTCTGAGAAGTTGTTTTATACAAAACGTTTACAATAACAGGGATTTCTATTTTTCCGTTCACTAAGCGATATTGCTGTGGATTAGCAATGGCCCTTTTTGTAAATTCTTCGATGTCATTCATACGTTGCCTCAACGAGGGATCGGTTTTCAGGTTTTCCTGCAATACCTCATCAGCAGCACATTTGCGCTGGGTAGCAGTTATTTCTTCCTCATTGTTAACTGAATCATCATTAGGAGTGGAAGATTTATTACATCCAACGATAAGCATAAAACCTCCGGCAAGCAATACGAGGGATTTCTTCATAAAAAAAATTAATTTGATTTAGTGTATCGAAAGTTGACTGATAAATATATTTAATTTTCGGCAAGATGAGTAAACTGGGAGAGATTATTTCTGGTCATAGGATTTATTAGACAATTTCCGCCGTAAAATCACCCACATACCAAACAAAGGGTTATGAAGAGAACAATGCTGTATTTAATAATATTTTCTGCAATTATGTTTACCTGCAATAAAAAAGCTGTACCGGTGATTACGAGCCGGCCGGCTGACCCGCTCCGCTACCAACATCAAAAAAACAGTTGATATACAACCTGATAGGGTAATGGGGAAAACAATCTTCATCAATCGCTGTGGCCGCTGCCACGACTTGCCCAAACCTGACCAATACACTGCTCAGCGCTGGGAGGCTATTTTATCTTACATGATTCCCAGAGCAAAATTAACCGATGAACAAGGCGTTCATGTTACAGCCTATCTTACAGCAAACGCAATTAAATAGCAGTTATAGAAAGTGCTTTAAAGCACTACTCTCACACCGGCATTCATTAGTGAAACGGCCTCTAAGTATGTGCCTAAATAGTCTTTAGCAGTTTGGGGTCCGATAATGGAAATAACTGTTTGTATTGATTTGTTTTTCTTTAATGGGAAAATGTATCCGGCATTAAATGTAAGCATTACAGCACCAAACTTTATGGCATCATAATGAACATTTTCTTCTTTGATTAGTCCATTCTGGGTAACAGTAACACATTCATCTTTAGCATTTTGGAAACCAAAGCCTCCGCCGATAAAAACCCCTTTAGCCGGGTTCTTTCCGATTTTATAATTAAAGTTCGACCGGATGGAAAATGAAACAAATTTGTCCCATGAATGCGATGTGCCATTATCACCATAAGTTTCATATTGTCTGAAATACTGTACCTCCGGTGCCCAGTTCCATTTTTTCTTTTTCCCAAAGGCATGAATAACGCCTCCTGAGAATGAGGGCCCGACATAATAAAAGTCACTACTGGCAGAAACATGAAGGCCGGCAAAAGGTCTCCAGTTTTTCTGGCCATTTGCAAATGAGAAGGTGGCGAAAAAAATAATAGCAAGCAGAGCATACTTTTTCATATAGTTAGTTTTATAGATAAATAAAAAGGCAGATGCTAATGGCCGACCTGCTTCAAAACGGCAAAAGCTATCACCTCGTATTTTTTTGATTGGATATTTCTTTTATTCTCCTGTTCATTACATAAAACCAAGCCGGTGGAAACAAGGACAATATCATCATCCCCGGGTAGCCGGTGGGCATTTGCGGTGCTTTATCATGATGACGGAGCAGCTGGTACTTACGGCTTGCCAGGTAATGATGGTCGCTATGCCGGCTGAGTTCAAAAAGCATCAGCCGGCCGATCACATGATCACTGTTCCAGCTATGAGCAGGCATGGCCCGTTCATATTTACCATCGCCCGTTGCTTTGCGTTGCAGGCCGTAGTGTTCTATATAATTAACTGTTTCCAGTAATAAAATACCGATCAGGGCAGCTGCAAGGAAATAAATGGTGACCAATCCACCGAAGACAAAGTATAATAGTATGAGGAAAGCAAGTTGAATAAAGGAGAACCGGATCATTTCATTGTGCAACGAAAAAACTGACTTACCTTTTTTTCTGGTTTCTTCGTTGGCAATATGCCAGGCACTGACATAGCTGAAAATAATAGTGCGAAAGTAAAAAGTATAAACCGGTTCACCATAACGGGCACTGCTGGGATCTTCCGGGGTGGCCACCCTTTTATGATGTCCTTTATTGTGTTCAGTAAAAAAATGCATGTAAAGAGAAGTGAGTAAAAGCGATTTTGCCAGCGTTTGTTCAAATGGATTCACCCGGTGACCCAGTTCATGACCGACATTGATACCAAAAGTACCGCAAAGCAAACCCATGACTCCTATCCTGCCGGTGATCTCGTACCAGGTCAGGGTATCATATTTCATGGAGACCAGGAATTCGTACAAAGCTGCATATTGTACAATGACTACAATATATAGCAACCAATCGTAGCCCTTATTTTTTTTGGCGAGTTCTTGCTCGGCTGCATTCATGTTTCGTGGATTGGGAGGTATAAAAATCTCCATTACCGGGATAAAGACCCAGGCAAATAAGAGAGGCAGACTGATTATCCAGCCCTTTGAGTTGAAAGAAACAAAAGCTCCTGCATAAATCGTAAAGGGAATCAGAAATTTAAGTAAGCGCAAAGGCATAGCAGAAAAGTTAATTTATTTTTTTCTCTTTGGTGGCTTTAATCGGTAACGAAAAGCGACAGTTTTAAAAACTGCCGCCTCCCGGTTTATCCTGCTTTTCTTTTAGTGATTCCAATTTTGTAGAGTATGTACCCCATCAAAGCAAAGAAGGCAACTCCTAACCACTTATATCCCTCACTGCCTAATCCCTGTGTTATACTGTGTTCAGCACTGACATCCGCGAGTTTACTGTTTACACTTGGTATGGAAGACAATATAGCAACAAGTACCCCGGCTAAAGCACCCCCGGCCACCAAGCCTGTAGCAAATAAATTTCCTTTACCCAGATCTTCTTCTTCTGCGGATACCTGTATGTTTTTCTTTTTCTGTCTCCATTCAACAAGCCCGCGGATGGCTCCACCAATAAAAATGGGAAGCGTGGTCGACAGCGGAAGATAAATACCGATAGCAAAGCTCAATGCCTTTATGCCGCATAATTCCATTACAATAGCAATGAATACGCCGACCAGTACAAATTGCCAGTCGAGGTTGAAGGAAAGAATTCCTTTGATCAATGTCGCCATTAATGTTCCCTGTGGTGCAGGGTAGGTATCGGTACCTATCGCATGTTCAATTCCCTGTGCTGCCATAGCAGCTGTAGGAGTATCCAATATTTTAATGGTGGCACCAATAGCGAGGGAAGAAACGATGGCACCAATAAATAAGGCGATCTGCTGGTACTTGGGAGTAGCGCCAACGAGATAGCCTGTTTTTAGATCCTGGGATGTAGCACCCGCATTGGCTGCGGCGATACAAATCATTCCACCTACTACAAGGGCCATGGGTTCATAAAAATGCCCTGTCCATTTTACTGCAATAAAGATCAAACAGGTTCCCATAAGCGTGGCGATCGTCATACCACTGATCGGGTTATTGGAGGATCCGATAATGCCAACTATTCTTGATGATACGGTGACGAAGAAAGCTCCAAAGATGATAACCAACAATCCTAACAGGAGTTTGCTGCCGATATTGGCACCGGGAATTAAGGTGCCTGGCATTAATGCGATCACCGCTAACAGCACCAGGCTGCCGATACCCACCACTTTCATCGAAAGATCTTTTTCTGTTCTTGGAACATTTGCCTTTGCAGCCGCATCGCCTTTTTTCAGTGAACCAATACTACCTTTAAATGAAGAGATGATTGTGGGGATCGTTTTGATCAAGGTGATAAAACCACCGGCAGCCACCGCACCAGCGCCAATTTGCCGGATATAGGCCCGGTAAACAGCCGATGACCAATCTGCGAAATCATGTGTAACAGGATCCCAGGTGCCTGCATTACCAGGCCCTTGTTTTGCCAGATCAGTTATATATCCAAGTTTATGCAATTGCGCAGCAATTACATCTGCACTAACAACGGATGAAAGAAGCGGTATCAATACAAACCAGCTAAGTACACCACCGGCTACCAGCACACCGGCAATTTTTGGTCCGATAATATAACCGACTCCCATGTATTCGGGAGTGATCTCACCGCTCACTTTAGCAGATGGGAAAATCTTATTTGTTTGCCGTGTTGCAAAATCAGGTGCCTCTTTGATTACATGAAATATTTTCTGCAATAATGCATAAGCAAAGGCAAATCCAAGACCCATAAAAGCTGTCTTTGCAAAATCACCACCCTTTTCACCAGCTTTTAATACTGAAGCGCAGGCTGTTCCTTCCGGGTAAGGTAATGTGCCGTGTTCCTGTACAATTAATGAACGGCGTAAAGGGATCATCATTAATGTTCCCAATATTCCTCCAAATATGGCTAGTACAAGAATAGTGAAGTAGTTGAAAAAATTAGCACTGTTAGGGTCACTTAAAAATAAAAATCCGGGTAGTGTAAATACAACACCGGCGGCAATACTTTCACCGGCTGAACCAGTTGTCTGGATGATATTATTTTCCAGGATGGTAGTTTTTAAAAACCTCCTGCCTAATGTGATAGCTATAACTGCGATCGGGATAGATGCCGAAACCGTTAACCCTGCTTTTAATGCAAGATAAACGGTAGAAGCACCAAAAATGATTCCAAAAATGGCACCGGTAATAATAGATTTAACCGTTAATTCGGCCATTTTTGTTTCAGCAGGTACAAACGGCTTGAATTGAGTTTGTTCAGTCATGGCAATTTTTTTGGTACTGGGAAGATAGGAAAAAAGCTGCGAGGCACGAGTGGCGAGTACCAGACCTTAAACCTGGACCTCACTTGTAACCCACAGTGCATAGCTCGCAACTTCTCAGTTCACACCTTTCTCTCTCATCACTTTATTCAGCCATTTCAGCAACACAAATAAAAAAACGGCGGCAGCTCCCAGTAAAATAAAATTCAACCAGAAATAACTGGTTTTATTATCATACTCATCCCATTTACTGGCGAGGATCCCACTGAGTTTATTACCAATAGAAGTAGATAAGAACCAACCGCCCATCATCAGTGAAGTGATCCGCACCGGGCTGAGTTTGGAAACTAAGGATAAACCCATGGGGCTTAAAAATAATTCACCGATTGTAACAACACCATAACTGCCGATCAGCCACCATACACTTACTTTATCGGCGCCATTTTGGCCAACCTTTACGGCGGCCACCATGATCAATACAGATAAGGCAGATATCAATAAGCCAAATGCAATTTTAGTAGGCGTGCTGGGTTCTTTTCCTTTTCGGCGAAGCCAGGTAAAAAAGGCAACAATAAGCGGTGTTAATACAATAACCCAAAACGGATTGATAGACTGGCTGAGGCTGGGTAGCCAGGCTTTAACCACTTCACCTTCCTGTGGTAATTTTTCAGCGGCCACATTTTTAAAATAAGAAGGATAACCCAGTTCTTTTATTTCTTTGCCTTCCACTTTCACTTTGCGGAACTGGTGATCCAATTTAACAACACTGTCCAGTTTATACGTGGTGTTAACAGGTTTATCGGTTTGTTTCAGTGTGGCTAAAAAATTGCCCATAGCTCCGCTCACGGAACGGTCCGTGTATCGGCTGGCCCAGGTATTGAGGGCAGAACCGTTTTGTTTGAAGATGGCCCAGAATAAAATGACCACTGCAAAAATGGAAAGCATGGCGCCCATCGCCGGCCGCTCCTCTTTGCTGCTTCTTACCAATAAAGCAGCATAAAAAATCAAGACCGGGATACAGGCAAAGATGAAAGCATCCGTGGAATTTGAATCAAAAACAAATCCTTCTGTTCCTTTAATAAACCAGCCAATAACTCCAAAAATGATCGATGGTAATATGACCAGTGCCAATATTTTCCCGAGTGGCATATCGCCCGGATGCAGGGGTTTTCTTACATCGTAGGCCTTATAATGTTTGGTGCCGGTAATAAAAGTAATAACGCCGATAAACATTCCCACACCGGCAGCAGCAAAAGCAGCACCCCATCCGATGGTGGTATATAGTGCTGCTCCAAAAAAATTGCAGACAAAAGCTCCGATATTAATGCCCATGTAGAAAATATTATAGCCTTCATCTTTTTGGTGCATGTGTTGGGGTGTGGAATAAACATTGCCCAACAGGGTGGAAATATTGGGCTTAAAGAATCCATTGCCTACGATTACCAGGGCCATGGACACATAGAGCATCGTTTCATTATGAATACCCATGGTGCAATAACCAACACCCATCAGCAGGCCACCGAAAATAATGGACCGGCGATAGCCGAGATAACGGTCAGCGATCAGGCCGCCGAGAAAAGGAGTGAAGAATACGAGGGCTATAAAAGTGCCATAGAGACTGGCCGAATCTTTTTCATCCATATTAAAACCATCAACCGAGTCTTTCAGGTAGAGTGTAAAGATGCCGATCATCAGGTAATAGCCAAACCGTTCCCACATTTCGGAAAAGAATAAGAAGGGCAATGCTTTTGGATGTTTCTTCCACATAATCAGGGCTTTTATTAATCAAGATAAGGAAAATGACGTTAGAGAAAATAAAAAAAAGGAGGTCAATAATGGCCACCTTTCAATCATGATTTTTTGGATATTTATGCAGAGCCGGTTTTGTCTCTCACTATTTTATTCAGCGATTTAATACGACTGAATATTAATAAACCACCCAAAATAGCAGCAATAGTAATAATACCGAAGAAGATTCTTTTGTCAGGAATTTTATCCCAGAAGCTGGCCATTACCCCGGCAACTTTACCGCCCAGGGAAGTGGAAAGGAACCAACCGCCCATCATCAATGCGGTTAATCGTTGCGGCGCTAGTTTGGATACTAATGACAAGCCTATCGGGCTTAAGCAAATTTCGCTGATCGTAAAAATGAAGTAAGTAAGTACTAACCAGATACCACCTGTTTTATGCAAGTAGATGCTGGGTACAGACATGACGGCGAATACCATCACTGCTGCACTCAAACCTGAAATGATGAGCGCATAGCCGAATTTACTCATGGTAGAGGGCTCTTTATTGCGTTTTCTCAAAAAAGCAAATAAGCCGATCAGTATTGGTGTAAGTACAACAATAAAGAATGGATTAATAGATTGATATAGCTCCGCATTCATCAATTTTAATTCTTGTCCCTGTGCCGGCCATTTATCTTTTGGCAGGTTATTCAGGTAAGGATCCGGGCCCATTACTTTAATTGGATTACCAGCGCTATCGGTTACGGCCCGCAAGTATTCATCCACCTGTCCTGTTTCCCGGGTTTCAGACGTAATGCGTTGTACCATATCCACACTGCTGGCAGGTGCTTCGAGAGCAGCAGTTATTTGCCGGTCTGTATGTGTTTCTGCCCAGATTGTAAGCCCGGTAGAGTTTTGATTATAAATTGTCCAGAAGATAATCGAAACGGTAAAGATGAAAAGTAATGCACCAATTCCTTTTTTATCTTCCCCGCTACCTTTTCTCCACAGGTTTACATAAAAGAATATGACGGGAATGCAGGCAAAAATGAAAGCATCGTTGGAGTCGGAATTGAAAAAATTTCCCGGAATGATCCATCCAATAATTCCAAAAACGATCATTGGAAGAAATACCGACATGAATATACTTGAAATGGGCATATCACCCGGTTGCATTGGCCTCCTGATATCTGCCTCTTTTACATGTTTAACCTGCACAGCCAGCCAGATTAATCCAATGATCAAGCCGACACCAGCCGCGGAAAATGCATAACCCCAACCATAGTTATTGCGGAGATAAGCTGCTACGAAATTGCAAACCAGGGCACCAATATTGATCCCCATGTAAAAGATATTATATGCATTATCTTTTAATGGTTTCAGTTCTTCTTTATTGTACATATTTCCCAGCAGGGTAGAGATATTGGGTTTGAAAAATCCATTACCAACGATAATAAGACCGAGTGAAACATACATGGCCATATCCCCCGGGATTGCTAATCCGAGATAGCCCGCCGCCATCAGTGCCCCCCCAATGAAAATGGATTTGATATAGCCCAGGTACCTGTCGGCAATCAATCCGCCGATAAACGGGGTTAGATAAACCAGAGCAATAAAACTTCCTACTACGTCGGCTCCCATTCCTCTTGAAAATTCTTTCCCACCCGTTGTCGTGTCAGTTAAATACAGAAATAAGATACCAACCATGAGGTAGTACCCAAACCGTTCCCACATTTCAGTGAAGAAAAGTACATATAATCCTTTGGGGTGTTTGCCTAACCTGGCAGCATCTGCCGGAAGTACATTTTGGCTCATACAAGTTGTTTTTAATGATTAATCAGAATCGTTAACCGTTGCAGCAACCAAAATACAGAAATTTAGCCACCCAAAATTTTTTCCATCCATCTTTAACGGATACACCCGATATTCGCAAAGCAATATTTTTACCCTTTAATAGCAGCGGGGGAAGTACTACTTAAAATCCAGCAACTGATTTATCTATGCGTATCCTTTTATTAGGCTCCGGTGGCAGGGAACATGCCCTTGCCTGGAAACTTTCCCAAAGCCCTCTTTGCGAAAGCCTGTTCATCGCTCCCGGTAATGCCGGTACCGCAAAATGCGGCAACAACCTTCCTATTGCTGTTGCCGATTTTGACTCCATCAAAAAAGCCTGTATCGATAAAAAAATTGACCTCGTTATCGTAGGTCCCGAAGAACCACTGGTAAAAGGAATTACTGATTTTTTGATCAGCATCCCGGAGCTGAAAAATATTGACGTTATAGGGCCACGCAAAGATGGTGCTCAACTGGAAGGCAGCAAAGCATTTGCCAAAGCCTTTATGTTGCGGCACGGTATTCCAACGGCTGCCTATAAAGAATTCACGGTCGACAATTATGAAGAAGGGATCGGTTACCTGAAAAACCATCGTTTACCTATCGTGATGAAAGCAGATGGATTAGCTGCCGGCAAAGGAGTGGTGATCTGCGAAAACCACCTGGAAGCCATTGCTGAGTTTGAACTGATGATCCAGCGGGCCAAATTCGGTGAAGCAGGTAAAAGAGTGGTGATAGAGGAATTTCTGAAAGGTGTTGAAATGTCGGTCTTTGTTTTAATGGATGGCAAAAATTATGTGATCCTCCCTGAAGCCAAAGATTATAAACGAATAGGTGAAGGTGATACTGGCCCCAATACTGGCGGTATGGGTGCCGTTAGCCCGGTTCCATTTGCCACCGATGCGTTGATGAAAAAGATCGAAGAGAAAGTGATTCAGCCAACCGTGCAGGGTTTACAAAAAGAAGGCCTGGAATACCGCGGCTTTATCTTTTTCGGATTTATGATCGTAGGTGATGAGCCTTATATGATAGAATATAACTGCAGGATGGGAGATCCTGAAACAGAAGTGGTGATACCACGCCTGAAAAATGACCTGGTCGAATTATTTGCTGCTGTAGCTGAACAAAAACTGGATACGGTGAAAATCGAAACAGATCCAAGAACGGTCTGTACCGTAGTAGCCGTTAGTGGCGGCTACCCCGGTGAATATACAAAGGGCTATGAAATAATTGGCATTGATGATATCAATCCTGAAGACAGTATGTTGTTCCAGATGGGAACTGCTACGAAAGACGGAAAAGTCGTAACCAGCGGAGGCCGGGTTTTTTGTATTACTTCGTATGGCAAATCCATTTTTGATGCGGTAGAAATATCAAAGGATGAAATGCGAAAAGTATCCTATACGGATATGGAGTTTCGCAGTGATATCGGCTACGAGTTTGACTAAGAAAGCTACATTTGCACAAAACGTTTCTATGGCCAGCGAGGTTCATTATCACGACTATCTCCAATTGGATAAGATTCTTGGTGCACAGGCACCGGAAAGCGAAAAACATAATTTGCCGGCGCATGATGAAATGCTGTTCATCATCATTCACCAGGCTTATGAGCTTTGGTTCAAACAACTCCATCACGAAGTCAACTCCATTGCAGCCATCATGAGCAAACCGGCCCTGAATGATAATTCACCCGAGCTGCAAACTGTTGTTCACCGGTTAAACCGTTGTGTTTCTATTCTGCGGGTACTGGTTCACCAGGTTGATATTATGGAAACCATGACACCGATGGATTTTCTTGACTTCCGCGATATGCTTCGCCCTGCTTCTGGTTTTCAAAGCTGGCAATTCAAAGAACTGGAGGCCAAACTGGGATTGAAATTCGAACACCGGCATGGTAAAGAATATTACACAGCACAATTAAGACCCGAACAGGTTTCGATCATAAAAAAAGCAGAAGGTAGCCAATCCTTATTGCAATTATTGAACAGTTGGTTAGAAAGAATGCCTTTTTTAACAGAAGGTGCTGATAGTTTATTCTGGGCTAATTATAAAAAGATTTACCAGGAAGGATTGGCGGATGCAGAAAAAAACAACCTGGTGGCTTTTGAAGAAATCTTTGAAAGCGGTAAAGGTGACACCCTTTCACCTGCTGCCAGCCGGGCAGCCTTATTCATTATGTTATACCGGGGCTACCCTTTATTACAATTACCCTTTCAACTATTGAATGCATTATTGGAAATAGATGAACAGCTGAGCAGCTGGCGTTACCGGCATATGAATATGGTACATCGGATGATCGGAACAAGGATCGGTACCGGTGGGAGTACCGGTAAGGATTACCTGCAAGCCGCCGCTGACAAACATTATATTTTCCGGGAGATCGCACAGCTCAACAGTTTCCTCATCGAACGGCGAAAACTACCGGCCCTTCCAGTCGATATAGAAAAACAATTAGGCTTTGTGGCGGTTTAAAAAAATCGCCCTTCTCCATTAAATGTTCTGTAAGGGTTTGAAAAGAACCGGTCCACGACTGTGTTGAAATCATCTTTATATACGATCGGTGTACTGTGTCCTGCTGCAGGCAATATCCATAAATAGGCTTTGGGAATATTTTTATAAATGAGGAAGCTGTGTTCTTCTTTTATCACATCATGATCGCCGCCGATCACCAGAGCCGGGATTTGTATTTTGTGCAGATCAGTTAACGGAATATGTGGCTGCTCTACCAGTAACCGGAGCAACTTGAAAGAATTGTTTTCCTGTTCATTGCGGCTTTCTTTGTTTCGGAGCTGCATATAGGAGGGAACAACCATATCCCATATTCCCTGTGGTACGGCAGTCGTATCTGGAACCAGGTTAGCTCCTGTAATAGCCAGCTTCTTTACTTTTTCAGGGTGCCGGATCGATAATAATAAACCATTGATACCACCATCGCTCCAGCCAATAACATAGGCCGAATCAATATTCATTGCTTCCAGCAGTGCTGCATAGTCATCGGCCAGCATTTCATAGGTAAGACTGTCTCCCTTATCTACCGACTTGCCCTGTGCCCGGCTATCGGCAATGATCACTTTATATTTTTTACTGAAGTACGGGATCTGGTAGATGAAATTATTGATCGAACCTCCGTTGCCATGTATAATTAAAAGGGGTTGCCCTTCTCCATATACTTCAGCGTACATTTTAAAACCACGGATGTCATAGTATTTGCCGGCCTCCTTATTGTTGCCATACGGGTAGTCTCTGGTATTAGCAAGATCTTTTTGATATTGTGCAGCGATTGCCTCAACATCCTGGGCAAATGATGCCATAATAAGACAGTGGCTGATGAGAAGGAGACAGAAAATATTTTTCATGCTGTGGGGTTTACAGCAAGGTATGAAAAAGGAAAACCGTATCGCTACGGTCTTTTCTTTTTCGAATATATAAAAGGGCACTTGTTAAAACGTATACCGTATGCCGAGTCCGCCCCAACTGCCTATAAAGCCGCGGTTGTCACCGAATTCAATAGACGGCTGCCAGTCTAACGACATATTGATCGGGGCACCTTTAAATTTATAATCCAGGCCGAGCACACCATCCAGCCCAATAAAAGCCCCATCGCCATATTTAGTGTTATAAAAACCTACGTGTGCGCCGGGACCAATATACCATTGCAAGCCGCTGGCTCCGCTGATGGGGCCATGTATTTCGTAGAGGCCTGTAATTCTCGTTCCCCTGTTCCAGAAATAACCAATTAACTCCAGGGCATTATTACCATTTACAAAATGTTTGAAAGAAATTCCTCCTCCATCCCACACTTTCACTCCTAATGCAGTTCTATACGTTGACCCGTTGGCACTTTTACTTTGGGCTTGTGAAAAGGATGCGGTGAATAATAAAACAATAGCAACAAAAAATTTTCGCATAATAATTTTTTAGTGTAAAATTCGATTGTAAAATATCTAAAGCGATTACTATGCCAAAAAATAAATAAGTATTAGTTGGCCTTGATTCTCAGTAAAAAATAAATAAAAACAATAATGGAGATAGCAGCCGTTACAATAAATGTGGAAGTACTTCCCAGGCTGGTCCATAAAGCCCCGGCTATAATGCTGGCCACAAGCGCAGCAATACTTTCGCAGCTGGTATAAAAACCTATGGCAGTGGCAGTATTTTCTTTATGTGCCAAATTAGTGATCCAGGCTTTTATCACTCCTTCGGTGGCGGCAGCATAGATGCCATACAATGCGAAGAGCATAAATATTACAGGAATTGAAGGACTGAAAGCAAATCCACCATACACCAGCGTATACAGGGCAAACCCCAACAGGATAATTTTTTTGAAACTAAGCCGGTCGGCCAAAACGCCCAGCGGGTAGGAAGCGGCGGCATAAACAAGGTTATAAAAAATATAGGCAGCGATTGTCAGGGTGTCGGCATTGAACGTGGCTCCCCCTAAAGTGACGGTACTGTCCCCAATGGTTTCTCTGGTGATCAGCAATAAAAAAATATCAGAACTATTGAACAGAGCGAAGAGCAATAAGCCAGTAACCACTTTCCTGAATTCCGGGGTTGCTACTTTCCAGTAATTAAAAAAGGAAAAGAAATTCCCTTTCGCCAGCGTTGATACAGGTTGTTTTTTTTCTTTCAGCAAAAAAATAAAAAATATAGAAATTATACCGGGAATAAAAGCGAGATAGAAAAGTGTTTTGTATTCACCCGGGTAAAAAAATAAAAATACCAGTGCCAGCACAGGCCCGATAGCAGCACCCACTGTATCCATGCTGCGATGAAAACCAAAGACACGGGCTTTTGTTTCTTTCGTAGCTTCCTGCGAAAGCAAAGCATCTCTTGCGGCGGTACGGACGCCTTTGCCCAGGCGGTCTACACTTCTTACAAAAAAGATCCAGAGCGGATACGTGAAGGCAGCTATTAATGGTTTTGAAAGAGCACTTAATAAGTAACCCAGTTTTACAAATGGCAGGCGAACACCTTTTTCATCACTTAGCTTTCCAAAATAGCCCTTACTAATACCTGCAGTAAAATTAACGACACCTTCCAGCACTCCTATCCCAAAAACAGTAAAGCCAATTTCTTTTAAATAAACAGGCATAACCGGATACAGCATTTCGCTGGCGATATCTGCCAGTAAACTCACGATCGATAAAACCAAAACTGTTCTCGTGATGATCCGCATGCAATGAAGTTAATTGAAATGCAGCATAAAATTTACAGGCTATTATGCATACAAGATGAAATGGATCCTTACAATGCACGCATATTTTTTCAATAAATGATACGGCGAATATTTTTGAACCGGAGTTGGTAAAACAGGTTGACGGGGAAGCAGGGTCCTGGATTTAATGGTAGGGTTAATACTTAAAAATCCGGGCTAATACGATCGTAAAAATTCTTTTAACTGCAATTTGTCAAAAGCCTCCAGCTAAAAATATCCTTATCCGGCAAGGGTTTTGCTTTGCTAATTCAAATTATTTCCTTCACCTTTGCTTTCAACCTGCCTGCCAGAGAGGGAGGTAAATCCAAAATAAATTAATGGGACTTTTTAACTGGTTTACACAAGAAATAGCCATTGACCTGGGTACTGCCAATACCCTCATTATACATAATGACGAAGTAGTAGTAAATGAGCCTTCGATCGTCGCTCTCAACCGTAACAACCCGAAGGAAGTGCTGGCGGTTGGAAAGAAAGCGCTAATGATGCATGAGAAGACGCATGAAAGCATTCGTACGGTTCGCCCCCTGAAAGACGGTGTGATAGCGGATTTCAATGCCGCCGAGCTAATGATCCGGGAGCTGATCAAACTGGTACATCCCAAGAAAAGATTGTTTCCCCCGAGCTGGAGAATGATGATTTGTATTCCATCTTCCATCACGGAAGTAGAGAAAAGAGCGGTTCGTGATAGTGCCGAACAGGCTGGTGCCAAGGAAGTGTATCTTATCCATGAGCCGATGGCGGCTGCATTGGGTATTGGTATTGACGTAGAAGAGCCGGTGGGTAATATGATCATTGATATTGGCGGGGGTACAACCGGTATTACCGTGATTGCACTGGCTGGTATCGTTTGCGACCAGTCTATCCGTATCGCTGGTGATGAGTTTACCGCCGATATTATGGAAGCCCTTCGTCGTTACCATAGCTTATTGATCGGTGAACGTACGGCTGAACAGATCAAAATACAGGTGGGTGCTGCCATGAAGGAGATCGATAATCCCCCGGATGATTTCCCGGTGAATGGGCGTGATCTTGTAACGGGTATCCCCAAGCAGGTACTGGTGAGCTACCAGGAGATCGCAGAAGCCCTGGATAAAAGCATCTTTAAAATTGAAGAAGCTATATTAAAAGCCCTGGAGCAAACACCTCCAGAACTAGCCGCAGATATTTACCGCCGTGGCCTGTATATCACCGGAGGCGGTGCTTTGCTGAGGGGTCTCGACAAAAGGCTGGCCAATAAGATCAAGTTACCGGTACATATCGCCGACGACCCGCTGAAAAGTGTGGTAAGGGGAACTGGTATTGCCTTAAAGCACTATGACAGGTATCCTTTTGTAATGCGATAAACTAAAAGGCCCAAGTTTCAAGGCACAAGAATGCAAGTTTCGAAACGTCTTGTAACTTCTATCCTGAACCTTGTTTCTTGTCTTTTGTACCTTGCTTTCTGTGCCTTAATTTATGCGTAACATATTTCTCTTTATCAGCCGTTACAGGACTTTCATCACTTTCCTCCTATTGCAGGTGGTAGCATTATGGTTTTTGTTCAATTATAACCGTTTTCACCGGGCCAAATTTCTCGGGGTGGCCAATGAAATGACCGGGCGGGTCAATACTTTGTATAATAAAGGAGAGGATTATTTCACTCTTCGGGAAGAAAACCGCCGGGTACACAAAATGAATGATTCCCTGTTGAATTTGTTGCCCCGTAACTTTCTCCAACGCGACACAGGTATGCAAATGATCCAGGACTCGGTGCTCTATGATACGTCCGGAAGCTACCGCCGTTATTTCTCCCGCCCGGCAACCGTGGTCTATAACACAGTAAACGCCCAGAAAAATTATATCCAGATCAACCGGGGTTCCGGGCAGGGGATCAGGGATAATATGGCCGTAGTAAGTTCGAATGGCAGTGCGGTCGGTGTAGTGGTCAATGTAAGTACCAATTTTAGCCAGGTGATGAGCCTCTTGCATGTACAGAATTCGGTCAGCGCTTCGTTAAAAAAAACAGGGGATTTCGGGACAGTGGAATGGGATGGTAAAGACCCCCGGTACCTGACGTTGAAGAGGATTCCCAAATCAGTGGATGTAAAAAAAGGTGATACGGTGCTTACGAGCCCTGTGTCCTTCAATTTTCCACCCGGTTACCTGTTAGGTACGGTTACAGACCTGCAGTTGGATAACACGACCGGGATGTATTTGCTGAAGATAAAGACCGCTGCCAACTTTTATAACCTGCAACAGGTGCACGTAATTGAGAATATGGACAGGGAAGAGCAGGTAAAACTTTTTGATGAAACCAAAAAGAAGATCGAACAAGTTAAAAAAAGTACGCGGTGAGTGACTTCCTCAGAAATATACTCCGCCTGGCTGCCTTTATACTAATCCAGGTATATGTGCTGAATAAAATCCCGCACCTGCACCGGTTCATCACTCCTTATATATACTACCTGTTTATACTATGGCTGCCTTTTTCGGTTTCCCGGATGGTTTTGCTAGTTATCGGGTTCCTGACAGGTCTGATTCTCGATTATTTTATGATGACGCCGGGTCTCCATGCGGCTGCCTGCTTGCTGATCGCCTATGTTCGCCCCTTTATCATCAATATCCTGACGCCAAAAGAAGCATCGGAGTTCAACTACCGGGAGCCATCACCCAAAGCCATGCAATGGACACCCTATGCGGTATATGTTTTTATCCTGACACTGCTTCATCATGGCTATATGGTATTACTTGAATGGTTGGATGTAGGGAATTTTCTAGACTTCCTGATCAAAGTAGTTGCCACTACAGGTATCAGCCTTTTACTCATCTTCACTGCAGAATTATTATTTCCACGAAGACTAAAATTCCGAACAAATACGGCGTAGAAAAATTCATCATTGAACCTGCCGGTAAAAAATTTTCTTAAAAAGCTTTTTTATTTTCAAATAGATTTGGAAACCGCCTTATGTAATTCGTACTTTGTAATGTATAAAAAAATATTTCTTACCTCCTCCCGGTAGCTGCCGGGATTACCCTGTTCTTTACTAAATGTCTGCGTTTAATCAATCAAGAAGCCGTGTTATCCGTCTTATTTTCTTAGTTGCTTTTGTTATCATTATCGCCCAATTATTTTATCTCCAGGTGGTGTCGGGTAAATTCAGCCAGCTGGCAGATGATAATGCCATTCTCCGGAAAACCGTGTATCCTCCCCGGGGGCTGGTGCTGGACAGGAACAAACAGGCTATCCTTAATAATACGCTGACCTTTGACCTGATGGTGACTCCTTCCCAGGCAAAGGGGATCGATACAGCCTTTTTTTGCCGGCTGATGGATATTGATACGGCCGAGTTTCAACGGAGAATCATTACTGCTATTATCAAGAACAAATCTTTTCGCCCTTCCGTTTTTGAAGCTTCCCTGCCCCCGCAAAAATATGCCCGGATACAGGAAAATATCTGGCGTTTTCAAAACGGTTTTTACATCCAGGAACGGCCTATCCGTTCATATCCCTTTAATGCAGCGGCCAATATCCTTGGCTATATTGGTGAAGTGGATTCGAACTACCTGAAAAAGCATTCAGAAGATGGCTACCAGAGTGGCGACTATGCAGGGATGACGGGGTTGGAAGCCAGCTATGAAAAAGTGCTGATGGGTGAAAGAGGGATGCAGGTACTGATCAAAGATAATTTCAACCGTATACAGGGTCCTTATGAAGGAGGAGCCATGGATGTAGAAGCGGTGGCGGGAGATAACTTATATAGCAGCCTTGATATGGAGCTGCAACGATTGGGAGAAAAAATGATGACCAATAAGGTAGGTTCTATCGTTGCGATCGATCCTGCAACAGGTGGTATCATCGCGATGGTGAGCAGCCCTACGTACAATCCTAATTATTTAACAGGAACCGAAAGAAGGAAGAATTTTTCTGATTTATATACCGATCCGCGGTTGCCCTTATTAAACCGGGCCGTTAACGCCAGCTATGCACCGGGATCCACGTTTAAAACGCTGCAGGCATTGGTGGGACTGGGAGAAGGGGTTATAAATACCCGAACCACTTTCAGTTGCAATGGTGCTTTTTATGGTTGCGGAAGTGGTAAACCCATGGGGTGCCTGGACCCCGGTACGTATTACCTGACATCCGGTATCACCCATTCCTGTAATACGTACTTCGCCAATGTGATGCAGCGGGTGATCAATAACCCAAAGTATCCCAATGTGGACAGTAGCCTGCGGGCATGGAATAATTATATGTATGCATTCGGGATGGGACACCGGCTGGGTGTGGATGTGCCTACGGAACAAAAAGGAAATATTCCTACTCCGGAATATTTTAATAACCCCAAACGCTTTGGCCCGGGTAAATGGGGCTTTTGCAGTTTTCGTTCTGTTAGTATCGGGCAGGGAGAGGTAACGGCAACACCACTGCAGGTTGCGAATGAGATGGCCTATATCGCCAATAAAGGATATTACTATATTCCCCATATTGTCGATTCGATAGATGGTGGTGATAAATTTGGCTTACTCGATAAATACAAAACAAAAGTTATTCCGATCAACCTCGCCGACAGCATCTTTGAAGCGGTGCATGATGGTATGCAGGGGGTAATGGAAAGTGGTACCGGCCGGGGCTCCAAAGTACCGGGTATTGTGATCTGCGGAAAGACCGGGACGGTAGAGAACTATGCCAATATTAAAGGACAGCTGGTCAAACAACCGAACCACTCTTTCTTTTGCGCCTTTGCACCAAGAGAAAACCCAAGGATCGCCATTATGTGTGTGGTGGAAAACAGTGGACGTTATGGCGGAACTTATGCTGCCCCCATTGTAAGCCTTATGATCGAAAAATATATTAATGATACACTCAGCAAGGCCCGTCTTGCAAGAGTTGATGCTCTGGCTAACACCAATCTTATTCCACCATTAATGCTCCAAAAAATGAAGGCGAAGGACTCTTTACAAAGAGCAAGGGAAGAGGAAAGGGCACTGAAGAATGAATTGAAAAATATCAAGGATACGCTGCAATCGGATGATAATCTCAGTGAAGCGGAAGTGAAGGATCGTAAAACCAAAGACGACCGGCAACCCAAAGACAGCCCCAATAAAAAAGCGGTGAAAACAGATATGGTGACACCAGAAAAACAACGGGAGCCTGTTGGTAATAAAAAGGATACGGCCAGAAAATAATGAATCAGCGCAACCCCGCCATATCAAAAGGAATTGACTGGAGCCTTGCCGGTATCTACTTCTTACTCGTTGCCATTGGCCTGACTGCCATTTTCGCTGCTACTTACAAAGAAGGAGACCCTGTTCTCCAAAGTTTCTTAAAATTTAAAACAGATTACAGCAAGCAGTTTTTCTTTTTTGTTATTGGTACAGTGATCGGGTTTTTTATATTATTAACTGATAGTAAATTTTTTTCTGCTACAGCAAACCTCGGCTATGTGATGGGCATCTTTTTCCTGTTGCTTGTATTCCCCTTTCACTCCCCGGTAAAAGGAACGGAATCCATCATCAAGATGGGAGCTTTCAATTTTCAGCCGGCGGAATTTTGTAAAATTTTTGTGGCACTGGCACTGGCCAAATACCTGTCAAGACCGGAGACTGATTTTTCCAAAATCCGTTCGCAGTTAATTGCTGCGGGTATTGCGTTATTCCCGGCAGTATTGACCATTCTGCAAAGTGAAACCGGCCTGGCCCTGGTTTATTTTGCCTTCTTTATTGTTATGTACCGCGAAGGCCTTCCTTCTGTTATCCTTCTGATTGGGTTTGCAATTGCCGCATTGATCGTTGCCACCATTGTTATTGAACCCAACACCCTGGCCATCATACTAACAGCACTGGCTGCGTTTATTGCTTATATATTCCGGCGGCAGATCAAACGCCGGCGGAGTATTTTTACTAAGATCGTTTTGTTTTGGGTGCTTTGTGTCGGTATCCAGCGGTTCGCAGTCCCGTATATTTTCAAAAATATATTGCAGAAGCACCAGGTTGAACGGATCTATGACCTGTTTGGAAAGGACAATCCTTATTTGAAAAAAGGAGAATCAGAAACCGCAGAAGAATCAAAAAAAATAAAGGAAAGCGGCAGCAGTTATAATGTACGGCAATCCAAGATCGCTATCGGCAGCGGGAGGGTTCTGGGGAAGGGGCTGTTGAAAGCTACACAGACCCGGTACGATTTTGTACCAGAACAGCGAACTGATTTTATTTTTTGTACAGTCGGAGAAGGATTCGGGTTTACCGGTAGCTTCGTGTTGCTCGGTTTGTACCTGATCCTGCTTTTCAGGATCATTACGGTGGCAGAAAGACAGCGAAGTACTTTTAGCCGTTGCTATGCCTACGGGGTGGCCGGCGTATTCTTTTTTCATATCGCTATTAATGTGGGTATGACGATCGGCCTCGCCCCGGTAATCGGTATTCCACTTCCTTTTGTCAGTTATGGAGGAACTGCGTTGCTGACCTTTACGATCCTTCTTTTTATTTTAATTCGGCTTGATGCTGACCGGCAAATGGTTTTGCGCTAATTTGCAGGCATCAGTAATATGAAAATCATTCCCCTCTCCGAAGGCACATTTACGATCGACAGAACCAAGTTGTTTGTACCCTTTGATGATACAAAAGACAATTTGCAATCCCGGTCTGCGGGCAGTCTCCTGGTAGAAATTCAACCCTTTGTGGTGATCACTTCAAAAGATATCCTGTTGCTCGATACCGGGCTTGGCTTTGAAAAGAACGGAACCTTGCAACTTCACCATAATTTGATGAAAGCAGGTATCAATTCTTCGGAGGTAACAAAAGTATTGATGAGTCATTTGCATAAGGACCATGCTGGTGCTGTAGGTATTGAAAGAGAAGGACTGGGAGGCCGGCTTTCCCTGCCCAATGCTACTTATTATTTGCAACAGTCAGAACTGGCTTTTGCTTTTGAAAAGGGCTTCCCTTCTTTTATTACGGAAGAATTGGTCTGTCTTCAAAACTCGGAGCAGGTTACCCTGCTGGAAGGGAATGGTATTATTGATGAGTATATCCAGTATGCAATCACCGGGGCCCATTCGCCGCATCATCAGGTCTTTTGGATAAAGGAAAACGAAGAAACCATTTTTTATGGAGCAGATGAAGCACCGCAGTTGCAACAGATGAAACATAAGTTTGCCGCCAAGTATGACTATGATGGAAAGAAAGCGATGGAATTGCGGCAGCAATGGTGGGAGCAGGGCGAAAAAGAAAAATGGACCTTCCTGTTTTATCATGATGTAAAGAACCCGGTCTTCCAGTTTCAATAAGGTTATAATATGAACCGCCGGCTTTTAGGGCCAGCGGTTATTATTGTTGGAATAATTTGATAAAAATTATTGTAAAAGAATAGCTCTCGTTCGGCGGGTAGGCACCCGGTCTCTCCTATTTTCTTTTATGATTTGAATAGCTTCCCTTCGGAAATCGTCTTCATATTTAAAAACCTTATTGGCCCGTGTTTCATCCATGATCTGCTTGAACTCACCACGGTAACGTAAACGGAGCTCAATAATTTTTTGTTGCAAAATAAGCCGGTCACTCCTGTTTTGTTTATGTGTTTGTACAAATTCCCTGAAGTAACGAACAAATACAGGCGTAAATTTTTCTGTCTCCGCCCTGGATAGTCCAAGCTTAGTCTGGATATACTCCCTCATTCTCTCCTGTATTTTTGGAGCATCTCGTGCAGGCTCCTCGTTCTGCGCCATGGCTGCGAAACCAGGAAGTAAAGAGAGCAATAATATGAATAACCAATTTTTCATTTTCGCTTAATTTGTCATCAGCACATCTTCGATGTCTTCTGTTTGTTCCTCGAAATCTTTCAACTCTTCATCTGAAATACCTTTCAACAGGTTTTTAACTTCTTTGGTTTTATTATCAATATCAACCTGTGCCGTCTCTGTACTGTTCATATCAATAAAATCCATCAGGTCCTTCTTTTGAGTTTCATCCATTTTATTTACATCCCGGGAAAATTTGGCCAGGGCCTTACCGCCGGGTTCTTTTTCAACAGTACCCAGGAATAAAAAACCTGCCATAGCAATACTTCCAACAACCACAGCCGCCGCAGCGTAGCGGAACCATTTTCGGCTGGTAATGGGAATAACTTTTGTAGCCGGCTTATTCTCTTCCCTATAGCTATTTTCAGACAGTGATTCAAAGTAGCCTTGCGGAATAGTAAAAGGTATTTTCTTACTCAAGCCACTGAGCAAGGGAGAAAGCGATGCTAATTCTTCTTCAGCCGTTAGCTTATCGTTGTTGCTTTGGGCCGATTGGATTGTGTTTGCTGCCAACCCTTCAAAATATCCCGCTGGAACAGCAAAAGGCATTCCCTTGTTCAAGCCACTCAGCAAAGGAGAAAGTGTTTCTATTTCTTCTTTGGCTGACAGTTTATTATTCTGTGTTTTGATTAATAGTAAAATTTTTTCTGCCAGTCCTTCAAAATAACCTTCGGGAACAATGTAAGGAGGTTGCTTAGATAGTTTGCTCAGCACGGGCGACAAATGACTTAATTCTTCCAGCGGATGAGTAGCTTCAAGTGCTTTGATGCGGTTGAGTACCTGTACAGTCAATCCATCAAAATATCCGGCAGGAACGGTATAAGGGTTCTGCAGGTTGATAGTTGCCAGGGTACTATTCAACTCACTCAATTCTTGTAATATGTTGTCTCTCTGTGTCATTTTTATCAAATCCTCTCACAACGGACGAGAAGGAACGGTATTAAGATGGGTTCTACTCCCCAAAGTTTAATGATTTAGCATATAATCCTCTACTTTTTTAACAGCATGATGATAACTGGCTTTCAAAGCCCCCTCACTGGTATCCAATACCCGGCTCATTTCTTCGTAGGGCATTTCATCGTAATACCGCAAACCAAACACAACTCGCTGTTTTTCAGGTAACTGCTGAATGGCCAACTGTAATTTCCACTCTACTTTTTGCGAATCAAAATGCTTATCAGCCCTGATCCGGTTGCTCAGTCCGCTTTCTACATCACTGAGGCTCACCGAAGACCTTTTTTTCTGTTGTTCGAGGTAGGTTAGGCATTCATTTGTTGCGATACGGTAAAGCCAGGTGTACAACTGGCTGTCTTCCCGGAAATTTTGCAGGCCATTCCATACCCGGATCAATACGTTTTGAAGCACATCGTTGGCATCTTCGTGCTCCACCACCATCCGGCGGATATGCCAGTATAGCTTTTCCTGGTATTTTTTAATGAGGCTGGTATAGGCCCGTTCTTTCGTAACAGGGTTACGGAATTGGGCTAGCAATTCACTATCGCTTGTTGTAGTCAGGGGCATTGATGACGGGCTTTGGTTTGTTTAGAATACCGGAAAGTGGTTTTGTTTAATTGGATATTCACTCCCTAAAAATAAAAAAGCAGGCTCACTTTAGAAAGAACCTGCTCAATTAGTTTAAAACAATCTTTTAACTGTTCTTTTTCCGGGCCAATGCTTTTTCAGCAGCGGCAACAA
>JAWXCO010000110.1:0-68345 GCA_034408705.1 Bacteroidota bacterium
ATACTGCAATTCAGTAAAAAAGACTTTGCTTGCCTCTGGCTTTAAACTAAAGGGGACTACTTCTTCTTAGAAATTTTATATGGCTTGGGGTTACCCTTAATGCATGTAAAAGAATTTCTATAAAAAAGTTTGTAAAGGTTTTCTACGTCCAAATTATTGAATCGAGGGAAATTGATCAGTTTGTTAATTTTACGATTTTATATGCCATATAGTTGTTATCTATTAACAATTTAAGTGTAAAGTCTAAGTTAATTAGCTAAATTTAGCTAAATTAATTAGTTCTAATTGATTATCTTTGTATAACCCATGATAAGATTTAATCATAGAAAATCTGTCCAAGCCTTAAACCTATTTGCCCAATTACAAGGCGGAAGCATTAATAAAATGAAGGCTATTAAGCTATTTTGGTTAGCTGACAGATTACATTTAAGAAAATACGGAAGGACAATAAGCGGGGATAATTATTTTGCATTAAAGCATGGCCCTGTCCCATCTGGTACTAGAAACATTTTAGAGCAAGTGGCAGACCGGTTAGAACAACCTATCCTCAACTATTCGAATGAGTATTTGCAAGCAAATGGGCGGCGGTATAACTCTCTCAAAGAGGCTAACAAAAAAGTATTTTCAAAAACTGATTTAGAGGCTCTAAATAAAGTTTTTGAGACTTACGGTCATTTAAACCAATTTCAAATAAGGGACATTTCCCATGAATTTCCTGAATGGAAAAAATGGGAGGAAGGCCTTGAAAATAATTGGTATAAAAGCCATCCAATGGATTTAAAAGACTTTTTTGAAGATGCTGGGGATAAGCACCCTATTTTTAAAGATGATGAGGAAAGTCTAAAGTTGGTTGAAAAATTGTTCATCAGAGAAGATAAAGACTAATTTTAGATGGCTTTATCCAAAGAACAGTTTGAAGCCATTTTAACCCATAGAAGCATATTCTACTTCGTTTACCCACCATTAAACACTCCTGATCCACATTATTTTGTTTGCGTAGGCCAATTGCCAAGTGGCGAATATGCTTTTTCTTGTTGCACCTCCCAATTTAATACAGTAAGAAAGTTTGTAGAAATAAGAAGGCTACCAAATACCACTTTGGTATTTATGCCACCGGCAGTCGATAACCCATTCGATAGAGATACTTATGTGAATTGCAATGAGTATTTTGGTTTTCATAAAGCAGATTTATGGGAAATGTATAATCTGGGAAGCCTTACCGAACATGGGGAGTTTCCGCTTGAATCTTACGAACAAATTGTTATTGGTTTTAAAGACAGCACTATAATAGATGAAGAATTAAAAGACAATCTACCGGAAGTTTAGTTACTTTACCTGGTCTAACAAGTATATAGTCTCCCGTTGGGTCAATAAAAAAGCCGCGGTAAATACCACGGCCTTGCTGTTATAATACAATCAGCTACTACCAGTTACTAAAACGAAACCCAAAATTATATGGAGTCATATCCAATCCTCTTTCAAACATGCTTTTTACCGCATAGGAACCATAGAAGCGGACAGGGCCCAGGGCTAACTCCGCTACATAGGAGACCTTCCATTTTTCAAGTTCAAAATCATCCTTTGTTTTTTCCTTGCCCTCATCGCTGGTTTCCGTTTTATTCCGGGAACTGTAGAGATAGCCAGCACTTACACCGGCACTGATGCCAAATCCTTTTTTCCGGTTGGGTGTAAAATTGAAATTGAGCATGATGGGTACGGTCAGGTAATCAGCTGCCAGTTTGTTTTTTTCATACTTCCGGTTGGCTGTAGCATCCAGTATCACCCGCGGTGGATCGGGGATGGCAATGGTATTTTCCTGGAAACGGACCGGTTGTTCAAAATGATAATTGTTTAACTCAAGCCCGAGACCATATTTCAGGTTCACCACATGTTTTACAATATTTAATTTTTGCATAAATAACCAGAAGTTCACGTTCCTCGACTTGCCGTCTTTCAGGTCGAACCAGGTTTTATTGCTGCCCGGCGCATAAGCCTGTGCGGCAAGGCTGCTGTAATTTGTTTTATCGCTGAAGCTGGAAAAACCCAGGTCGAATATCCACCAGTTAGTAGTCAGGTTAGAAGGCTTTTTATCGCGGCCGTTCTTCGTTTTGTAATCATCGTCTTTTTTTACTTCCCTTTCTTTGCTGCCGGCTTTTCGAATGATGATCATACCGCCAATACGGATCGTATCATTTTTCGGATCCGTAGTTTTGGTGCCCGTTGTATCGGTTTGGGCGAACCCTGTGATGATGGTGCATAAAGCTACACATAGGGTAAAAATCCTTTTCATACTCTTCTCTTTTTTATTTATTAATTAATTTTTTTATCACCCTGGCCCGCCGCAGGCGTAACAGGGTTATTTCAGTTTGATCGACAGCCCGGCTACCAATAATTTGTTATCATCAGTAGGGTCAATGTTAGTTCTTTTTTCAAAAGTGCGGGCTATTTTCCGGAATAAGCCACGGCTTTTGTTTTTCTTATCATTGGGCTGGTCAAAATCAGCAGCATCGGTTTTATTGGATGCATACACAATGTCTGACGATTGAGGGGTATTGGTTGTTACAACAGGATTTGTTAAGGGATCTTTTTGTTTTAGTTCTTTTGGAATAGTCGTATTGGCAACTGCATTATTGTTCGCATCCTGCTTGTTGACATTGGGATTGTATACAGGTTGCGGAAGGTCATTTGTTTTTTTATCCTTGTTATTTGTTACTGCCACTTCTTCTTTTTCGGGTGGATTGATAACCGGTGATTGTTTCTTCGCTGTATTATCTTTTACTTTGACAGCTACTGTGTTTACAGGAGTTTGTTTAACAACAGGGGTGATCACACTGTTAGTATTATCGGCTATACTATTTTCATTAACCGGGCTATTGGATTCTTTGGGTGTAATAACCGGGATAGTCGTATTGTCTTTTTTCTCGGTGAGGGTTCCCTTTACAATTTTAGTTTCACTATCGCCCACAGAAGATTTTTTATTAACCAGGATGGCCGTGGTAATGCCGGCGCCGAGTAAAAGAACAGCGGCAGCAGCCAGCCTCCATCTCCGGGGAGAAGGCATCGGACGCACTTTTTCTTCTTCCCGGTATAAAGATGCTTTGTGGGCAAATATAATTTCTTCCGGTTGCAGTTTGCTACGTTGCAATAAAGCCAACTCTTGGATAAGAGATGGATGGGCAGCAATAAATTGATCAACCGTGATTTTTTGTGCTTCGGTCAATTCATTATCGATATAAAGTACCAGCCATTCGTCGTAATTGGAAAGGGTAATAGTCGTAAGGCCGCCTGTTTTGAGTAATGCTTCTTTGCCGGCAAAAACGATGTCTATATCTGGCACCAGCTTATATTGAAGCAATGAATCCAGCTCATCCTTAAGGTCGGGGTGTTGCTGAACAAACGCCTCCACCAGACGGCGGTCATGACTGCTGAGTTCATTATCCATATACAGGATAAAATACTCTTCGTAATTATGGCGGGTTATCATGTTCATTGTTCATGGTTGATGGTTCATGGTAACGTCATAGTCCTGAGCAGCTATGAACTATTAACCATGGACTATGACCTATATTACATTTTCCATTTTCACTAAATATTCTTTCAACTGTACCCTGGCCCTGTGAAGATAGACTTTCACCTGGCTCGGATTAAGGTTCATGATCTGTCCGATCTCTTCGTAGCTGTATCCTTCATAATCTTTCAGCAATACGAGGGAACGTTGGGTTTCGCTTAACCGGCCCAGCGCCTCTTCCAGCACTTTCTTTAAATTATTGGCTGGTTGATGTTGTACTTGTGCATCTTCATTGAACTCTTCTCTCAGTTGTATCCTTTTCACTTTCCGGATATGATCGATCATCTGGTGGTAAGCCACTGTAAAAAGATAGGATTTGCTTTTTTGCGCATCCACATTTTCCCGGTTGCGCCACATTTTTTCAAACGCCGTCTGTACCACATCCCGTGCATCTTCTTCATGGCGAAGATTTTTCAGGATGAACCGATACACATTGTCTGCATACGTGGTCACACATTCATTGTATTCTCTTTCAGTCATACTACTTCGCTTGTTTCAGTCAATCAGCTGTTTCTCTGTTAGTTTTGGTCAGATTGCTCTGCCTTTGCTTTGTAGTACAAGTAAACAGCCGGTGCAGGTAAAGGTAAATTAAGGAGCCTGCTTTGGAAAGTAAAACGGTTCAGGGTGCAGAAGGTTACAGGCTGATAAATATTTTTTTTGACGTTAAGCCTTGGAAATCAATGCAAAAAACCGGGAAGGGTTATAAATTGATGGGAAAGATTTTCCATTGGAGTTTCAACGGGGGTCTTAGTCTCAATTTCAGTGCATTTTTTCAGGTCTTTTTTGCAGCAAACAGTCTCTGCCTTTTTTGGGGTCGAGGCGTTGAGGATCAACACACTGGCTACCAGAAAGGCTGCTATAAAAACGAAGCTAACCCAGTTTTTTCTTTGCATGGTTGTGGTTTTGGGATGTGACGAAAGTAAAACCAGAAATGTTACAGTTTTCTTATTATTTATCCAGTGGCGGATTTTGATTAACCAACGGCAGTAACCGTAGCATGGATGCAGGCAAAATTCACCTGATAAGACTCGTTTTTTATCGGAGGCTTTACCATCCTCTTCTTTTGGAGAGGTCCCGGAGTTTATAATTCTCAGGGAGGTAATGGGGTGACGTTTTATATTTGCCGATAAACCATGCAATATGAATGAAAACCTGGTCCAGCGGATTGCCAAAGAAGTAGCCGAAATACAAACAGCCGGCTTATTTAAAAAAGAAAGGATCATTACCAGCCAGCAAGGGGCGGAGATAACTGTGGGTGGCAAAACGGTACTGAATTTTTGTGCAAATAATTATCTTGGCTTATCAAGCCATCCCAAAGTAATAGAAGCGGCCCACAAAGCTATAGAGGAAAGAGGTTTTGGAATGAGCAGTGTCCGTTTTATCTGTGGTACACAGGATATACATAAAGAACTGGAAGAAAAACTATCTGCCTTTCTCGGTACAGAAGATACTATTTTATACGCGGCTGCTTTTGATGCCAATGGCGGAGTGTTCGAACCCTTGTTCAATGAAGAGGATGCCATCATTTCCGATGCATTGAATCATGCTTCTATTATTGACGGTGTTCGATTGTGCAAGGCACAGCGTTACCGCTATGAACATAATAATATGGAAGACCTGGAAGCAAAGCTAAAAGAGTCTGCCCATTTGCGCAGCCGTATCATTGTAACAGATGGGTCTTTTAGTATGGATGGCAGCATTGCCCAACTCGATAAAATTTGTGATCTCTCTGATCAGTATGATGCGATCGTAATGATCGATGAATGTCATTCCTCGGGTTTTCTCGGAAAAACTGGAAGGGGCACGCATGAGTATCGGGGAGTGATGGGCCGGATCGATATCATTACTGGTACATTGGGTAAAGCATTGGGCGGCGCTTCCGGCGGATTTACCAGTGGAAGAAAAGAAGTGATTGATATGCTGCGGCAAAAATCAAGGCCCTATTTATTCAGTAATACATTGGCACCATCTATTGTGGGTGCTTCGATTGCGGTGCTGGATATGCTGACGGAATCATCAGCCTTACGGGACAAATTAGAATACAACACGAATTATTTCCGCACAAAAATGACGGAGGCTGGTTTCGATATAAAACCGGGGGACCATCCTATTGTTCCCATTATGTTATACGATGCAGTGCTGGCGCAGAGCTTTGCCGCCAAACTATTAGACGAAGGGATTTATGTGATTGGTTTCTTCTTTCCTGTAGTGGCAAAAGGACAAGCCAGAATAAGGGTGCAATTAAGTGCGGCGCATGAGCAGGAGCATTTGGATAAGGCGATTGCTGCATTTACCAAGATTGGGAGAGAGTTGGGGGTGTTGAAGTGATATACTTCAGTGATTTGGCGTAATCATTTTTTAAGTTTACTTTTTGAAGAAAATTATCCCAATTATGTCAAAGAGAAAATGCTTCATATTTTTTTTAGTGATATCTCTATCAAGTACTGTGACATTTGCTCAGCAGCCGAAATTGATATTACCGGAAGGGCATACAGATGAGGTATTATACATAAGATATTCTCCAGATGGAAAAAAAATTGTTACTGCTTCAAGAGATCATACCGCAAAAATCTGGGAGGTCTCAAGTGGGCGGCTTTTGTGCAATTTAGATGGTCATTTAATTGATGTTGTATCAGCTGAATTCTCTCCGGAGACTAAATATATAGTTACTGCATCAAGGGATCATTCTGCTAAAATTTGGGATGCCAGAACAGGAGTATTTTTGATTAATTTATTAGGGCATAGAGGATCAATATTATCTGCTCAATTTTCTCCGGATGGCAACAATATTATAACTGCGTCAGAAGACAGTACATCTAAGATATGGGTATCAGCTACAGGCAAACTTCGTTTTACACTAAAAGGCCATTTAGATAGACTTACTTCAGCTGTTTACTCACATGAAGGAAAAAGAATTGTCACCGCATCGGAAGATGGTACAGCTATTATTTGGAATGCACTTACTGGAGAGGAAATATATTCACTTGAAGGACACACTGATGAGGTAGTATCAGCTTCATTTTCTAGAGACGATAAAAGCGTTATAACAGCCTCAGGGGACCATACCGCAAAAATTTGGAATGCTGCTTCAGGAAAACTTACAACAACTCTTACTGGCCATTCTGGTGAGCTCACAACAGCTATTTTTTCACCTGACAACAGCAAGTGCTTAACTGCTTCCTTTGATCAATCTGTAATCATTTGGGATGTGTTGACCGGAAAAAAAATCGATACACTTTCCGGGCATACTGATGAAATTCGATCAATTGTTTATTCTCCTGAAAAGAATATAATTGCAACCTCATCTTGGGATAATACTTTAAAGCTATGGGATGCCAATTCTTATAAAGAAATAGCTACATTAAAGGGACATACTAATGCCATAGAGTCTTGTAGTTTTTCTCCTGATGGAAAGAGAATTGCAACAGCATCATGGGATAATTCTGCCATAATTTGGGACATGTCGACAAAGCGACCATTAAAACATCTTCGAGGCGCTACCGGGCAGATAACTTCAGCTAAGTTTTTTGAGAATGGTGAGTCTTTCATAACAGCCTCTATGGATGGAATAGCGAGAATTTGGGACACAAGAACAGCAAGTATCAGGCATTCTTTGAAAGGGCATAGAGGTTGGTTGAACAGCGTTGATGTCTCCCGTGATGAAAACTTCATATTGACTGCTTCCTCTGATAATCTAGCTAAATTATGGGATACAAAAACTGGTAAATTATTAAGGACACTTAAAGGACATGAGTGGTGGGTTGAGAGCGCAGTATTTTCAAAGGATGGGAATTATTTTGCAACAACTTCCCAAGATAATACAATCAGAATATGGGATGCCATCACTCGTAAAACAATCAAAATTATTAAGTGTAGCAGCGGTGTAATATGTGCTTGTTTCTCTCCAACAGGGGACCAATTAGTAACCGGATTAGAGGATAGCAATGCAATTATATGGGACCCTGTAACCGGAAAAGAATTGGCGATATTAAAAGGTCACAATGGGAGAATTAAATCTGTTTCTTATTCCAACTCTGGAAACGAGATTATTACTACATCGTCAAATGGCCAGGCTAGTATATGGGAAGCTAGTACAGGGAATTTAACTTCTGTACTCCCGGGTCATAGCAGCTTACTTGAATTTGCCCAGTTTTCACATAATGATAAAAAAATAATTACCGCTTTTGAAAACAAAATTCTGATCTGGATGGAAGATGAAATAGGGCCAAAGATAATAACACTTGAAAAAAATTCCTTGCTTAAAGATATTGATAATACAAATAAAGTATTTTTATGTGCTGATAATAGCGAGATCAAAATATTAGATTCTACTGGAAGACTAATTTACAATAATTATGGAGTAGAAATCGAAGGTGAGTCAAATTATATAGCTCAAATACCCACTGATTATTATAAATGCTCCCCGGATGCTTCCAAACTCCTTTACTACGTCACCAAAGACTTAAAGATTATCACCTTCGAACAGCTCGATGTAAAATACAACCGCCCCGACAAAGTATTGGAAGCTATTGGCAACACAGATACGGCGTTGATCAATAGCTATCGCAAAGCCTGGGAAAAAAGAATTAAGAAACTGGGTATTGATACAACCGCATTCAGAGACGGGTATAGTGTACCCGAAGCAGACTTTGCAAACAGGGATGCTATTGAATATGAACAAAAGAACGGGATGCTAACGCTGCATATTAAAGCAATGGACAGCGCATACAAATTAGACCGCTTCAACGTATGGGTAAATGAAGCTCCTTTATTTGGGCAACGGGGAGTTAGCATCAAAAGAAAAAACTTCAACAGCGTCGACACAACCCTTACTATTAAATTATCCCAGGGTGAAAACCGCATTGAAACGTCTATTACGAATGTGAACGGTACTGAAAGCTACCGGATGCCTTTACTGGTCAATTATACGCCGGCAGTAAAACAAAAAGAAAGTACCCGGTTTATTGGTATTGGCATTGACCAGTTTACGGATAACAAATACAATCTTCAATACAGTGCGAAAGACATCCGGGATATGGCAAATAGTCTCAAAAGAAAATACAAAGAAGATATAATTATTGACACCCTGTTCAATGAGCAGGTAACGGTAAGCAACGTAAAGGCATTGAAGAAAAAACTAAAACAAACTACGGAGAATGACAAAGTGATCATCGCTTATTCCGGTCATGGTATGCTGAGCAAAGAATACGATTATTATCTCTCCACCTATGCTGTCAACTTTAGTAAACCCGAAGAAAATGGCCTGCCTTATGATGAACTGGAAAATCTGCTCGACAGTATCCCTGCCCGGAAAAAGCTCATGCTGATCGATGCCTGTCATAGTGGTGAAGTGGATAAGGACGAACTGTTTGCCATGAACAAAACAGCTGATTCCCTGGGCTTAAAAACAAGAGGGGTGATAGTTGTAGGGGAACAACAGCAACGGGTAGGCCTGAAAAATAGTTTTGAACTAATGCAAAGCCTGTTTGTGAATGTGGGCAAGAGTACAGGCGCTACCATTATTTCTGCTGCAGCGGGTAACCAGTATGCACTGGAAGGGGTAAACAATCTGCCCAACGGGATCTTTACTTATTCGATCCTGGAAGCCATGCAAAAATACCCCAGCATGAAAATAAGTGAGTTAAAGAAAATTGTTGGGGAAAGAGTGGAACAACTGACCAAGGGATTGCAGAAACCTACTTCAAGGAATGAGGCAATCGCGGTGGATTGGAGTTTGTGGTAATCTTATCCACATTACGTTTTGTGTTTTCCTATTTTCAGCTGTTAAATACGTTATGCAGTTTTTACGTTTAATATCTGTTTTATTGATATTGTAAGCATAGGAGCCATTAAAACGACCCTGTCGCCCTAAGCAGTTTATCATGATTACATCGAAGGGAACTGTGCTTGATAAGTTTATTATTAAAGTCAAAGTGGTATCAGCTATATTCTCTTTCTCTCTTTTATCTCTCCGTGCGACAACAAAATATCCATCGGACAGACAAGGAACTAAAAAGTAATACAAATCATACCATTCATATAGCTATTAAAAAACGCTGTCGCCCTGCTTTTCAAGATTATTTCGGGGAGCTGGCCGACGATATAATATTAACGTCTAAGAGGTATTATTTAGATTTTTTCCGTTTACCTTTATTGGACTTCAGTTATAATAATGATGACGGATACTGCAGAGGTTCGTATATCCGCTCCTACAAAAGATTTCTCTTGCGCTATCCGGTAATACCCATTGTACGGGATCTGATTTTCGTGACATTTATCGAACTTAGCAGATCGGCCAGTTCATGTACCCTTTAAAAAAATCACTAATGCAATCGTCGGTACTTTATAAGATACTACTAGTTACTAAACTGTTTTTATTAAGCTGTGGATTTTGTAAAGCCCAGGAGCCAAAATTGGTACTTCAAACCGGCCATCTTGATGCAAAAGAAAATGCAAGCCTCGTTAACAGCATTCAGTTCAGTCCGGATAATAAATACATACTTACCGGTGCCAGAGACGGGCAGGTAAAACTCTGGCATACCGAAACAGGAAAATTGATTAATACGCTTCCGGCAGACAATTACTCGGCCAATGCCACTTTTGCAGGAACTGGTGAATTCATTATAACAGGTGGCTCCTCTTCACTGAAAGGATGGAAAACACTGACCGGCCAATTATTATATGAGTTAAAAGCTGATGATTTTGCGTATATGGAATACCAGCTTTCTCAGGATGGTAAATATTTCGCTGTATGGAATGGGGATCAGTTAATTGTTCATTCAGTAGCTACCGGCAAAGCCGTAGATAGCGCAAAAGCTGACGGCGCTGCGGGAGAATTAATTACAGTTTGTTTTACTACCGCAAGTCCAAAAATATTTTTTATACGCAATAACAAGGTGATTGAACGGAATTATCTTTTACATGCGGATATACGTCAGTACGGAAACGGGGATGATATCCGATCACTTTTCGTAGATGAAGATAAACTGGTGATCATCTATTTTTCCAGAATAGTGGAAGTGTACAATCTCCAAACGGGTAAAAGCATATCAACTGCTACTATCGAACTTCCTGAATTCAGCAATCTTGTTGCGCTCAATGCCTCTCTTATACTGGGTATAAAGTACGACAGGGAAAATAATACCCAGCCCTTGCAGTTATTTAATACGGTAAACGGAACTGTTCTTAAAAGTTTTAAGGACAGTGCAGATGTAAATGCACTTCCTTCATATACCTATAATAAAAAGTCCGGTTTACTGGCTTATAGCAATAACAATAGTCAGCTTGTTATTTACAACCTGCTTTCCGGCCAGGAAGAATGGAGAACTGGTATTGAGCCATGGGAAAAGGGATTCGCCTTTGGTAATCGGAATTATATCGGACTGCTTGATGGAAACCGGGCTCGCTATATTGATCTGTATTCAAAAGAAACCCGATGGCTTGATGGCGCCGCCTACAATATCACCAACAGTATCATAGCTACAAACGGTAAAGTTGCCGCTACGCATTCAAAATACGGAAAACAGATCAAAATCTGGGATCCCAAAACCGGCCAGTTGAAAGGGAATTTTGAAAGGGGAGTTTATTTATACAATTATCCGGTAATGCTGATGTCGGCTGATGCAAAAAGGCTGATAACTTACACCAAAAATACCGGCAAGCCACCTCTCTTTAATGTCTGGAATATTCCCGAACTGCGCAGACAATATAATGTGGGTAGTTATGATATGGAGTATGAGCACCCACATCCCAGCATTGCCAGCAAAGATGATGCTGATTTTATACGGGTATCTGTTACCCAGCCACGATACCATGCAGTATTGATGAATGAAGGAAAGGAACAACTGTTAACCGTTTCATTTGATTCGTTGAGTATAAGCAAAACCAATATTGCTGAAGCATTGGCAAGGAGCAATTACCTTGTATCTGATAGTGATGCATACTTCGCATACAATTCACCGAAAGGTGAGATGATCGTTCAGTACAGGGCCGATACTGCATTGTATACTTTTCGTACGGGGTTGAATCACTATCCGGAACAGTTTTTTAATAGCGACCGGCAACTACTTACTATTGGCAACAAAGACAAAATTGTTTCTATCGTTTCTTTACCTGAAAAAAGAACTATTTGGTTACAGCAATTTCCGCAAACACCCCAAATGGCTGCGGTAAGTAATAGCGGAGATTACCTGTTGGTACATACAGCGCTAAGAAATTATATGGCCCCTCAATTGGATGAAGGCTCAGTCATTTATATTATTAGCCGTAAAACAGGCAAAATACTTTCAACAATAAGTAATCTTGGTTTTTTCCCGGTTGTAATCCGCTTCGGAAAAAATGAACAGCAGGTTTTCATTGCCGAATCAGAAGCCAGAACATTGGTTTATGACATTAGCACAGGAAAGAAAATACAGGAATTTACCGGTGAACTGGCCGCAACTAATACGCCAAAGAACTGGCCTGAGAAATACTTGCTGAGTTTTACTCCTGGTACACATTATGTATGGGATGCCCTTACATTACAACCTTTATATACTTTCTACACTATAGACAGTACCGGCTATTTTACACGAACACAGGATGGTTATTACATGTGTACTCCTGACGCTGCAAGATCGCTTCACTATGTAACAAAAGAAAATGATATCATCACATTTGATCAGCTTGATATTAAATATAACAGGCCCGACAAAGTACTGGAGTATATCGGTAATGATGATACAGCCCTGATCCGTTCCTATCGCCGGGCTTATGAAAAAAGAATTAAAAGACTGGGAATTGATACGTCATCTTTCCGTCAGGGATATCAGGTACCGGTAACGGAGCTTCAAAACAAAAACTCAATTGCTTACCTGCAAAAAAGCAAACAATTACAGTTGAGTATAAAAGCAAGTGATAAAGAATTTCCGCTCGACCACCTGCATATTTACATCAACGATGTTCCTTATTTTGGAAAAAAGGGAATTTATCTTCGGCAGAACAACAGAAAAAATATTGATACCATTATCCAAATTACCCTGGCTCCTGGTGAAAATAGTATTATCGCTTCGGTAATGAACAGCAACGGAATGGAAAGCTATCGAAATCCTAAATTGGTTTTTTATCAGCCAGTTGAAAAAGTAAAAGAAACTGTTTATTTTATCGGTATCGGTATCGATGAATTTAGCGATAGCATTAATAACCTACGCTATAGTGTGAAGGATATCCGTAACCTGGCTGAAGGACTGAGCATAAAATACAATAACAGTGTCATTGTAGATACCTTATTCAATGAGGATGTAACGGTAAGCAAAGTCAAGGCCCTGAAGCAAAAACTGCAACAGACAACGGAAAACGATAAAGTGATCATAGCTTATTCGGGTCATGGTTTGCTGAGTAAAGAATACGATTATTATCTTTCTACCTACGCTGTCAACTTTAATAAACCCGAAGAAAATGGCTTGCCTTACGAGGAGCTGGAAGATCTGCTGGACAGTATTCCGGCCCGAAAAAAACTACTGCTGATCGATGCCTGTCATAGTGGTGAAGTGGATAAGGACGAACTGTTTGCGATGAATAAAACGGCTGATTCACTCGGTTTAAAAACAAAAGGAGTAATTGTTGTAGGTGGGCAACAGCAACGGGTAGGCCTGAAAAATAGTTTTGAGTTAATGCAAAGCCTGTTTGTAAACGTGGGCAAGAGCACTGGTGCTACCATCATATCCGCAGCAGCGGGTAACCAGTATGCACTGGAAGGGGTGAACAATCTGCCCAACGGGATCTTTACTTACTCGATCCTGGAAGCCATGCAAAAATACCCCAGCATGAAAATAAATGAGTTAAAGAAAATTGTTGGGGCAAGAGTGGAACTACTGACCAACGGGTTGCAGAAACCTACCTCCCGGAATGAAGCGATTGCGGTGGATTGGAGTTTGTGGTAAGTAAATCATCTGCCGGGTATACCCTTTAAAAAATATAATGCGTTGAGGTACTGCTTGTTTGCTAAATACCCGTTTGGCGGTATGTAGCATTGGTTTTATTTTGATACCTTTTCTGAAACTTTAGAGATGGCTCGGGAAAAATCATATCATCTTTCCTTTATTGCCTGCCTGCTGATCATCAACAGCGTAGTGGCGCAACAACCACGCCTGGTGGTGCCGGTAGGACATACCGATGCTGTTTTGGAACCGAAATTCAGTCCGGATGGGAAAAGTATAGCTACTGCTTCTTATGATCAGACAATAAAAATATGGGATGCCGCTACCGGCAGATTGCTACAAACCTTATATGGGCATAAAGGAAGTATAAACACCATTGAATTTAGCAAGCGGGGCAATTATTTGTTGAGTAGTGCTATTGAAGATAGCAGTACCCGGTTATGGCATTTACATACAGGTAAGGAATTGCTTAATCTGAAAAGAGTGGGCTATAATATAGAACAGGCATGGCTAGACAACGATGAAAAATACCTTTTTGTGCCTGAGAAAGAAGGGGTAGCCATCTGGGATATTTTTACGGTTCAACAAACCGGCCTTTTCCCGACAAGGCTTGCAAATGGTACTTATAAAGCGGTGAATGCTGTTTCTGTAAGTAATGATGGCAGGCAATTGGCTGTAATGATGGAGTATTACGACACGATCCTCGTCTTTAACATACAAACAAAGCGACTGATCAGGAAGCTGGGTGATGGTAATGAATTTGATGCGCTCAGGAAGATCAGTTTTGCTGCAAACGATAAATTGATTTATGTATTCACTTTAGTAAATTTCACCGGTCTGGAAATTGCAACAGGGAAACAAAAATTTAAGATTGGATTCAACAGTGAATTGATGCCCCCCACTATAAGTAATGATGGCCGGTATTTTTTTATTGCCGGGCAATACCAGCCTTATTCTGTTATCAATAATGATACGGTTGAAAATAGTTCAAGAGATGCTAATATTTATCAGCCAGCCATTTTTGATCTGCAAACATTGACCACAAAACTGTTGAAAGGAGACAGTCTGACATCTGGCTGGGTTAGGAATGTTTGTTTTGATAAAACTGGCAGTTTACTGGCAGTTACTAAGGCTGATGGAGTTTTTGTTTTCAGGGTGGTATCAGGTAAACTGGTTAAGGAAAGGGTTATTGATTCTAAAATAAGTGAGTATGATTATTATTCTTATATCAGCATCAGTCCGGACGGTAAGAATTTTCTTTTAAGCAATAAGTATCTTGTTTCTATGTATACCCGGGACGGAAAATTTTTATATTCCCTAAAGGGTAGTATGGAGTATGATGAAAAGCAATACTACAGCAGTATAGAGGATGCGGTTTTCACTTCAACCGGAAACCAAAACGGGTTTTCATGGGATATTTTACACGGAAAGATCAGTTCCCTCTATGACAGTACTGCAAAAGATGACACGAAAGTGGTGGAGCGGATGAAGTTGGAACAAAAAATAGCAGACAGTATTAATCGCAGAAACAAAAAAACAGTTGGGGGTGACACGCTGGAATCTAGCATGGATATGAAAAACTATATTTTTTCTGCGTTATCGCCTTCGGGCAAATATGTGATCACCTGGTCGGGGCATGACAGCCTTGGGAAAGTTTGGACGGTTGACGGAGGTAAATTTTTATACCAGGTTCGGAGTGAATATGGAGACTTTACATCAGTAAGAATGAGTAGCGACGAACGGTATATTGTATTTGTAAATAATAATAACGTAAACAGGCTTAACCAATGGTGGGAAAAATTACAGGTAGAAATTAATGGAGATTCTGCATCTAAAGTAGGAAAGGATACCTATTATCCAACTGAATTTATGGTGCTGGAATTGTCATCTGGTAAATTGGTTTTAACTATTAAAGATTCATCAGACGTCATCTTTTTCAAGGATCCTGCTTTTTCTACTGACGCCAGGTATTTTTCTTTTCCGGGCGACGGGAATTTCCGGGTTTGGGATGCCGCATCCTGGAAAATGGTTTTATCAGTTGCTAATCCCTGCCGGTATGATCAGCCATATGAAATAGTTGCGAGCCCTGATGGGAAAAAAATACTTCTTACTTGTGCCAGCACCGCCTACCTGTATGAAACAATTGCTAACAAATTGTTTTTTACACTGCCGGGTTCTGTTAAGTCAGCGAAATTTAGCAACGATGGAAATTATATGCTGACCCAGTCTGATGACAAACAAATGAGGGTGTATACAACCAGCGGCGCCGAATTGATGTATATATTTTATGCTTTTAAAAATGGAAACTATATCGTTACGGATAAGTTTGACCGCTATGATGGTACAGAAGAGGCAAGAAAAAATTTATACTATGTATGCGGTAACGAATCTATAGACCTCAGCCAGTTTAAAGACCAACTATGGGTACCCAACCTGGCTGAAAGAATCATGAGTGGAGATAGTATTAATGCACCTCATCTGTCAGATTTGAATATTTGCGGCCTTACCCCGGAAACAGAACAAAAAAACACAATTCCCGGAGTGTATCATTTTATTATACGTCCCCGGCGGGGCGGTTTGGGAGAAACCGTATTGTATGTAAACGGGATTGAAGCCAGTCGTTTCAAGGCGACTGGATTAAAACGTATTGGTAATACCTATGAGTTGGTAGTTAAAAAAGAAGCGCTGCAGCATTATTTTATAACCGGGAAAGAAAACCTGGTAACAATAAAGGCTTATACGTTGGGTAATATCATTTCCTCCCGTGGCGTAATTATTAAGGATACGCTTCAGACCAGGATAACTGCCAGCCCTAATCTTTATGCAGTCATGATCGGTGTCAGCGATTATAAAGGATATGAATTGGATTTAAAATATGCTGCCAAAGATGCCACTGATATTTCCAGTACTTTATCAACTGCAGCCAGAAAACTATTGAATAACGACGAGAAGGAGCATGTCTTTATGTATAATCTGACGACGGAAAAAAACAGGTATCAATTACCAGAAAAAAACAGTATTAAAAAAACCCTGGAAGAAATAGGCCGGAAAGCAACAGCCAATGATATTGTACTGATTTTTTTTGCTGGTCATGGTGTGATGGCAGGGGAGAAAAAGCAATTCTATTTTTTGACAGCGGATGCTTCCGCGGCTTCAGCTATTAATGCCGTGGCCGATGTGGGTATCAGCACAGCTGAATTGACGGAATGGATGAAACCTCAAAATATAAAAGCTCAAAAACGCATTTTAATAGTCGACGGCTGCAACAGCGGGCAAGCTATTAAGGACTTTGTGAAGTTGGGAAAAGACGAACAAGAGTATTCCGCAGCCAGGAATGATGAAAAGGGCCAGCAGATAAAAGCAATTGAAAAACTCAATGAACAATCCGGGTTGTTCATTCTCTCCGCTTCAGCCAGTAACCAGAATGCTTATGAGATGGGCCGGTATTCACAAGGCTTGCTGACTTATTCTTTGTTAAAAGCGATTAAACAGCAACCGGATATTTTACAGGATGGAAAATACCTGGATGTGAGCCGCTGGTTTAATGCGGCAGAAAAAACAGTCAGTGAATTGACCGAAAATACCGGTGCAAGGCAACAGCCACAGATTTTCAGTAACACGAACTTTACTATCGGAATTGTGGATCAGGAAGTAATGGCGAAGATTGTGTTGCCGCAGGAAAAATCACTTTTTACTAACAGCAATCTGCAAAACAACGATGAGACCATCGCCATCGATGATTTGGAACTAAATACACTTTTAGATCTAGAACTTTCAGCTATTGGGGCGATGGGTAACGATAGCAAAATAATATTTACAGCTGGTCTGAAAACAGCAGACGCATGGGCTATCGGCGGACGTTATGAAGTAAAAGGCAATATTATCATTGCCCGTCTCAATATTCGCCAGGGGAAAGAGATCAGGCACCGTTTTGAAATAAATGGAACACTGGATAAACTAAATGAGATGGCGTCTATCATTGCAGAAAAAGCCGCCGCAATGATTCAGTAAGCGCTCATTGAATCTTTAACCCCTTCGCCAAATCCTTGATGGCCTCGATTCCCACATTATCTCCTCTTAAGGAGACTAAAAAACGATCACCGCTAAAATAAGCCAGGGTGCAGCGATTCTTTTTCTTTTTACAATTTTCAAATGCCTTGCCTCCATTAAACTCGATTGTTTTCACATATTCCTCTTCATCATCTGAGTTCACGTTGAACATGTTCATGTATTGGGCAGCAAACATGCCCGCACCGCCCGCCCCGCCACAATCCACGATCTCCAGTCTCAAATCAACACTGTCATTTATTTTATAATCCGCATTGGCAACGGTAGCACCCATAGCACTGTTCACATCCACACCCATAGCAGTAGCACCCATCAATGCTGCCGGCACCAGGGCTTTTAATTCATCGGTCGTAAGGGGAGTCAGCTTTTCCAGCTCTTCTTTCTTTTTTTGCATATCCTGCATATCATCGGCGACCTGGCTCATATCAATGCTGCCTTTTTCTTTGCCTTCTATATCCGTGATGGTAATGCTGTCTTTTGGCTTATCATTATTACAGGCCAATAACAGCAGAGAAGATACAAACAGTAGGGGGACTATTTTTTTCATTGTTTTGACTATTTTATAGGGTAAAACTAAATTAAATGCTCCATAAAATCAGCAGGACCTTTATCAACAACGTACATTTCAGATCCGATAACTATGGGATGTCTCTTTCCCTGACCCACCCCTTTCGCAAAGCATCTACTGCCAAATCTCCTCTGCCCCTCCGCTGGAGGGGAGGAAAATTCTTCTTAATCAAACAGCTTTTAACAACCCTGGCGGAAAAATTTGTATGCAGCCTTTATCTATCGCTTGTTAGATAAAAATAGATTACAGGCCCTAAACCGGGCTATAAAAGCTCGTGTTTTTACGATAAAAGCGGTTTTGCAGGCATAATTCCCAAAAAGATCAAAAAAAAAGGCCGAAAAGCTATGAGAAATAATTTCCCGGCATTATTTTCGTTTTCTACACGATGATGTAAAACTCTACTCCCATTTTCCTCTGAAATTTCCTTAACTAATTTTTGACCCGTTCGTCATTGCTATTGCCATGACGGAGCCCAACTTTTAAAAAAGTATGAAAAAGTTATTATTATCATTAGCCACAGTAGCACTGTTAACATTTTTATTGAGTTCCTGTGCGGCTACAAAAAGAGATTGCCAGGGGAATAAGCACTACAAACAAAAAGGCGGCTTTTATATGTAAGTATTCCTGTTTTATTAAATAATTTGATCCCGTTCCGTTTTATCCGGTACGGGATTTTTATTTTTGGATCTTGCAAAGAAACCTAAAAAAGCTTTTATGAAATGGATGATTGTTTTATTAACCGCTTTATTATCCCTGGCAGCAGCCAGCCAGTCCACCTCTTTTCCTCAAAGCTGGGAAGGTAATTGGAAAGGAGAATTGTCCTGGTACAAGACCGGGAAGACCGACCCGCAAAAAGTAGACATGGAGTTGCGGATCCATCCTTCAGACAGTGTCAATACCTGGACCTGGCAGATCATCTATGGTGCTGTAACGCAAGACAACAGACCTTATAAACTAATTCTTACCGATACCGCCCAAATACATTGGGTGATCGATGAGCAGAACGGCATTGTGCTAGATCAATATTGGGTCGGTAATAAGTTTTGTGGAGCTTTTACCGTCATGGGCAGCACGATCATCAACAATTATTGGGTGGAAAATGACCAGTTGATGGTGGAGTTTTTTAGTATCAGCGCCAGGCCGGTGGCAATAACCGGGAAAGGGACTGAAGAAAGTCCGGCCGTAGATAGCTACCAGGTCAACAGCTATCAAAAAGCTGTATTACAGCGTGCAAAATGAAGCTACCTTTGCCCAAATTTTTGACACAAGATGAAATTCCTCGTTTACAGCCTGGTACTACTGACCCTCCTGCAATCCTGTTCCCAGAACAATGTGAAGCATGATAAAAATCTGAAAAAATATTTTGATGAAAATAAGGTCGAAGGCTGTTTTGCCTTGATGGATAATGGAACGGGAAAGTTTACTGTCCATAACCTGGGCCGTTTTCGGGATAGCAGTTATCTGCCGGCCTCTACTTTTGAGATCGTGAACTCACTGATCGGCTTACAAACCGGGAAGATCAGCAGCGATAGCATGGTGATAAAATGGGATGGAGTAAAGCGCCCGGTAGAGGAATGGAACCAGGATCTGAATATGTATAATGCATTCAGATTTTCTTCAGTGTATTATTACCAGGAAGTAGCCAGAAGAATTGGAAGGGATACGATGCAGTTATGGCTTGATTCCCTGCGGTATGGTTCGAAAAAAATAAATGGACCCGTTGACTCTTTTTGGCTTACTAATAAGCTGAAAGTAACACCCGATGAGGAACTGGGTCTTGTAAAGCGCTTACATTTTGATCAGTTACCTTTTTTTAAAACCTACCAGGAAACAGTGAAAAGGGCGATGTTAGTTGAGAACAATGCCAACTACAGGCTGGGCTATAAAACAGGCTGGGGTTTCCTTGAAAATGGTCACTCCCTGGGTTGGCTGGTTGGCTGGATAGAAGAAAATAATCATCCGTATTTTTTTGTATTGAATATTGAATCCCCGGATAAAGATTATGATATGGAGACCGTGAGAATTAAAATGGTAAAAGACATGCTCCGGTACCTGGGTTTTTTCGAAGGGAAAATGTAATAACCGGCAATCCATTTAAAGATTTGACAATTGGCCATCAGATGCTGGCAGAAAACCCGGATCTTGGTTTAATTATTGATATGATAGAGGTGCTGATTTTCAAAACTTCAAATTGATCTTCCAGTTTCAACATAAAGAATTTATTTGGCTTTTTGCCGGTATTGCTGTTCTATTACTTTGTTTCCTGGCTTTATTAAAGTGGAAACAGGTTGTAAGAAAAAGGATCGGTGACCCTAAACTGGTCAGCGCATTGACCGCTAACTATTCCTCCACCTTATTTTTTACCAAATTTCTATTCATCAGCCTTGCATTTGCATTCGGCATTCTGGCTGTCATGAATCTTCGTAAACCCGGTGAGTCAGCAGCGGTGACAAGAAAAGGGATTGATATTGCCATCGCCCTCGATGTAAGTAAAAGTATGCTGGCGGCAGACGTCGCTCCCAACCGGTTGGAAAGAGCTAAACAGTTTGTGATAAAGCTGATGGAAGAAATGCCCAATGACCGGATCGCCCTGGTCGTTTTTGCAGGTAAAGCTTATTTACAAATGCCTCTTACAACCGATCACGGCGCCGCAAAATTATTTGTCTCTTCTGCTACTCCCGAGGCAGTACCACAACAGGGAACCGTTATCAGCGATGCGTTGAATATGAGTGTAAATGCTTTTACCGGAGCCGATAAAAAATTTAAAACCGTTTTGCTTATTTCTGACGGGGAAGACCACGATGAAGAAGCAGTGGCTACCGCAAAAAAACTTTCAGAACAAGGCGTGATGGTCAATACAATCGGGATAGGATCACCTGAAGGAGCTACTATCCCCGATCCCGCCACCGGGGATGTAAAAAAAGATGCAGCAGGTAATACCATTGTTTCTAAACTCAACGAGGAGGCCCTGAAACAGGTGGCTGCCACCACCAATGGTATCTATATACGGCTCCAAAGCAGTGATGAAGCCATAGCTGTATTGACCAAACAATTGTCACAGATAGACCGGAAAGCATTTACAGATATGTCGCAGGTAAACTTTACAACGTATTATATGTGGTTTGCAGGGGCGATGTTCATTTTATTGTTGCTGGAGAATTTTATCCGGGAAAGACTTTCGGCGGATAAGAAAGAAAAAAAGATCGCCATAGCATGAAAGCAGTACTGATGATCGCGTTACTCCTGGTCTTCGGGGATCTGTTTTCCCAGGAAAGGACTGCCGACGAAATGATCCGTGCAGGCAACGAGTATTATAAACAACAGCAGTTCGCAAAAGCATCTGAAGAATATACAAGAGCTATGGCAGCTGATCCGGCGGGGACTACTCCGAAATTTAACCAGGCCAATGCCTTATATAAACAGGATAAAAAAGTTGAGTCGGCCAAACTATTTGCTGAAATAGCTTCCACTATTACAGACCAGGGTATAAGGTCAAAAGCCTTTTACAATAAAGGCGTAATCCTGAGCGAGCAAAAAAACCTGGAGGAAAGTATCGAGGCATATAAAAATGCGCTTCGCAATGACCCCACTGATAAAGAAGCGAGAGAAAACCTGCAGAAAGCCCTGCTGGAGCTGAAAAAGAAAAATGCGGAAAAGAAAAAAGAAGATGATCAGCAAAAGAAAAAAAAGGAAGAACCCAAGAAGCAGCAACAGCCCAAAATGAAACCCAAAGAAGCAGAGCAGCGGCTCAAACTACTCCAGCAAAAAGAAAAGGAAGTACAGCAAAGAGTACAGAAGGAAAAGACTAAAACCGGAGGAAGCCAGGCCAAGGATTGGTAATCGATTCGAAAATCCCTGCATTTTTTTATTAAAAAACAGGCGCCTCAAATAGGTTTCCCTGCTACTTTTAGTTTGCTAAATTTGCATATTGGCCTATTTTTAAATTTTCAAACCGAATAATGCAATTTTACTGCGAATCACTTATCGCTTATAAGCGTCTTAAAACCAGAGAAGTTAACATCGGTGATCTCCTGCTCGGTAACCCCGATGGCAATCGGGGTCATCCTATCCGGGTGCAGACCATGACGACCACCGATACCATGGATACGATCGCTACCGTAGAACAAAGCATCCGTTGTATTGAAGCTGGGTCAGAATTGATCCGCATAACCGCCCCCTCCAAAAAAGAAGCAGAGAATTTACTGCTTATAAAAAATGAACTTCGTAAAAGAGGGTATACCACACCAATAGTAGCCGATATTCATTTCACACCCAATGCAGCAGAGATAGCCGCCAGGATCATTGAGAAAGTAAGAGTGAATCCGGGTAATTATGTAGATAAGAAAAAGTTTGAACAGATAGAGTATACGAATGCGGAGTATGGGGAAGAAATTGAAAGGATCAGGGAGCGGTTTACCCCGCTGGTAAAAATTTGTAAAGAGTATGGCACGGCGATGCGGATCGGTACCAATCATGGTTCACTGAGCGACAGGATAATGAGCCGTTATGGCGATACACCTGTTGGAATGGTGGAAAGTGCGATGGAGTTCCTGCGGATTGCCCGCGGCGAAACCTATCATAATATCGTGCTGAGCATGAAGAGCAGTAACCCGCAGGTGATGGTGCAGGCCTACCGCTTACTGATCAAAACCATGTTTGATGAGTTTGGCGAAATTTATCCCTTACACCTGGGTGTAACAGAAGCAGGCGATGGGGAAGACGGAAGAATAAAATCAGCCGTGGGAATCGGAACCTTATTGGAAGATGGCATTGGGGATACGATCCGGGTTTCATTGACAGAAGATCCGGAGTTTGAGATACCTGTGTGTAAGGATTTGGTTAAGCGGTATAGCATGCCCAACCCCTCCGAAGGAGGGACTTTAGTACCTGCCATTTCTAAACTTTCTTACGATTCATTTAGCTATCAGCGAAGAGAAACATTTGCAGTTGATAATATTGGTGGTAAGCAAGTGCCCGTTGTTATTGCTGATTTGAGTAAGATAGAAAAGATAACAGCAACCCATTTGAAAAGTATTGGCTACACGTATGATGCAGCAACAGATAAATGGACCATCGGTGATGCGGCGGCCGATTATATTTTTACCGGCCACCAGGTTTTGGATTTTGCATTACCGGGTACATTGAAAGTAATCGTATATCCTGGAGCCTGGGCCGACGCAACAGATCAAAAAAAATATTTCCCCATTTTTAGCGACAGCGGGTACACAGAAGCAGGGGCGCTGAGTGATACACTGAATTTTGTGATGATCGATTGTTATAATCAAGGTACCATTGTTACTGAGTACTCCATATTGAAAAAACTGGCGAATGATCCGACGGCGGTTATTTGCCTTAGCTCAACGAACAGTAATGCGATGCAATCGGTTCGCCGCATGCTTACGGAACTGATCAGCCTGAACATTATGAACCCGGTGATTTTAATGACCGACAGCCGCTGGCAGACACCCGATGAACACCTGATCCATTTTGCTACCGAAACTGGAGCATTATTGCTGGAAGGTATGGGAGATGGCATTTGTTTGGGCTACAGCGGTAAAGCTGAATTGAAAAATAGTAAAGCGACTGGCAGAACATACCTGGAAGTAAAAGATATTTACCAGTTTACCAATAATACGGCCTTCAGTATTTTACAGGCATCCCGGACCCGGATATCCAAAACAGAATATATTAGCTGCCCGAGTTGTGGCCGTACCCTGTTTGACCTGCAGGAAACCACCGCAAAGATCCGGGCAGTGACAAATCACTTAAAGGGAGTGAAGATCGCCATCATGGGTTGTATTGTAAACGGACCGGGTGAAATGGCAGATGCAGATTTTGGTTATGTAGGCAGTGGCCCGGGAAAGATCACACTTTATAAAGGCAAGGAAGTGATGAAGCGGAATGTAAACAGTGATGTAGCCGTAGAGGAACTGATCGGGCTCATCAAAGAAAGCGATGCCTGGGTAGAAGCGTAAAATTTTCTATGAAAGAAAAATACTGGATACTTCTTTTTGTTATTTTCCTTGCAGGTGATATTGTAGGAGTACAATTAGATAATGATTTATTACAAATAATATTCAAACCACTGATTATACCGGCGCTTGCCAGGTTCTTTACTGCACAAGTGAAAACTGTTATCGCAGGATTTGCAAAATGGATTTTGTTGGCCCTGCTCTTCTCTCTTCTTGGTGATATCTTATTGCTGTTTGTTGCAAAGAATGACATCTTCTTTTTACTGGGACTGGCCTCTTTTTTAATAGCACATATTTTTTATATTATTTTCTTTCACCACGTCAGGGTCCGGGAGAAGATCAAGGGGAAACCCTGGCTATCGGTGTCGGTGCTGATCTATTATGCATTTCTGATTGCTTTTCTTTCACCACATCTCGGCGATATGAGGATTCCCGTGTTGGTTTATGGTGTCGTAATCAGCTTTATGCTGATGCTGGCCCTGCATATGCTTTTCCTGAAAAATAAAACAGCCGGTCAATGGATGATGGCAGGAGCTTTGCTATTTGTTATTTCTGATTCGGTATTAGCGGTCAATAAATTTTATCAACCATTTGAAGGCGCTGCTGTTATCATCATGTTGACTTACGGGTTAGCCCAGTTGTTTATTGTAAAAGGAGCAATTCGCTATATCAATTCAAGGGATAAGGAATAATTTTACTTTAGTACGCATCCCCGACGGGGCAGCCTGTTCCGATGAATATCAGGAGGCGGAAAGAGGAGGATATTTGTTTTTTGTGAACCGGGCTGGGTTAATTCAATAAAAAGCTGACTATCCTTAAATATATTTTATGCAAAAAACAGATTTTTTAGTCATTGGCTCCGGTATTGCAGGACTGACCTATGCGCTAAAAGTAGCTAACCAGTTTCCCGATAAGAAAGTACTGGTAATGACTAAGGCTGCTGCTGATGAAACGAATACAAAATATGCACAGGGGGGTATTGCAGTAGTGAATGATTTAGAAAATGATAGTTTTGAAAAACATATTGAGGATACCCTGATCGCCGGCGATGGCTTATGCAATGAAAAAGTGGTGGAGATTGTAGTCAAAGAAGGCCCGGAAAGGGTACAGGAACTAATTGACCTGGGCGCCAGGTTTGACAAGGAAAAAGATGGCGATTATAAAAGAGGGAAGGAAGGGGGTCATTCGGAATTCCGGATCCTGCATCATAAGGATGTAACAGGTAAGGAAATGGAAAGGGCGCTGATCGATGCAGTGGCCAAACAAAAGAACATTGAGTTTATCAAACATTGTTTTGTGGTTGACATTATCACCCAGCACCATTTGGGATACCTGGTGAATAAAGCTACACCAGATGTAGAATGTTACGGCGTGTATGTATTAAATCTTGAGAATAATAAGATCGAAAAGATATTGTCCAAGATCACATTGCTTGCAACCGGGGGCAATGGGCAGGTATACCGGACAACCACGAATCCTTCTATTGCAACAGGTGATGGGGTGGCGATGGTATACCGGGCAAAAGGAAGAGTGGAAAATATGGAGTTTATCCAGTTTCATCCCACAGCGCTTTATGAGCCATCGGTAAGGGGACATGCTTTTTTAATTACGGAAGCAGTGCGGGGCGATGGCGGGATCCTGCGAAACATGAATGGAGAAGCCTTCATGGAGAAGTATGACGAAAGAAAAGACCTGGCACCAAGAGATATTGTGGCAAGGGCGATCGACAGCGAAATGAAACGAACCGGTACCGAACATGTTTGGCTCGATTGCCGGCATTTTCAAAAGGAAAAATTTATAGAACACTTTCCGAATATTTATGAAAAATGTTTGTCCATCGGCATTGATATTACTCAGCAGATGATACCAGTAGCTCCTGCTGCCCATTACAGTTGCGGGGGAATTAAAACAGACGAATGGGGTAGAAGCTCGATCAGGAATTTGTATGCCTGCGGTGAATGTGCATCAACGGGTTTGCATGGCGCCAACCGGCTTGCCTCCAACTCTTTGCTGGAAGCGATGGTCTTTGCTCACCGTTGTTTTTTGGATGTTATGGAAAAAGCAGGCGCCGTTTCTTTCAATGAAAATTTACCCGACTGGAATGCAAAAGGCACTACCGAACCACGTGAAATGATCCTGATCACACAAAGTTTAAAAGAGTTGCAACAGGTGATGAGTGACTATGTGGGTATTGTTCGCAATAATATTCGTTTGCAAAGAGCTTTACGGCGGCTGGATCTTTTATGGGAAGAAACAGAACAATTGTATGAAAGCAGCACCCTCTCACCACAATTGCTGCAATTGCGTAATATGATTACCGTTGGTTACCTGATCGTAAAAGGGGCCAGTTTCCGAAAGGAAAGCCGCGGGTTGCATTATAATACGGACTATCCCGGCAATAGCAGCCTTATTCAAAATATAGTGTTGTAGTTTCTATCTTTGCCCTCATGTATCAGGTAGTTCACGGTTTTTTGTGGTTCGTGTCTTTATTACCGCTTCGGGTATTGTATTTTTTCGGCGACTGTATTTATGGACTGGTTTTTTATTTCTTTAAGTACAGGAGAGATGTGGTGCTGAAGAACCTGTTGATTGCCTTTCCTGAAAAAACAGAAAAAGAGAGAAGACAAATCGCCAAACAGTTCTACCATAATTTTATTGATACGTTCATCGAATCCATAAAATTTATCTCCATTTCAAAGAAGCAAATCCAGAAAAGAAGCACGAGTAATTTTGAGATCATCAATCAATTGATCGCTAAGGGATACAATGTACACCTGATGGCGGGCCACCAGTTCAACTGGGAATTTGGGAACGCACAGGCTGCTATGACGCTGACGGCCCCCTTTGTTGGTATTTATATGCCCATCGCTAATAAATCACTCGATCGTATCTTTTATAATTTCAGGAAACGTTATGGTACCATACTGATCTCCGCGACTGAGTATAAAAAAAACGCCAACCACCCTGCTTTTTCCAGCCAGTATACGTTTGGTTTAGCGGCAGATCAGAATCCCGGTGACCCGGCATTTGCCTATTGGATGAATTTTTTTGGTAAGCCGGTCCCTTTTGTCACTGGTCCTTCCAAAGGAGCAGTGAAAAATAATACGGGTGTTGTGATGGTCGGCTTTCATAAAATAAAAAGGGGCTACTATCATTTCACGGCAGAACTCCTAGCAGAAAATGGCTCATCGTTTTCACCGGAACAACTTACTGTGCTCTATAAAAATGCACTGGAGAAAGTGATAAAGTCTGACCCGTCCAACTATCTCTGGAGCCATCGCCGCTGGAAATATGAATGGAAACCGGAGTACGGACCCCTCATTGAATAAAAAAGCCTCCCGGTGAGGAGGCTCTTTGCAATCAGCTTGATTTCTTTTTCTTTTTGAGCTGGAGATAATCCAGGAAATAGATCACTTTTAAAGAGAGGTTATTATTATCGTCGGCGCCCATGGTATTGTCGAGATTTTTGAGGTATCCCTTGTCTACGATACGGTTGAAATCATACGCTGCATTCTTCCAAACCAGGTTGACGAAACTTCCCGGGGCATATTGCCAGGTGAATACAGCATCTATATTAAAGGCATTGTAATTCTGGTTTACATTCTGGCCAAAATTATTTTTCTTCTGCAGGTTCCCGTCTGCTAATAGTGTAAAGAATTCTTTATAATCCACCTTGCTCCAGTAATGCCTTAACCGTGTATTGATATTCATTTTTGCATTGAAGCTGTACTTTAAATTTAAAATGTTTTCTACATTTTTAATATCCCGTTTGCCAAAGACCACTTCATCACCGGCAATAGCAGCGAAACCGGTATTATTATTTTGTGGCGACAGGTTCAGGCGATGACTAATCGTCAATTTATTATTAAAGCGGTAGCGGTTACTGATTGTAAAATTATACCGTTCACTGTTGAAAAGGCTTCTTCTTACATACATAAGCTGGGTGTAGAGACTGTATTTTTTGGCATTATTGGTTTCAAACCACAGGCGGCCAAAATAGTTGGACCAGCCCCTGAACATCCGCCGGGCTACCCTGGGTTCATAAAAATCATTGTACTTCGGTTCATACCCTGCCATCACACCTACATACCAGAGATTTTTCAGCTGCCCGTTCACATTGGCATTTACATTTGCATTTTGATAGGTACCCGGTGAAAGCCGTCGGGAATAATAGCCATTAAAATTCAAATAGATATTATTGTACCAGGTTGTCGGTTTGATCCAGCGATAACCCACCCAGGCATAATGATCAATAAAATTGGTCATGATAAAATACCCGAGATCATTGCTGTTGAATTTACTGTTGGTCAGGTCCTGGCCCACATTAAAATTGAAACGTCCACTGGTTTTTCCCAAAGAGACACTGTGGCTGTAACCACTTTGTGTTTTTCCATCAGGGAGATAACCGATCAAGCGGCTATTGGCCACTTTGCCGCTTATATTCCACATATTCTTTTTATCATTCAGGCTGAACATTGCTGCTGTTACATTCGCATCGTAGTCTTTTCCACTTCGCCAAACATTGGTGTTCACCAGCGACAGGCTGGAATTATTTTTTATGGTCTGGTCAAACACGATCACACTGTAGTTCGTTAACGGATCGATGACCACATTGCGCTGTCCCTTGGTGGTAGAATCTTCCAGGGTGGCATAACGGGTATTGGTAACGGCGTTCAATACACCAATCCCGAGTCCTTTACCGGTACGTCCGGAAATTTTTGTGGCGTTGATCAATTTGGATTCGGACGGATTTTTTATGGAGACCTCATTCATCCCCGCGTATACTCCGGCTGAATGAAGCAGGACGGGATCAATGCCGATTCTCCGGGCATAAAATAGATTTCCCTTACTGAATAACTCTGTGCCTTCGTTAAAGAAGGGTCTGTTCTCCGTGAATTTGATTTCAAAAGGAGTAAGGTTTAATACCCTGTTATCACTGACCACCTGGCCAAAATCCGGTATCAGCGTGGCATCCAGTGTAAAAGCCTGGTTGATGCCATATTTTACATCCATACCACCGTTAACAGAAGAGGTTAAATTTTTTTCACCGGGTTTGTTTGCGGGAAAATGATTGATATAGGTGGAAAAATATGGGGAGAATTGCAGACGTAACGGCGGTTTGATATTGGAGATACCGGTCCAGAGCCCTTCCTGTGTTAAAAAGCCATTGACATTGGGATCAATGGGATTCCAGGTGTATTGCTGCTCCGTTTTTCTTCTCCGCCGGGTAATATTCATCCCCCATTTCTGTACATCTTTTTTTCCAAAGCGGATGGCTGAATAGGGAATGAACATTTCAAAGCTCCATCCATTCTCATGAATAACGGCATTACTTTTCCAAACGGCATTCCAGAAAAAATCTTCGCCATCAGTAGTCATTTTTGCATCCCATTGCTCCCCCAGGGGAGTAACGAAATATTCAAACCCGTTTTGTTTGTCATAATACGTGTCAAAGATCAACCCAATATAATCGTTGGTACCAAACCCATCCCGACCAGTCAGTTCGGTAGCAATACTGTCTTTGGTGCGTTCGTAGCAAAAGCCACCAAAATAAATACCCTCGTCATCATACATGAGATAAGCATCGGTCCTTGTTTCAGGTTTTTCAACTGGGCCTACAGTTGGCCGGAACTCTATTAAGTTGGTCATCAGTGCCGCATCTTTCCAGGCATCATCCGTCACGAGGCCATCGATCTTTACTGGCTTAATGGTCCTGATAGCTGTTAAGTGTTTGGGGGCAGGGGGTTCTTTGGGTCCCGGAGTCTGTGCCTTCGTGTGCAGGCAAAGCAGTAGCAAGGCCGCAAGGCTTACATTGGTTTTGAGTTTCATGGCTATACTTTTAAACAGTTGGTAGACGCTGCAAAGAAAAACTGTTACTGGTTGCAGGGCATATCTACTAAATTCTTCGTACTTCAAAAGTAATAGTCTAAAAAGCAGATTGTTTTTTATTTATCTGAGAGGTTATAATTTCCTGACAAGTGGTTAAAAAAGCAGGGCGTTAACTTTTTGTTGGGGAAATAAAAGAGTAGGTCGCAAACAGGACCAGCTTTTTTTTGAATCACCACATGATCGGGAAATTGAATTTTAAAACGGAACATGAATGGAGAACTGGCGCTATTTACTAGTATGAATAGTATCCGGAGCGATTCCGACTTTTAACTGCAAAGTCATACCGGGTTTCTCTTATATTTCCTACTTTAGCAGTATTAGCTATTATTAAACTTAATTCAATTTTATGTCCTCCCCAACCCCTGCCATATTCTGGCCGCATGCTGAGCATTGGTCCGTAAAGATTCCGTTGCAAACGCCGCATTATCGTATGTCCAGTATGAGTGCGAAAGGATATGTTGTGCTTAAAACATTAGACACCAGCCATATTCCGGCCACTGAATGGGAAAACCTGGTTTATATGGACTGGAAAAGTGGTGGTGATACCAATTTTGCTCCCCTGGCATCCTGCGATGGTACAAATGAGTGTAAAGGCTTTTGGGAAAATGGCAAGACGGATAAGGATGCCATCTTTACGCCGAATGCAGAATTATGCCCTACGCTAATGGCTTATATCAAATCTATACCCGCCAACTTCGGAAGGGTACGGATCATCCGGTTAGAACCACAAACCCATGAGCAGGCAATCCGCTCTGTTCACCGGGATGATAATAATCGCCTGAATCCTGAAGATGAAGGTTGGGTAGTAAGAATGTGGATCGAACTGACAGATAATCCTGACAGTTATATGCTGCTCTACGATAGTGATGAGAATAACCTCCCCATCAAAGAATCAGAAGCAAGAGTACCAATGCAAAAGGGGTCACATTTTATTGTGGACTCACAACGACTCTGGCATGTGGGAGTACATAACGGAAACAAATCAAGATATGCTGCGATCATCAGCGTAGAAAGTTCCCCGGAGCTGGAAAAATGGGTGCAATCAAAAATGTAACCAAGGATCGAATGAATAAAAGGAGTAGCTGCTGACGCAGCTATTTTTTTTTGCCACAGATTACATGGATTAGCACAGATGAATACAAACGGTTATCCTCCTTATAAAGGCATAAGGTCATTTATTCGAATAGCTCTGACAAACTACGAACTGTGAACTATGAACTAATTGAGTACACTTGTCTCTTTTACGATCTCGGCTTTCTCCTGTTCTTTGATCTTTCCCCAACCGCCCACAATATTTCTTAGATTATGGATACCCTGTCTTTTTAATAAGGAAGAGGCAATCACACTCCGGTAACCACCGGCACAATGTACATACAGGTTCTGGTCTTCTTCCAGGTCGGCCATCAGGGCCGGATCAGTCATTTCGTTGAGCGGCAGGTTCAATGCATCTTTCAGGTGGCCGTCTGCATATTCCGTAGAGCGGCGTACATCCACTACTACTAAATTCTTATCGTGAGGAATATCCATCATCAGTTCGTCTGCTTCCACATTAATAATCAAATCAATTTCTTCACCCGCCTTCTTCCAGGCTTCAAAGCCGCCATCGAGATAACCCTGTATTTTATCAAAGCCCACCCGGGCCATCCGGACAATCGTTTCTTTTTCCTGTCCCGGCTCTGTTACCAATACCATAGGTGCATCAAAAGGTAAGAGGCTGCCGGCCCATTCTGCAAATCGCCCTTCCAAACCAATGAATATGGAACCCGGTACAAAACCCTGGGTAAAGAGATCGGCATGACGGGTATCGAGTACAATCACCTGCTCACTGATCAGTTTTTTGAATGCTGAAATGGATAATGGTTGTAATCCCTGCAGCAATACATCATCCAAACTGTCATATCCCTCTTTATTAATTTTAGCATTGATTGGAAAATAAGAAGGAGGAGGAGCTATACCATCTGTTACTTCCCGGATAAAATCTGCTTTGGTTTCAGCTTTCAGTGCATAATTCGTTTGTTTTTCTTCACCGATCGTACTGTGCGTATGAGGGCCAAGATTTTTTCCGCAGGAGCTGCCCGGACCATGCGCAGGGTAAACAATCACATCATCGGCCAGCGGGATTATTTTTGATTGCAGGCTTTCATACATCATACCTGCCAGGTCATTCATGGTTATCTCTTCACCTTTTTGGGCCAGGTCGGGACGGCCCACATCTCCTACAAATAATGTATCACCCGTAAATATGCAATGATCTTTTCCAGTGGCATCTTTTAACAGGTAACAGGTTGACTCAAGCGTATGCCCTGGTGTATGTAAGACCTCAATGGTCAAATCGCCCACTTTGAATATTTCTCCATCTTTAGCTACGTGTACGGGAAAATTGGTTTTAGTGTTGGGGCCATAAACAATAGGCGCACCGGTAGCTTTTCCAAGATCAAGATGACCGCTTACAAAGTCTGCATGAAAATGCGTTTCAAAAATATATTTGATCCTGGATTTTCTTTCATTTGCCAATTCCAGGTAAGCATCAATATCACGCAAGGGATCAATAACGGCTGATTCACCATTGCTTTCAATATAATATGCTGCTTCACTAAGACAGCCGGTGTATAATTGCTTAATGTACATAAGTCGGTTATTTATGATTGAAAGACCCGTTAGTTTTTACAACGGGTATCAAAAAACAAAAATAATTTATTATCAACAAAAACGAGGCTGTCTCAATGACAAAAATAAACACAGAGTAATAGAGTATGTTGAGTTTCACAGAGAATATACAATTGAATGCCAAGCCTCAGTGTAACTCAATTACTCAGTGCCTCAGAGTTGAAACAGCTTTTAAGACAGGTTCGTTGGATAATGCGTTAAAGTAAGTTTAGTCGAGAATTTCTCCTATAAACTTATTCAGTTCTTCTATCCGGCTGATATTCACTGAATAGTAGATGAATTTGCCATCCCGGGTGGTTTTTACAAACCCGGCTTTTCGTAAAATAGCCAGGTGTTGTGAAGCTACAGATTGTTCCAACCGCAATTTTACATACAGATCAGTCACGGTCATCTTCTTGTGTTCATCGATCAGTTTAAGTATCTGCTGGCGGAGCTTATGATTGACAGCCCTCAGGATAAGCGCCGCTTTTTTTACACTCAGCAAGTCCACTTTAAGCAGGGTGTTGTTGTCCGATGAACCACTTAGGGTTAGCGAATAATTATTCATAGTATGCCGGTTATTTTAATAAGATAAGGGCAAGTTAACTCCTCCTATACTGTTTATGCGTTATTGTTGAAAGGTAGTAAATGGTTTTGCGGAACATTGCTCACAGCTGGTTGTCAGACCAATTACCACTCATAAGACGGATATTACTCTCCCTTCTTGCGGGTCGGTGAATAAAATTCTTTAATATATAGGGGTTCGGAATAGGCAAGGTCTGCAAATTGGCCTTTTACAAAACAGTTTTGTGACAATAGGACCATGTGAGAAGCATTGGCAGTTGTTTGACTAAAACTTGCGTGGGGATGAGTGGTCAGTGCTTGTAGTTTTTTGCTGCCGTTTCCACAAAAAAGTACCGGGCCGTTTAAAAGTTCTGCTGAAAAGCTGGATTCATCCAGGATCAGTGCACAGGCAGGAACTATTTCCTCCAGTTTTGTAGTATAAACAGCTGTAAAGACTTCCATCCGGCGGGCATCAATCAAGGGACATATCAACTCCGTAGCCTCTTCTTTTACGGCAAAAGCCATCATCTCCAACGTAGGGATACTGATTAAAGGAATTTGTAAGGCATAACATAAACCTTTTGCGGCAGCTAAACCAACCCGCAAGCCAGTATAGGAGCCTGGTCCAATACTAACCGCAACCGCATCGAGCTGTGCGGGCCGGGAGTTATTTTTTTGAAGCAGGGCGGCTATGGCACTGTGCAACCAGCCTGCATGATCTTTTTGATTTGCATTGACCGCAAGACTGATCATACCTTCTTCATTGGCCAGGCAAACGGAGGCTGTTTCAACAGCCGTATCTATATTTAAAATCAAATTCATACCAATTGTGCTTCTTGTTGCATTAAGGTGGAGGGAGTATAACGGGAATTTGTTTGTGCCAGCAAGTTCAGCAATGTCAGGACCTTTTTCAAACCAATTTTTTCTGCCCATTCAAAAGGTCCAAAAGGATAGTTGGTACCCAGTTTCATGGCTGTATCAATTTCAGCTTTGCTGCTTACTTTTTCATCAAGGGCAAAATAAGCTTCATTAATGATCATGCAGACGACCCGTGCTGTAATAAAACCCGGTACATCCGGCACCCATTCTATTGTTTTGTTGAAACAGGAAAAGATAGTTGCTGTTCTCTCCCGGTCATTGGTCCCACCGGCTGCTTCTGCCAATGGTCTTTGCAGGAAACTATTCCAGCCGTTGATACGGACAAAGTCCGCAGGTAATTGATTAGTTGTTGTATCCACCGCATTGACAGCAATCATTGCCGGCTGCAGGGATTTCAATTGTTCAATTCTTTCGGCTGAATAGCTGAATAAAAGATCAATATATCCATCTGCCCCTGGCACAGGATTAGGTTCTTCCTGCCAGAAGAGCTTCGCCCCATCAGAAATACCCTGTGACAATAGCTCCTGCTTCAGCTCATCATCGGTTATCACCACAATCTTCATAATCCTTTTTTGCAAAGAAAACGTATAAAGCTAAATTCGTCCCATTGAATTTATAATTAGTTATCCGGCCGCCAGGGCCAAAAAAACAACTATGAGCAAAACCATTATCAATACAAAAAATGCCCCAGACCCGATCGGCCCTTATAACCAGGCTATATTGGCCGGCAGTACCCTTTATATTTCGGGGCAGGTCTGTATCGATCCGGCAACCGGAGATTTAAAGAACAGGGATATCCAGGAAGAAACCCACCAGGTGATGCATAACCTTAAAGCGGTGCTCCAGGAAGCGGGGATGGATTTTGGGCATGTGGTAAAAGCAACGATTTTTATTACTGATATGAACCAGTTTGGCGAAATCAATACGGTTTACGGAAAGTATTTTGAAAGCGATTTTCCTGCCCGGGAAACGGTACAGGTGTCCGCCCTGCCCAAGGCGGTCAATGTGGAAATCAGCATGATCGCAGTGAAATAAACAGTACATGCGCCGCCTGCTTCGCTTCATATTATTAAAGCCGGTGTTATGGGCGGTCAATAAATTTTCTTCCAAACCAGACCGGCAACGAATCTTTACAGCCTTATCGGCACTTGTTGAAAGCATACAGAAAGATCCCGGAAAAAAAGGATTGGTAATTCCCTTCGAAGAACATACGGGTAAGTTTATTATTTTTTCTGATCAGCATAAAGGCACCCGCAATGGGGCCGATGATTTTAAACAGGCGGAGACGAATTACCTGGCCGCCCTGAACTATTACAGTAGCCATGATTTCTGTTTTATCAATTTGGGCGACAGCGAAGAACTTTGGGAAAACAGTATCTGGGAAGTCAAAAAGAAAAACAAAGCCACTTTTGAAGCAGAAAAAAAATTTCTCGAACAAGGTAAATATGTAAAAGTATTCGGTAACCACGATCTATACTGGGATACCAGCATCTGGTCGTACTGGCACCTGAAAAGTATGTTCGGCGAAAAAGTAAAAGTTTATGAAGGAGTAGTTCTAAAATCGCTGGTTTTTTGTCAGGAGTCGGGAGTCAATAGTGGGGAGTCGGGAGACAAGAGTCGGGAGTCGGGAGACAAGAGTCGGGAGTCGGGAGTCAATAGTGTGGAGTCGGGAGACAAGAGTCGGGAGTCGGGAGACAACACCCCGAACTCCGAACTCACTATCTTCCTTACCCACGGTCACCAGGGAGATGCGCAAAGCGATGGAAACTGGTTTAGTAAATTTTTTGTTGCCTATATCTGGGCTCCCCTGCAATCTATGTTGCGTATCAATCCAAACACACCCGCCTATGATGCAGAGAAGAAAACACTGCACAATCATATTATGTATGAATGGATAGCCGAACAAAAGAATATGTTACTGGTTACCGGTCATACACACCAGCCAGTTTTTCAGTCCCTCACGCACCTGGAACGATTATACAAACAGCTGCAATGGGCTGAACAGGAAAAAGACGGTACAAAGATCAATGAAGTAAAGACGGAGATATTAAAACGGGAAAAAGAATTTACCGCTGTATCGCTGGACTATATGACCATGAAGCCTTCTTACTTTAATACGGGCTGTTGTTGTTTTAATGATGGCGATATCACCGGGATTGAAATTGCGGAAGGAAATATCCGGCTGATCAAGTGGAAACTTACCGGTGGCAGATCCGGAAGAGAGGTACTGGAAGAAACAGTGTTATGCAAACTGGTGGCGGGCTTATAAAAACTGTATGGCGGCTGCTTCGCTCTTTTCAATATACAGGGCAGAAAAGGTTACTGACCTTTCCCAGCAGATCCTGTATATCAAAAGGCTTGGAAATAAAATCATTGGCGCCGGCATCCATACATATTTTCCGGGCATCCGGCAGGGCCGAGATCATCAATACCGGTATATGGGCGGTAAGCGGATTTTTCCGGATGCTCAAGCACACATCGGTACCGTTTGTACCTCCGATCAGCATATCTAAAATGAGAAGATTCGTTAACTGTTTGCTTAGTATTTGTTCGGTTTGGCCGGCATTATTAAGCAGTGTCACCGTATAGCCTTTATATTCAAGCATCATTTTGAGCATCGTACCGATATCAGTATCATCATCCACCACTAAAATGCTTTGTTCCTTATTCATTTTATTTTATTTTTTCAGTTACGAGAGGCAGGGTGAATGTAAAAGTGGAACCTTTTGTTTTTTCGCTGATAATACTGATCGAGCCATTATGCCGTTCAATAATTTCTTTGGCGATGAATAACCCAATACCAAAGCCGGCAAAGGATTCTTCACTCTTGCCCCCGGCCCGGTAAAACCGGTTAAATATTTTTTGCTGGTGTTCGGCATCAATCCCGATTCCATAGTCTTTTATACTCACCGCAATCTGGTTATTTTCTGCCGTATGAAGAGCTACTTCCACCACGTTATTGTCAGGCGAGTATTTGATGGCATTATTGACGAGGTTGATGATCACCTGTTCTATCCGGTCCCTGTCACCAACTACCATACCGTTACTGTACAACGCTACATTGATAATATGGTTGGTGTTGGTAAACCTGATATCCTGCACTGTTTCAGTCACCAGTTCATCCAGGCTAAACAACTCTTTTCGTAATTCTAATTTGCCGGATTCAATACGGGAAAGATCCAGCATCTCTTCGATCAGTCTTGTTAATCTTTTTACCTGGCTGTCGATCCGCAGGAGGGGGGATTCCAGGAAAGAAGAAGGCGTTGCGGTCTGTTCTTTCAGCATGAGCAACAGTAGCTGTACATAACCCTTAATGGATGTAACAGGGGTTTTCAGCTCATGACTTACCATTTTTAAGAAATCTCCTTTTAGCTGTTCATCCTCTTTTATTTTTTGGATTTCCGTGGTGGCGCCCACCCACATTTTAATAGCGCCTTCTTCATCTTTTACCGGTGCGGCAAGGTGTAAATGCCATTTATATTCACCATCCTTGTTTAAGAAACGCATTTCCATTTCCAGGTCTGTTTCGGTAGCAGCAGCTTTTTTAAAACGTTGTTGAAACTCCACCCAGTCATCAGCATGCACCATTTTCTTATAACCAAATGATTTCAATTCTTCCATATTCATCCCGGAGTAATCCAGCCAGTGTTTATTAAAATAGAAAAAATGGCCCTCCTTATCTGCATTACTGATTTTTGACGGCAACAGGTCGGCCAACCGGCGGAAATGGGATTCGCTTTCTTCTGTTTTCTTTCTTGCCCTTACCTGTTCGCTTACATCCGTAGCGAAAACCATTACTCCCGTAATGCTTCCATCGTTTTCCTGGTAGGGCTGGTAGACAAAATTGAAATAAATATCTTCTCTTATTCCGTTTTTCCGTATAAAATAAACGGCTTCCTCATTCCCGTAGTGTATGGTACCATTCTTAAAAGTATCCTGAAGCAATCCCCAGAATGGCTGGTCTTTCATTTCAGGAATAATCTTCAAGAATGGTTGGCCAATGGCCTCTTTTCCAACATTCCAGAGATTAAATACCGATTCATTTGCCAGCACCAGAATCATTTCCTCTCCTTTAAGAATATATATCGGGGACGTGGCTTTTTCCACCAGATTGCGGAAGCGTTCTTCGCTTTCTTTTAATCTGATCTTGGATTGCACCTGTGCTGTTACTTCGCTGGCGATGACCGCCACCCCTTGTATATGACCCTTTGCATCACGTTGTGCCTGGTATACAAAAGTGTAATGCATCAGTTCGGGAGTTCCGTTTCGAACAATTGTCATCGGTGTTTCATAGGAATGATACGGTTCACCTGTTTCATATACCTGTAATAAAATTTTGTCAAAGCCGTGCTCCTTTACTTCGGGCAACATATCGATTACCGAGTGGCCAATAACATCCTTTCCTTTGCCCCATGATTCTATAATGGCATCATTGGCGATTTCGATCACCATGTCTTTGCCCTTGAAAATGGCAATAAGGGAAGGCGAGGAATAGATCATCTGGTGATAACGATGTTCACTTTCTTCCACTTTTCTTCGTGCTAACACCTGCTCCGTATTATTAAAACCCATTATCACCGCCCCGTTCATGTTGCCGGATAAACCAAATTCAGGCTGCGCATATTCCAGCACATTGGCCAGGGTGCCGTCCGGTCTTTCGATAATTATTTCCTGGCCGGCGATCGTTCGGCCTTCTTTTATTGCAATGGCCACAGGACTAAGATCTGCTGCCAGTGGACTACAATCGGGTGTAAAAATTTTATAGGCGCCAGACCAGCGGTCTTTAGTAATATCCGGGTGCCGGCCCCATAGCCTAACGGCGGCCTCGTTATAAAATGTAATAACCCCTTCTGCATCGCAGGAATAGACAGCCGCAGGCAATTCTTTTACCAAATGCCGGAAACGGACCGTATTGGCGATCAGGATTTTTTCATTTGCTTTTTTTTCGGTAATATCTTCAATAGACAGGAGGATCAGTTTTTCTTCCTCTTTACTGCGGGTCATTTCCCGGGCATTCAGTACCATGGTACGTTCGCCAATATTGGGAAAATTATGTGTTAACTCGAAATCCTGCAGTTTTGTTTTATTCGGAATGATAGCTTCCAGCAATTCTTTCAAGACGGCATTATTCCATTGTTTGTTGCCCAGCTCATACATTAAGCGGTCTTCAATATCTCTTTCACTGACCTGGAATGTTTTATAAAAAGAATCGTTGGCCGATTTTATCCGGAGGCTTTTATTCAGCACGAGCAAAGGCTCATACACCGTGGCAACAATGGCTTCTGCATAATCCCTTGCATCAGTTACCTGTTCGTTTAAACCAATAATCTCCTGGTTTACCACAGTCAATTCCTCATTGGTGCTTTGCAGTTCTTCCTTACTGGTTTCCATTTCCTCATTCAGGCTCTGTAATTCTTCACTGCTGCTCAGCAGTTCTTCGTTGGCGCTTTGTAGTTCTTCATTCACCGTTTCCTGGTCTTCGGTGATGCTGCGCATATCCTCCCTAACCTGTGCCAGCTCCTGCTCTAATTGTTTTATCCGGAGGTCTTTCTCGTCTTTTTTTCTTTTGGAAACAAGTTTTGATCCGGTAGCTGCATTTTTTAGTGGTTGGGCCGGATTTGTTTCATGGAAAAGGATCAAATAATGCGGTTCGGCCATATCTGGTAAAGGGATAGCTTCAATACTGATACTTTCAAGCGTATCATTCACCTGCACCTGAATATTCGTTTTGATGACCGGTTCATTATCTTTTTTAGCTTTGTGTAAAATATTACGCAGCTCAAAGGCCAATCCTTCTTTAGCCATTTTTAATAAATTAAAGCTGGCTTTACCCGGTGATTGTTCCAGGTATTTTGCCGTGATGCCCCTGAAATGTACAATGTCCATTGCTTCATTCACTACAACACCCGCCGGTGCGTATTTACTGAGCAATATATCATCAGCCGTTTTTTGAAAATCGGGACGAATGATTTCCCGTTTGGCGTTCACATTGGTATCAGTATTGCTTTTTTGCCTTTGTGGTATAGCGCTGTAGATAAAGCTACCGGCTACATCTTTACGGGTAAATAATTTATATTTTTTATCGAGGGATGCAAAAAGCTCCGGCACTCCACTGGTTGTTTCCGATTTCCCCAGCAGCAGGGTGCCCTTTGAATTTAAAGCATAGTGAAAGGTGGTAAGCGCCTTTTTTTGCAGGTAAGGCTCCATATAAATAAGCACATTGCGGCAACTGATAAAGTCAATTCTGCTGAAGGGAGGGTCTTTAAGAAAATTATGCAGGGCAAATACACACATGTCACGGATGCTCTTCCTGGCCTGGTAACAATCATTGGTTTTGATAAAATAATCCGAGACTTGTTGTTCCGATAGCCCCTTTATGTCATTTTTTGTATAGATACCCGTCCTGGCTTTTGTAATAGCGGGTTCGCTAATATCCGTAGCAAAGATTTGTACGGGTTGATACGGGCCTGCAGAAGTTGCACTGTCTTTCAATGTATTGCTCAGTATTTCTTTCAGACATATAGCGATTGAATAAACTTCTTCGCCGGTACTGCACCCGGCCACCCAAATCCGTATCGGCTCATTATCTCCTTTGTTTTTAATAATGAGGGGGAAAACTCTTTTGCATAAATGATTAAAGATCTTTGGATCCCTGAAGAATTCGGTTACAGGAATTAACAGGTCCTGGTATAAAATATCCTGCTCCTTTTTGTTGTCCCGCAAATATTTCAGGTAGCTGGCAGCGCTCTCATTTTTATTAATAGCGATCCTCCGGAGTATTCTTCTTCGAATGGTGGGTTGCTTATAATACGTAAAATCGGTTCCCTTACGAAGCCGCAACGATGTGAGTATGTGCTTATATATATCATCTTCCTCCAGCGGAAGGTTTTGTAATTCCTCATCACTCAAACTAATTTTACCTACGATCTCCTTCAATTTTTGGGGTATCTGATCAGGCGGAAGAATAAAATCAACTACACCTGCCTGTACCGCACTGTTGGGCATTCCTTCATGGGCTGCCGACTCCTCATCCTGGGCAAACGTAAGACCACCATTGTTCTTAATGGCCTTTAATCCCTCTGTGCCATCAGATGCCGTGCCTGATAAAACCACACCGATTGCATGGCTTTGATGTATATCAGCCAGGGAGGTAAAAAAAAGATCGATCGGCAGGTTCCGCTCATTCATACTTTTGGGAGGCCGCGGACTCAGCTCCAGCACTCCATCGTTGGCAATCATCATTTTGTTGCTGGGGAGAATATAGATATGATTAGGGAGTACTTTTATGTCATCAGAGATCTCCAGCACCGGGATGGTGGTAACTTTCTGCAGCAGTTCCGGTAAAATGCTTTCATACCGGGGATCCAGGTGTTGTACCAGCACATAGGCCATACCAGAATCTTCCGGAATAGCTTTAATCAGTTTCTTAAATGCTTCCAATCCGCCGGCAGATGCGCCGACCCCCACAACGGGAAACAGGTTGGCTGACATAGTAAGCGGCTTGTCTGTTTCGGATTTGTCTTTTGCTGCTGTTTTTTTTTCGATAGCCATACATGAGTGGAAGTAAAGTTGTTAAAGTTAGCTTTCTTTTAGTGGGGCAACCGAAGTGTTATTCAAACAGCCGGTGCTCTTGATTCCAAATTTGCTTCCACAAATATCTATCCGGATTTTAATGGCTATAGATTGGGGTGAAAGTGGGTAAAAAAGTACACAGTTTTATTGGCAACAGTTTAAAAGCCTTGGGCTTAGCTAAGCCGTGTAAGTGAATAGCGCGGTAAAAATTTTGTATTGTTACCACCTTGTCGAAACAGGCTATTTACCATTTCAATAAAAACCGGTATGCGCTTTAAAACCGGTGCGGAAAAAAATAAGTAATACCGTATTAGACATTAAAAATTCCCTTTACGAAGTTGTCAGGGCGGCACAAAAAACTCGTTTTTTTTTGCCGCCCTGCTGTTTTGGCAGCAATTTTTTTTGCTGAAATATCTTTTTTAAAATCCTTTTTTCTTCCAGCTATTATTATCCCGGTTCCATTCGGGTAATTTTTTATCAGGATCGAGTACCACTTCTTTTATTTCGCTGGTCGTGGGAACGGAAAATGTCCATTCCGCACCACGTTGCCAAACTTCAACCGGCAGATCAATACGATGTTCTTTACCATTGATTTCTGTAACTAGTACATTGACAGGCATCACCATTTTTTCTAAATTCTCAATTGTGATATCCGCTCCCTTCTCTGGTTTTTCATCCACATAATTTACCTCCTTCACCGACTGGTCGAGTTTCCAGGTATTAAGTACCCAGCCTCTCCAGAACCAGCTCAGGTCCTCCCCGGATACGTTCTCCATGGTATGAAAGAAATCCCAGGGCGTAGGATGCTTGAAAGCCCAGCGGCTTACATATTCGCGGAAGGCTGCATCGAAACGATCTTTTCCCAATACTACATTGCGTAATGCATCAAGCATCTGTGCCGGTTTCAGGTAAGCCGCTACACCCAAATTATCTTGCTGTATCACTTCCGGTACGGTATAAAGACCATCCATTTTATCACCGAACGTGTATTTCACCATAAAGGATGAATTGGGGTCGCCAAAGAAACTGGCATCTTTAAATTCACCTTTGTTAAAGGCTTCGGTAGAAAGACCATTGATGAATGTATTAAAGCCTTCATCCATCCAGGCATATTTTCTTTCATTGCTGCCTACGATCATCGGGAACCAGGTATGGCCAAACTCATGATCTGTTACACCCCATAAACCGCTGCCGGCATCACTATGACTACAGAATACGATACCAGGATATTCCATTCCCCCAACAATTCCCGCCACATTGGTAGCAGCCGGGTAAGGAAACTCAAACCATTTATCGGAATAATGCTCAATAGACCCTTTTACCATTTCAGTCGAACGCTGCCATCCGTCTTTTTGAATACTTTCAACAGGATAAACACTGATAGCCAGTGCTTTTTTACCACTTGACAGGTTGATCCTTGCTGCATCCTGTACAAATGCCTTGCTTGCTGCCCAGGCTACATCTCTTGTATTGGCAATTTTAAATTTCCAGGTGCAGTTCGGTTGCTTAGGTCTTGAAGCGGCACTGTTTACTTCCCTGTCGCTGCGAATCATCACTGTTTTATCACTGTTCTTTGCTGCCGCCCATCTTGTCATTTGTTCGGGTGTATAACAGTCCTGCGGATTCGTTAATTCGCCAGAGCCTACAATTATTAAATTGGAAGGAGCAGTGATCGAAAAGTTAATATCACCATACTCCAAATAAAACTCTCCGGCTCCCAGGTAGGGCAGGGTATTCCATCCCTGTATATCATCATACACCGCCATACGGGGAAACCACTGTGCCACTTCATACACAATACCGTTTTTTGTTTTTAATCTTCCCATCCGGTCTGTTCCATATTCCGGAACAACGAATTCGAATTTTACCGAAAGTTTTACTTTCCCGCCTGTCGCTTTCAGTGCATCGGTCAGCCATACCTGCATCCTTGTATCCGTGATTGTATATTTTGGGGTAACTGTTTTTCCATTGTATTCTACCGTTAAAGATTTGATACTGTATCCATCGGTGAATTTTGCATTGGCCCAGCGGCCACCGGCTTCTGTGGTGGTAGCAGAGGCCCGGGAATTTTTTTTATAAATATTCTGGTCGAGCTGTAACCAGAGAAATTTTAAATTATCCGGGCTATTGTTGGTATATAAAATATCTACATCACCGCTCACACTGTGTTTGCCGGTATCGAGTGTGGTGTTTATGATATAGTCAGCACGGTTCTGCCAGTAACGGGGGCCGGGTTCTCCACTGGCACTGCGAAAATCATTGCCGGGATAAGGATAAAATTGTGGATTAAAGGCTTCTTTATTGTCATACTTAGATTGTGCAAACAAGCCGATGAACATAAAAAGAGCCAGGGTACAGAGAACTGATTTCTTCATATAGGAGCCTTTATTAAAGGCTGAAAGATAGTTCAAAACGACGCATCCGGGCTACCGTTGATAGGGTATTTGCAATACTTTATGCCTGCCTGACGGACAGTCAGGGAAAAGATATGCCCGGAATTTGAAAAGTAAATAGCCGTTCAGCCAGGCTTATAAAAAAAGCGCTTCAGCAACCGCAACTGATTCAGGTTTGCCTACATCGACCAACTTGTCGCCGGAATGATCATAGCCCATGATGAGGTGGTCGGCCGCTAGTTTCAAATACACATCAATCAGCGAAAACTTGCCGGTAAAACCTGCTTCTTCCATCAGCCGGAAAATTTTGTATTCAAACACAACTACACAGCTATAGGCTTTTGCTACTAAGCTTGTTCTTGTTTCTTCCCAGGAGGGGGAGGCCAGGTGGGGACTTTTCTCTTCGCCGGTATTGTTATTTCTCCAGCCACAAAGCCGGTTGTTTTTATCGAAGAGCAGGTTGCGGGAACTTTTACGATTGGTAACACCAAAAGAGATCAATGCATTATTGGTTGAATGAAAAGTCAGCAGTTTATTAATAGCAAGGTCAGTAAGTATATCAACATTACAGGTTATGAATCTTTCGCCGGGATTGAACAGGTCTTTGGCTTTTAGCAAACCGCCACCGGTGTCCAGTAATTCCTCCCGTTCATCACTGACCAACAGATCACTACCCCATCCGTCATTTTCTACAATGGCTTCTTCTACCTGTTCAGCAAAATGATGCACGTTGACAATGACATCCCTGATACCAGATTGCTGCAGGTATTCAATATTGCGTTGCAGTAATGATTTACCGTTGACCACTCCCAATGCTTTGGGATGTTGATCGGTCCAGGGTTTAAATCTTGTGCCCAATCCGGCTGAAAAAATTATTGCTTGCATACCCTCAACCCCTAAAGGGGAGTTATTTTCGTTACTTTTCATCTTTACACTTGATAATATAGTTTTCGATAGTTTGCTGTACTTCTTCTAGTCTTATCTCAACCTGCTCATTTACCACATAGGAGATAGGTAACAAAGGAATACACACATAAGGTATAACTATGTGAAGGCTTATACTACTATGTGTCTATGTGGTTCGAAATTTATTTTTTTTCCGGCAGCGTATTCTGCCATTTTTTTTCATCCTGCACAAAATGATTCAGTTCGATCTTCACGTTGAATTTATTTTTCAAATGCCTCACCATTGCATCAGCCGCATATACACTTCGATGCTGGCCGCCGGTACAGCCGAAACTGACCATTAAACGCTCAAATCCTCTTTTAATATATTCTTCCACGGTCGTATCTACAATATCAAATACACTGTTCAGGAAGGCCGGCATCTTTGTCTGTTGCTCGAGAAAATCTTTTACTTCTTTATCACGGCCGGTTTGTGTTTTCATGCTTTCCACCCGGCCCGGGTTTAAAATGCCGCGGCAATCAAAAACGAAACCGCCCCCGTTTTCTGTTTCATCGGGAGGGATACCGCCCTTGCGATACGAAAAACTACAGACTTTAACGATCAGTGGAGTTTTGTCATCCGCCTGTGTTGGGGTGAATTGCTGGATTATTTCATCGGCCACACACATATCCAATACTTTCCTGAATTCCGGAACAGAGATACCCAGGCTTTGGTTATGAAAAAACTCTCTCAGGTTTCGGAGGGCCAGGGGAATACTGGTTAAGAATTGTGCTTTCCGTTCGAACAGACCCCGAAAACCATAGGCCCCGAGTACCTGCAACAATCTTATTAATACATAGCCATTATACTGACTGCGGAAAATAGCTTTATCAATGGTTTGCCCGGTGATTTCAGAAAAACTGTCCATATAACCTTCAAGGAGATCGTTCTTCCAGTCGTCGGGCAAATTGGCCCGGGCCTGCCATAGCATGGAGGCCACATCATATTGCGGGGCTCCTTTCATACCACCCTGGTAATCGATAAAATGTACATCCTCTTCTCCAAACGGGGTTCCGGCACCTCCGGCTGATAGGGTTACCATAATATTCCGGCTTTGAAAATCCCGGAACATAAAATATTTGTATTCGGTATGGGTAAGATAATTGCTCAATGCTTCAAAATCATGAATCAGTTTTTGTTTATCATAGGGTTTACGTAAGGCATCGAGAAAGTAATATTTAAAATACAAGAGGTCGGCCATAATGGCCTGTTTGCCAAACTCCGCATTCGTCAGGCATTTTGAATAATCCAATCCCTTGTCGCCTTTTACCTGTAATCTTGCCAAGGCAGCTAAACTTTTTTTAAAAAGCGCATATACTTCATCGGTAAATCCTTTTGATTCGAGATGATCCAATAAAGAAGCATTGCCAAAATCTTCCTGCAGGTAAAATTGTTTATCCTCACTTACGGCCAGTATTTCCGGGACTGCCAGTTTTTTTCCTTTGAACTGGCGGGAGAAATATATAAAGGTTTCGTTTTCTTTGATATTCGCACCATAGGTACCGATCACCGAATGATCTTTTTCAAAAAGACGGAAATAACGTCGCTCACTACCACTCTGTGGCAGTACATCAATAGTGGTAGCAGCATTCCCTTTCCACTCTTTATATAAGGCACCAATTGATTCGATCAGGTGTTGCATTGGACAAATGTAGGTAACCGGCTGCAATCCCAAGAAGGGGAGAGGCTAACAGGCCCGCCCGGATGATTTAATATAGGGAGAGATGACTCAAACAAACGGTCGGACGGGCATTAGTTTTTTAAGCTAAATTTGCCTTTTCTATCTTTTATGAGTTATAACACTACCAACAAGGTTCGTATAGTTACGGCGGCCAGTCTTTTTGATGGCCATGATGCGGCTATTAATATCATGCGCCGCATTATGCAGAGTAAAGGCGCCGAGATCATTCACCTGGGCCATAACCGCTCGGTGAAGGAGATTGTAGAAACCGCCATTGAAGAAGATGTACAGGGAATTGCTATTACCAGCTACCAGGGCGGGCATGTGGAGTTTTTCAAATACATGAAAGACCTGCTTGAAGAAAACGGTTGCGGTCATATAAAGATATTTGGCGGTGGCGGCGGTACTATTTTGCCGGATGAAATTGCTGAATTGCACCAGTATGGTATTACCCGGATCTATTCACCCGATGATGGAAGGCATATGGGCCTGGAAGGTATGATCGAAGATGTGATAAGGCAATCGTCCACCCCACCCTCCGAAGCAGGGATTAAAGAAGACCCTCAATGGAATGGAAAACTTCCATTAGACGAAGTGAAAGATGTAAGAAGAATTGCGAGGGCAATAAGTATTGCAGAACATGGTGGAGATTACTCCGTCCAGTTAAAGGAAATAGTAAAACAATCAGACTCTAAGAACCCCCCAGCGGGTTCCCAAGCAGTGCGAAGGGAAGGAACGAAGTTCGGGGGGACTCCAGTACTCGGCATCACAGGAACAGGCGGCGCAGGTAAATCTTCAGTGACCGATGAGATTGTAAGACGGTTCCTAACCAATTTTACTGAGAAAACGATTGCTGTTATATCGGTTGATCCCTCGAAGAAAAAAACAGGCGGTGCCTTATTGGGTGACCGGATACGGATGAATGCGATTTCTCACCCGAGAGCCTATATGCGAAGCCTGGCAACAAGAGAGGATAATACTGCTTTGAGCAGAGCGGTGCAGGAAGCTATAGATATTTGTAAGGCGGCCGGGTTTGATTTTATTATTCTTGAATCGGCTGGTGTCGGCCAGAGCGATGCATCCATACTGGACTATTGTGATGTAAGCATGTATGTGATGACGCCGGAATATGGTGCCGCTTCCCAGCTGGAGAAGATCAATATGCTCGACTATGCGGACCTGGTTTGTATCAATAAATTTGACAAAGCCGGAGCATTGGATGCATTGGCGGATGTAAAGAAGCAATACAAAAGAAATCACCAGCTATTTACCGCTAAAGATGAGGACCTGCCGATTGTTGGCACTATGGCCAGCAAATTCAATGATGAAGGCGTTAATCATTTGTTTGAATTATTGCTGAAAAAAATTGAGACAAAAACAACCATTTCATTCGGGGCTTATCATTTTGCTGCCACCGCCAAAGTGGGACAAGCTGTTATTCCCGCCAACAGGGTAAGATATTTGAGCGAAATAAGTGAGAACAACCGCAGTTATGACCAATTAGTAAATGAGCAGGCCGCTATTGCCAGTAAGTTATATCAACTCCAGGGAGCATTAGTTACACTGCAGGCCCGGGATACAAAAACATCATTGGTCGAAGAGTTTACCAACGCCATTGATTTCTACACCGACCAGCTTACACCGGTAAGCCGTAAACTGATCAGTCATTGGCCGGAAAAAGTAAAAGAATACCAGAAAGAATTTTATGAATACACGGTGCGGGATAAAGTGATCAAACAACCGATGACGACCACCAGTTTGAGTGGTACAAAGATCCCGAAAGTGGTATTACCAAAATATAAAGACTGGGGCGATATACTGCAATGGCAGGCACAGGAAAATGTACCGGGTCACTTCCCGTTTACAGCCGGAGTTTTTCCTTTAAAAAGAGAAGGGGAAGACCCGACAAGAATGTTTGCAGGCGAAGGCGGACCGGAAAGAACAAACAGAAGATTTCACTATGTAAGCGTGGATCAGCCGGCAAAACGTTTATCTACTGCATTCGACAGTGTAACATTATATGGTGAAGACCCGGATCATCGCCCTGATATTTATGGAAAAGTAGGTAACAGTGGTGTGAGCATTGCCAGTGTGGATGATGCTAAAAAATTATACAGTGGATTTGATCTCTGCGATCCGAAGACATCTGTTTCCATGACCATCAATGGTCCGGCACCTATGCTGCTGGCATTTTTTATGAATGCTGCTATTGATCAGCAATGTGAAAAATATATTATTGCAAATAATTTAAAGGGAGAAGTCAACAAGATCATTGAGGCAAAATATAAAAACAGTGAATTGCCTGCCTATATCGGTACTGACGGGAAGCCGGTGATTCCGAAGCATGGGGAATTACAAGGTAGCCTGCCCGCCGGTAATAACGGCCTGGGTTTACGATTGCTCGGTTTATCGGGTTCGGATGTATTGCCAAAAGAAGTATATGAAAAAATAAAAGCAGAGGCTCTGCAACAGGTAAGAGGAACAGTGCAGGCCGATATTTTGAAAGAAGACCAGGCGCAAAATACCTGTATCTTCTCTACCGAGTTTGCCTTAAAGCTGATGGGAGATGTACAGGAATATTTTATCAAAGAAAAAGTAAGGAATTTTTATTCTGTTTCTATTAGCGGTTATCACATTGCAGAGGCCGGCGCCAACCCCATCACTCAATTGGCATTTACCTTATCCAACGGATTTACCTATGTGGAGTATTACCTGAGCCGTGGGATGAATATCGATGATTTTGCAGCTAATCTCTCTTTCTTCTTCAGTAATGGAATGGATCCGGAATACAGTGTGATCGGAAGAGTAGCCAGGCGTATCTGGGCAAAAGCCATGAAGTATAAGTACAAAGCGAGCAAACGCAGCCAGATGCTTAAATACCATATCCAGACATCGGGGCGGAGTTTGCATGCACAGGAAATTGATTTCAATGATATCCGCACCACATTGCAAGCCTTGTATGCGATCTATGATAATTGCAATTCCCTTCACACTAACGCGTATGATGAAGCGATCACCACCCCGACGGAAGAAAGTGTGCGGAGAGCGATGGCGATACAGCTGATCATCAACCGGGAGTTGGGCACGGCTAAAAATGAAAACCCCAACCAGGGTTCTTTCCTGGTGGAAGAATTGACGGACCTGGTGGAAGAAGCGGTCCTGGCCGAGTTTGATCGTATTACAGAAAGAGGCGGTGTACTCGGTGCGATGGAAAGAATGTACCAGCGCAATAAAATACAGGAAGAGAGTCTGTTTTATGAACACCAGAAACATTCCGGGGAATTACCACTGATCGGTGTGAATACCTTTCTGAATAAAAAAGGAAGCCCCACCATCCTGCCCACAGAAGTGATCCGCAGCACGACGGAAGAAAAAGAACAACAGATACAAACCCTTCAAACGTTTTGGAAACGTAACGAAAAAAATTCTGCTGAGATGTTACAACGGTTGAAAACCGCTGCTATTAATAACGAGAATCTTTTTGCTGAGTTGATGGAGACGGTAAAATATTGCTCATTAGGGCAGATCACCCACGCACTTTATGAAGTGGGCGGACAATACCGCAGAAACATGTAAGGCAGTGATCGCAGCTTTTGGTTACCGCTATTTTCGAAAACACGTACAAATTAAGTAGTATGAAAAAGCAATTTTTAGTTTTTGCAGCGATCCTGCTGGCGCTGTCTGTGACCGCACAGGGAAACAGCGGTAAAAAGGAAAAGGTTAAGCAAAAGAATAAAGGGAATGCTGCGCAAACAGGCAACCCAACTACTGCTAAAAAAGATAAGGATGACAAGCTTGTTTGGGATGGAATTGGTAATAACAGTTGTATGAAACCTTCCAAAAATCAGCCTGCCAGGGTAAGAGCCGCCTTTCAACGGGATTATCCTTTTGCCAGTGTAATTCGCTGGACCAAGTGCCGGGGTGATTGGACAGCTACTTTTGGAAACGGGTTGTGGATGTCCACAGCCGTTTATCAGGCCAACGGAGACCGTAGAGATACCCGCACATCAATAGGACAGGATAATATTCCCCGGAAGGTCCTGGATGGAATTTATAGGCGCCTGCCGGGTATAATACTGGATGGAGCTGTAAAAATCGAGGTGCCTAATATTATCAATGATATATTCAGAATAAAAAACATGTTGAACGGGAAAGCAGACTACCAATATTTTAATAGTGAAGGAGAGTCTGTGACTTACAGTTACTAATCGGGGTAGGAAGGGCGTTTTATTCTGTATATCGTTGTTAAACTGTTAATAGCTTTGTTACATTTGTTTTATGCCGTATTTTGCATACGGCATTTTTTGATTCAAAATGAATTTGACAATGAGAAGGCTTACGGTAGTTTTTTGTGCTCTTTTCTTCAGTTTTTCGTCCACTAACGCACAGCTTATTGATAGTGCTATTGCCAGGTATGCCAACGAGTACGGGCAAGAACGCACCTATCTTCAGTATGATAAATCGGCCTATGCTCCCGGCGAAACGATCTGGTTCAAAGCCTACCTGATGAAAGGACTGTCCCCGGCGGATGAAAGCAAAACCTTTTATACCGACTGGACCGATGATGCCGGGAATCTTCTGCTACACAGTGTTGGTCCGATTGTAGATGCTACCAACAATGGGCAGTTTGATATACCGGCTGATTATAAAGGTCAGTTCATTCATGTAAAAGCTTATACCCGCTGGATGCTCAATTTTGATTCTGCTTTCCTGTATGAAAAGGATATTCGCATCATTACAAAAGCGGCAACTGCAATAACTACAAAACCTTCCGGTGCACCTGTATTGGAATTGTTTCCCGAAGGGGGTGATATGGTAGCCGGTGTGGCGAATAAGATCGCTTTTAAAGTGACAGATGCCTGGGGAAGACCTGTTAAAATAAAAGGAGTGATCCAAACCAGTAAAGGTCAAAAAGTCGATAGTCTCCGCATTCTGCATGATGGGATGGGTTATTTTTTTCTTTTCCCTCAGGCAGGTGAAACCTATACGGCCAAATGGAAAGATGAAAAAGGAACAAGCTATAGCACCGTTTTACCGGCTATTAAGTCCGCTGGCCTTTCATTACAAGTAACACTGTCGGGATCCAAACGAAACTTTGCTGTTGCCGCCGATCCCGAAGTAGCTAAAACTATCGGTACGATACATATTGTTGGCACGATCAATCAATACCAGGCTTTTAAAGTAACAAAAGACTTGTCATCCGGTATTGCCCGCGGCATTATTCCAACCCAGGACCTGCCTTCCGGTATCCTGACGATCACCGTGTTCGACGGAAGTTGGAATGCAATGGCAGAACGGATCACCTATATCAATAATGAGGAGTATCGTTTTGCTGCAGAAATGAGTGTGGAGCATTGGGGCCTGAATAAAAGAGCCCGGAATGAGATACAGATCACTGTACCCGATAGTCTGGCGGCAAGTTTTGCGGTATCCGTAACGGATGCAGGTATTGAAGCTGACAGCAGTACTACTATTATTTCTCATCTTTTATTATCTGGTGATATCAAAGGCCAGGTCTATAATCCGGCTTATTATTTCTCTGCCAATAATGATACGGTTGCACAAAGGTTAGACCTGGTCATGCTTACCAATGGTTGGCGCCGGTTTAAATGGGAAGACCTGGTAAAAGGTAAACTCCCGAAAATTATTTATCCCAGAGACAGTTCCTTCCTCTCTCTCTCCGGGAAGGTATATGGTGCTACATCGGCACAACTAAGAGATGCCGCTACTATCGTGCTGATCATTAACCAAAAAAAATCGGGTGAGGCTAATAAAATGCTGATGCTCCCCGTATCAGCCAACGGTAACTTTAATGACCCTGCTTTTTTTCTTTTCGATACAGCGCATATTTATTACAAACTTTCAAAAGGGATCAGTACTGGCTCGGTCACTTTTATGGAAAATCGATTACCGGCTCTTCGCTACCGCCGACCTGCTACCGGTTTTTTTTATAACCAGTTGGGTGATACCACGGGGTATAGCCGCCATTTCCAATTGTCGGATGAAACCTTGCGTTTACTCGGAGAATTGGAAGGAAAGACACTGGAGAATGTTATTGTCAAAACAAAAACCAAATCACCGGTGGAAATACTCGATCAGAAATATTCCTCCGGTTTTTTTGCCGGTGATGGTTACCAGTTCGACCTTGTCAATAATGACCTCGGGTTTGCTTCCCGGAATGTTTTTGAATACCTGCAATCAAGGGTAGCCGGTCTGCAGATCAATACTTCCACGAATCCACCTACTATGACATGGCGTGGTGGCGCCCCACAGTTATTTTTAGACCAGGTCATGATGGATGCAGATTTTGTGTCATCCATTTCAGTTTCGGATATCGCTTATATAAAAGTTTTCCGGCCTCCTTTCTTTGGGGGCTCCGGCGGTGGTACCAATGGAGCGATTGCTATTTATACCCGCCGGGGTGATGACAGGAAATCGGAACCCGGTAAGGGATTGTCCAGTAATACCGTGAGTGGTTATACTCCTATCCGGCAATTTTATTCACCGAACTATGGCAGTTTTAATGCTGCCAATGAAAAAAGGGATATCCGCACTACCTTATACTGGAACCCACAGGTAGTTACAACCGGAGCAAAAAATAAAGTGAAGCTGAGTTTTTATAATAATGATGTGAGTAAATCATTCCGGGTAATTATTGAAGGGATGAGCAGCGATGGACGATTGGTGCATATAGAGCAGATCATGGACTAAATAATGCAAGTCATTCTTTCTTTAATAGTGAAAATCAAGTACAGCTGCATGCCCGTACGTTGTATGCGGCTGAATGGACACCCCTATTTTTTTATAACCTGCCAGGCAGATTTTTCGATGGCCTAATGATTCTACTCCTTCATCGATTAGCAAAGACATAATGATATCCAGAGGCCGGTTGTGACCATAATCGCAACATTCACCATTGTAATACCATTTACTCCTGCATTCCTCTGTACTCCGGGTATGCCCCACATAACCTTCCTTTCCTGAATTTTGTGCATGACACAGTGCGCCGGCAAAACATAACGAATCGGGATAGAGTAGTTTTACCTGTTTTAATACCAGCATTGTATCCAATAAAGAGCTGTAGTAATGACTGCGTCCTGCCGGATATTTTTTGATCACGGTATTGGCAAACAATGCGGGGTTGGTCCTGGCCAGGTTCAAAATATAGATCACTTCTTTTTCAGCTGTACTCATATAATTTGCGCTGGCCGCGGTATTACATTTCAGGTATTTTACATCATTCCAGGCAGTAGAGTAGCTGGCTAATGGGGAAACAGGAGTTGTGGGTATTGAAACTGCTCTTCTTTCTGCAAATGAAACAAGTACAAGCAGGCAGGCAAGCAGGCTGGGTGGTAAAAGGAATTTCATGATAGGTGTTGGTGTACGTAAATACGGGCATAGTAGTTTATTATTGTATCGGGTTTCTAAAATATATGTGAAATCCTTTTTTGATGACCCGAATTCAAGTTAACCTCCACCACATTTACAAAAACAGCCGGGCTATCGAAGATGCTTTACAGGCAGCATTTGATGAAGCGATGGAGAAGAAGGTACGGGAAGTGGAGATCCTATCCGGTAACAACCACGCCCAGTTGCTCAAAAAGGCAGAACGTTTTTTACAACAACCGGCAATTAAAAAATATTACCAGCGGATGGAAAATGATAGTAAAGGCCTGGGTAAATTGGTTTTGTACTTTAAATTTTAGCAGCTGCTTCTTCATCCAGCATCCAGTATATAGTTCCTTTAACAGGGTTTACCAGTTGAGCAGGAAGGGCCGGTCTTACTTTTTTTGCATGGAGGATATCAGCCAGGATAGTTGCTTTTTCTTTCCCGGCCACTAAAAAAAGAATTTGTGCAGCATGGTTGATCAGGGGCAGGGTGAAGCTGATACGCCAGTTTTGCTTTTGTTCCACCCATACTTCTTTTATATATCTTTTTTTCTCTTTCAACACAGATGTTCCAGGAAACAGAGAAGCAGTATGCCCATCATCGCCGAGACCTAATATTACCAGGTCGAAGACGATGTTTTTATTCCGGATTTTTTTTTCGATAGCAGCTTCATATTCTTTGGCATTTTTCTTTGGCGTGCTGTTTACGGGTACGGCAAATACATTCTCTGCCGGAATGGCAATATGGTCCAGTAAGTTTTCTTTTACCATCCGGTAATTACTGTCTGTATCGGTATGTGGTACAAACCGTTCATCGCTCCAAAACAAAAAAACCTTGTTCCAGGGAATATTGCGGCTGAATGCAAGGCTGGCAAGTAACTGGTAAAGTCTTTTGGGTGTGGTGCCACCGGAAAGGGCTACCACAAAATTCTCTTTTTTAGCCATGCAACGCTGGCATTCCGTAACAAAGAAATGAGCGGCAGCAATTGCCAGTGCTTCTGCATCTTTCCAGATTGTAATACCAGTAGGGCTTTTCATACTATACTTTTTTCAATTTATTAGTATGTATGCCATTCTCCGGTAACAAGGTCCATTCGCATCCCTGTTCTTTTATCAAATTGGCAGAGGCTTTGGGTCCCCAGCTGCCGGGTTCATAATTCGGAAATTTTGGAGCGACCTGTTTTTTCCAGGCTTCCATGATCGGGGTTACTACTTTCCACGCTTCTTCTACCTGGTCGGCACGCATAAATAAAGTGGCATCTCCTTCTAATACATCAAGCAATAAAGTTTCATATGCTTCAGGTACAGGGGCATCATAACTTTCTTTATACGTAAAATCCATTTCTACCGGCTTGATCTTTAACTGTACCCCCGGTTCTTTTGCATGGAATAGCAAACTGGTTTCCATTTCCGGCTGAATACTGATGATAAGCTGGTTGGGTCTTGTATCGGTGATCACGTGGGTGGCAAAGAGGTTATGCGGCACCTGTTTGAATTGAATAACAATAACTGAAGTAGACTTTGCCAATGATTTACCGGTCCGCAGATAGAAAGGAACATTTTTCCAACGCCAGTTATCGACAAATAATTTTAATCCCACAAAGGTTTCTGTATTTGATTTGGGATTAACATTCTTTTCTTTCCGGTAGGCAACTTGTTTTTTACCATCTAATTTCCCTTCACTATATTGTCCCCGCACTACCTGTTTTGATACATCCGCCTTTGTGAGTGGCCGTAATGCTTTCAGCACATCTACTTTTTTATTGCGTACATCTTCTGCCTCAAAAGTAACAGGTGGTTCCATGGCCGTTACACAGAGTAATTGCAGCAAATGATTTTGTATCATATCCTTCAATGCGCCTGCCTGCTCGTAATAGTTTCCCCGGCCACCGACACCGATATGTTCTGCCACGGTGATCTGTACATGCTCGATATAGTTATTGTTCCAGATGGATTCAAATACCACATTGGCAAAACGAAAAGCCATAAGGTTTTGAACGGTTTCCTTACCGAGGTAATGGTCGATCCGGTAGAGCTGTTTTTCCTTAAAATGCCGGGTGAGCAAGTGATTGAGCTCCCGGGCTGTTTGCAGATCGCTGCCAAAAGGTTTTTCGACTACGATCCGGTCCATATCCTGTTCGCCGGCCAGCTTATGTTGTGCCAGCAATAAAGAAATAGGTTCTATAAACCGGGGTGCTACCGAATAATAATATAAACGAACAGCCCTGTTGCGCCAGGTCTTATCATTTTGATCCAGGACAATTGAAAGCCGGCGATAAGTATCTTCTGCGGTAAAATCTCCTTCAAAGAAAAAAAGATGTGCCGCAAATTTTTTCCATTGGTCTTTGGTTGCCTTTCCATTCCGGGAAAAAGTATTGACCCCTTCTAGCAGATAGGCTTCGTAAGCTTTTTCCTCCATTTTTTCATAATGCACACCATAGATGGAAAACTGTTTGGGTAAAAAACCACCGGTATACAAATTGAAAAAGGCCGGAATCAGTTTTCTCCAGGCCAGGTCACCCTTGCCTCCGAAGATGACGATATTGGCAGAAGAAGCATGTTTAAAATTCATAGATGATAGGTTTAATTCCAGTCGGTATGAAAACTTCCTGGTTTGTCAATGCGTTCATATGTGTGGGCACCGAAATAATCCCGCTGTGCCTGTACAAGATTAGCAGGCAGCCGGGCAGTACTATAAGCTATAAAATATTGTAAGGAGGCCGACAGGGCAGCTACCGGTTGATGGGCAGTTATTGCCAGTATAGTTAAGGAAGCCACATCATTTTGCAATTGTTTGAATACGGGTTGAAAAACAGGAGACTGAATGATGTTCGTCAGGGCAGCATCCTGCTGGTAAGCTTTTTGCAGATCATTAAGTAATACAGACCTGATGATACAGCCACCCTTCCATATCCGGATGATTTCGGCGATATTGATCTCATATTTGTAAGCAGCAGACGCTGCGCTGAGCAATTGCAATCCCTGCGCATAGGATATCAGGAAACCAAAGTGCAAAGCGTTTTTGCAGTGTGCAATAAGTTCTTGTTGGTTAACTGTTGTATTGTTTTTTGACAACGGATATTTTTCACCGGCACATATTCTCTCTTCTTTCATAGCAGAAAGGTATCGCATACTCACCGCCACATCAATAGTAGGCAATGGCACATTCAGGTCCATCGCACTTTGGGAAGTCCACATACCGGTACCTTTTTGTTTGGCCTTATCCAGTATCATCTCTACCAATGGATGACTGGTTTCTTCATCTTTTTTTGCCAGTACAGCAGCTGTTGTTTCAACCAGGAAGGATTGTAATTCGGTTTTATTCCATCCGGTAAATATTGCCTGCAGTGCTGAATGCGTTAAACCTCCACTATTCTTTAAAATTCCATAGACCTCGCTGATCAGCTGCATCATAGCATACTCAATTCCGTTATGCACCATCTTCGTATAATGACCGGCTGATCCGTTGCCGGTAAATGTTACACAGGGGCCATCTTCTGTTTTTGCAGCAATTTTTTCCAATATGTTTTTCAATTCAGCATATCCTGCCGCGCTGCCACCGGGCATCATACTTGGCCCCGATCTGGCGCCATCCTCACCACCACTAACACCCATACCGGTGAAATGAATACCGGTGGGGGTCAATCGTTCAATGCGTTTATCGGTATCCGTAAAATGCGAATTACCGCCATCGATCAATATATCGCCGGGTTGCAGCAGGGGACTTACTTCATCAATAACCGCATCTACTATTTTACCCGCTGGTACCAGTAGCATGATACGGCGGGGGATGGTCAGGCTGTCAACCAGCTCCTGCATAGTACGGGCCACCTGCACCGGTTTGCCGGCACTTTCTTCTGCCAGCCTTTTTTGCTGGTCGGGGTTGCGGTCATAACCGCAAACAGTAAAACCTTTATCAGCCATGTTGAGTACCAGGTTGTGGCCCATAGTGCCGAGGCCTATCATTCCAAATTCTGCAGGCATAGAAAAATTTGAATGAAGTTACGCCAGAGTGATGAATGAAAATATCTGGTTCTGTCCGGCACGTAAATTCAGTTAACTTCGCTTCTTTCTTAAAAAGATATATTTTGCGTTTTACAGAGTTTAATTTTCACCCCAACCTCCTTGAAGGTATAGAAGCTTCGAATTACGAAAATGCCACCCCGGTTCAGGAACAGGTAATTCCGCCGATAATGGCCGGTAAAGATGTGATCGCTTCGGCACAAACCGGTACAGGTAAGACTGCTGCTTTTTTATTGCCCGTGATGAACCGCCTGCTGGAAAACCATGTGGACGGTCAGGTTGGTGCTTTGATCATAGTGCCGACCCGTGAGCTGGCCATCCAGATATCGCAACACATGGAAGGCCTATCTTATTTCACCCATCTTAGTTCGATCGCAATTTATGGCGGCAATGATGCCCAGAGTTTTGTGGCCGAGAAAAAAGCGCTGCAGAATGGGGCCGATATTCTGGTTTGCACACCCGGACGTATGATCGCCCACCTGAACATGGGATATGTCAACCTGAAAGGTTTACAGTTTTTAGTCTTGGATGAAGCCGACCGGATGCTGGATATGGGCTTCCAGGATGATATCAATAAAATACTTCAAACCCTTCCTGCTAAAAGACAGAATTTATTATTCTCTGCCACCATGCCGCAGAAGATACGGCAACTGGCCAAACGGATCTTAGAAGAGCCGGTAGAAATTAATATTGCTATTTCCAAACCACCGGAGAAGATCATACAAAAAGCATTTGTGGTATATGAACCGCAAAAACTGCCGTTGATAAAAAAATTACTGAAAGAAACTCCTTATAAAAATGCCCTGATCTTTTGCAGCCGTAAGCAGACGGTAAAGCAACTGACCAGGGAATTGAAACAAGGTGGTTTTAATATAGCCGAAATTCATAGTGATCTTGAGCAGAATGAAAGGGAAAGGGTATTGAGTGCTTTTACTGCAGGTCGTATTCCGGTGCTGGTGGCTACTGATATCCTGAGCAGGGGTATTGATATTGACACGATCGATGTGGTGATTAACTATGATGTGCCGGGTGATGGCGAAGATTATGTGCATCGCATTGGGCGTACTGCCAGGGCTGAGGCGGATGGAGCTGCCTTTACACTGATCGGTGAGAAGGAGCAGAACAAATTTGCCGCTATTGAGCAGTTACTGGAAAAAGAAGTGGAGAAAGCACCCGTACCGAAAGAGTTGGGAGAAGCGCCAGCCTACCATCCAAGGACCCGTTCAGGTAATCCAGGTAACCGGGGTGACAGGAGAGGTGGTCCACCAAGAAAATTCCATAGAGGTTCACCCAAGCGTCGATAAACCAGCATAGCAATTCCTTTCTTGCTGGATTTGTAAGAAGTTTATAAATCTTCCTAAATGCTTTTGTATGAAATATCGTATAGCATTTATTCTTTTGACCGTTATTATTATTCATGGTTGTTCTCAAAGCAAATATGCAGCTACCAATAAATCTTACCGGCAACAGGTAGAAGCGTATGCTAAATTGCTGCAGGAGTACCCGTTAAAAGATTCTGCCGGTTTGCCGTATGCTACGGACTGGGTGGGCACGACCAATCTTTCCATGCGCAGACCCAATTTTGTGATCATTCATCATACAGCCCAGAATAGTTGTGAGCAAACATTGGAAACATTTACCGTTCCCCGCACACAGGTAAGTTCACATTATGTTATATGTAAGGATGGAACAGTGCACCATATGCTGAATGACCTGTTGCGGGCTCACCATGCCGGAGTGAGTAAATGGGGAAATACAACGGATTTAAATTCATCCAGCATCGGTATTGAACTGGACAATAATGGCTTTGAAACTTTTTCTGAACCGCAGATGAATACTTTATTAGTGTTGCTGGAGCGGTTGAAAAAAGCCTATAGCATTCCCGTTTCCAATTTTATTGGTCATGGTGATATTGCTCCCACAAGGAAAAACGATCCCAACTGGCGGTTTCCCTGGAAACTATTATCGGAGAAAGGTTTTGGTAACTGGTATGATGAAGCAACGAATATTGTATTACCCGATCATTTCAATCACTTGCAGGCTTTACGCATCATTGGGTATGATATGAAAGACACGAATGCTGCCATTATTGGTTTTAAGAGACATTGGTTGCAGGATACGACAAAAGGGTTGAATACAGAACAACTAAAAGTATTGTATCAGTTGAGCAAAAAATATAACTAATACGGCTTAGACTTTTATATTACACCCTGGACCAGCTCCCCGAAATAATCTGGAAAAGCAGGGCGACAGCGTTTTTTAATAGCTATATGAATGTTATGATTTGTAGTACTCTTTTAGCTCCTTTTCTCTCTGTGCGAGGCGTATTTTTTGTTGCCCGGAGAAATAAAAGAGAGAAAGAGAATATAGCTGATACCACTTTGACTTTAATAATAAACTTATAAAGCACAGTTCTCTTCGATTTGATCATGGTTAACTGCTTAGGGCGGCAGGGTCGTTTTAATTTCTAAATGGTATAACAACCCGCCCGTATAAACGCAATAATGAACAATTGCCCTTTTATTCGCTTGTATTTTTTAACTTCATTCTTCTAACGAACCATAGCTTGCCGGTTACAGACGCTAAATAAGAAAGATGACAGCAGAACACCAACGACTGGCAGTAAATGCTACCAAAGAAATTCCACTGGCGCAATGGGGACCTTACCTGAGTGAACGGCAATGGGGCACTGTGCGGGAGGACTATGGCCCCTGGGGTGATGCCTGGAATTATTTTCCCTTTGATCATGCACACAGTCGCAGCTACCTCTGGGGGGAAGATGGCCTGGCCGGCATCAGCGATTTTTTCGGCAATCTTTGTTTTGGTATTGCCCTTTGGAATGGTAAAGATCCCATTCTGAAGGAACGACTATTCGGCCTAAGTAATCCGGAGGGCAATCATGGAGAAGATGTAAAGGAGCTGTATTATTACCTCGACAACCTTCCCACGCATTATTATATGGAATACCTGTACAAGTACCCGCAACAGGAATATCCGTACGAGCAACTGCGAACAGAAAATAAGAAGAGAAACCGGCTGGAGCCGGAGTACGAGATACTCGATACCGGTGTGTTTGATGATAACCAGTATTTTGATGTGCTGGTGACTTATGCCAAGCAAAGCGAACAGGATATTTTTATCAAAATTGATATTACCAACCGGTATACTAAAGCCGCCGAGCTCACTGTATTGCCTACCCTTTGGTTTTATAACCGGGAAAGTTATAAGTCTTATAAGAAAATGCCGGTTATAGAATATATTGATAAGGGAACTGTCAGGGCAGGCCATGAAAAAATGGGAGACTATTACTTTTATTTTCAGCCGGCGGATGATTGTCTGTTTACCGATAACAAGACCAATACAGAAAAATTATTTGGTCAGCCTAATACAGATATTTTTGTTAAGGATGCTTTTCATGACGCCATCATCAGTAAGAAGAATATAAAAGAACTGTCAAAAAGAAAGAGTGGTACAAAATTTTCACCAGTCTATAAAATGAAGATCAGCGGTGGAGCTACAAAAACCATCTATTGCCGCCTGAGCAAAGACCACCTCGATATTCCTTTTTCTCCTTCGTTAAAAAATGTATTTGATATACGGAAACAGGAAGCCGATGATTTTTATGCAGCCATCCTGCCCAAAGGAATGAGTGAAGATATGGCACGGATACAGCGGCAGGCATTAGCCGGTGTTTTGTGGAGCAAGCAATTCTATCATTTTGATGTGGAGCGTTGGTTGAGTAAGGGTGATGGAATTACAGCACCCAATGATGGAAAAAGAAATGGCCGTAACCACGACTGGAAACATTTAAAGAACCAGGACATCATCTTAATGCCCGATAAATGGGAATACCCCTGGTATGCTGCCTGGGACCTGGCTTTTCAATGTATTTCCATGGCGGTTGTGGATCCCACTTTTGCAAAGCACCAGTTATTACTCATGATGCGGGAGTGGTATATGAAACCGGATGGCCAGCTGCCTTCCTATGAATGGAATTTTAGTGATGTAAACCCACCCGTACAGGCCTGGGCTGCCATGCAGGTGTATAATATTGAAAAAAGGAGAACGGGCATCGGTGATATCAAATTTTTGAAAAAAGTATTTCAAAAGCTCCTGATCAACTTTACCTGGTGGATCAACCGAAAGGATGTAGACGGAAATAATATTTTCGAAGGAGGGTTCCTGGGCCTGGATAATATCGGGGTGTTCAACCGCAGCCAGCATTTTACCGGTGAGGTACAACTGGAACAGGCCGATGGCACGAGTTGGATGGGAGCCTATGCATTGGAAATGATGGATATCGCTGTCGAGATCGCTATACAGGACGATACATTTGAAGATACAGCGACAAAGTTCTTTGAACATTTTGTACTGATCGCCGAATCATTGAATGAACATGGCCTCTGGAATGAAGAAGACAAATTTTTTTATGATGTGCTGTGTGTAAGCGGGGCAGCACCCATTCCCTTGCGTATTCAATCCATCGTGGGCATTACACCTTTATATGCAGTCTCAACCATCAGCAAGAAAAAGATTGATCAGCTGACCGATTTTAAAAAAAGGATGACCTGGTTTGAGAACTACCGGATCAAGAATAAAAAATTCTGGCCCAATGAAGAACGGAGCAAGGATGGAGAAGTTCTTTTGTCCCTGGTACAAAAGGACCGGCTGGTTTCCTTATTGGAACGCTTGCTGGATGAAGAAGAATTCCTGTCAACCGGTGGTATCAGGGCATTATCCAAATACCATGAAAAAAATCCTTATTCGGTAACAATGGATGGTCATACATATACAATCCAGTATGATCCGGGTGATTCTACATCGGATTTGTTCGGAGGTAATTCCAACTGGCGGGGCCCGGTCTGGATGCCGATCAATTTCCTGATCATACAATCTATCCGCAGCTACGGAGAATTTTATGGCGATTCCTTATTAATAGAGTATCCAACCGGATCGGGGAATAAGATCAACCTGAGACAGGTGGCAATAGAACTGACCAAACGGGTGATCAGTTTGTTTGAAAGGGATGCAACTGGTGAGCGCCGGTTTAACGGGGAATATGGCTGGTTTTATAATCAACCCGGCAATGAACACCTCGTCTTGTTCTATGAGTACTTCAATGGTGATAGCGGCAAAGGTATTGGAGCCAGTCACCAGACAGGATGGACCGCATTGGTGGCTGAGTTGATTAGTGAGTATGGAGAACGGGAAAGTAAAGACGTAGAATAGTCACCCGCTAATGTAGCTCACCCGCATCTTCATGATCATCATATTGGTTCCTCAGTTTTAGCAATTCAGTTTTCATTTGTACCACTATCTTTTGGTGGGCAATGGATCGGATAAGGTTTTTTTGTTCCTTCGGGTCGGTTTTCAGATCATAGAGTTCCCATTCATTCACCGGATAGAAATAAACGAGTTTATACCGTTCCCCTCTTACACCGAGATGTTGTAATACAGAATGATCAGCATTGTATTCGTAAAAATGATAATAAAGATGGTGCCGGGGCAATACCTTTTGTTTCCCGGTCATGGTGGGTACCAGGTTAAGTCCCTGCATCCAGGAAGGAATTGCAATACCGGCGGCGCCTAAAAATGTGGGTGCATAATCGATCGTCTGTACCATATTTGTATTGATGGAATTTGCTTTGATGTGTCCGGGCCATCGCATCAGCAAAGGCGCCTGCATAGATACATCGTACATCCAGCGTTTATCAAACCAGCCATTTTCACCCAGGTACATTCCCTGGTCACTGGTATAGATGAGCAGGGTATTTTTAGCAAGGTTATTTTTATCCAGGTAATCCAGCACTCTTCCTACGTTTTCGTCGATTGAAGCTACACAAGCCAGGTAATCCTGCATATACCACTGGTATTTATATTTCAATAATTCCTTTCCTGAAGGCTTTAATTGTTGCAGCAATTTTCCTCTTTCTGCATATATTTCTTTGATGCGTTTGCGGTCTGCTTCCGGGATGCGGTTAAAGATTGCATGGTAATAAGCAATCTCTGCCGAATCTGGTTGTAGTGCTGGTATGCCGGCCAGGTACTGCGGATCTACTTTGAGGTCGCTACAGAGTTTCATATCATACAGAATACTCATAGTTTGCAAATGCCAGGCTGTACCATGCCCAGTAGTATCAGTATAAAGCGTGGAGGGTTCGGGGAATATTTTGCTGTGATATTCTTCAATATATTTCAATGGGGGAAAAAAATTGCGATGTGGTGCTTTATGATGAATATGCAGCGTAAAAGGTTTTAGTATGTCCCGGTTATCCAGCCATTTGATGGCTTCGTCCGTAATAACATCGGTTGCATAACCATGATAGGTACTGGTATCACCCTTCATGGAAATAAGTCTGGGCTCAACATACAAACCCTGTCCCGGTAATATTTTCCAATAATCAAAACCAGTGGGATAGGAGTGTAAATGCCATTTCCCAACAAGGGCTGTTTGATAACCTCCTTGCTGGAGCAGTTTGGGAAGAGTTATTTTTGAAGAATCAAATCTTTTCCGGTTATCCTTCATCCCGTTCTTGTGGGAGTGCTGGCCCGTGATCAGCGTAGCTCTCACCGGACCGCAAATGGAATTAGCAACAAAAGCCCGGTTGAACAGTACACCTTCTTTGGCGATGCGGTCAATATTTGGTGTATGAATGAGTTTTTTATTATAAGCGCTGATGGCGTCTGCATCATGATCGTCACTCATGATATAAATAATATTGGGACGCTGCTGAGCCAGCAGCTGGCTGGCCAAAAGAAGAAAAGTGATCAGCAATCGCATAGCCAACAAGGTACAAAATTTTGCCCCATAATTATATGGGACTGAAAAGGAAAAAATACGGAGTTTGGAAGAGTGCCGGAAAGTAAGTTAGAAAGTATTGATTTCTCATTGCCGGCTTGGAAAGGATGTATTGAAGTTGAGCTATCCGTATATTTTGCTGATAATTTATTAGCAGAAACAGGAACTAAAATAAACCTACATTCATATAGCCTTTTATATCAGAGGAGATTATAATTGATTTTATCCAGTATATTTTCATTATCCTCTTTTCTTGTTCTTATAGTATTTACTGGCCAGGGATCTAATTTAGATGAAGGGAATTCATAGTTAAGCACTTGCATTATTTCTTCGTCTGATGCGGTTTCATTCAGCCATCGGATCGCCATTTCCTTTGATAAAATTAATGGCATACGATTACTGTTGGCTCCGCCGTTGTGAATTTTGGCCATCACAGCGTTAGCAGGTCTCGTAATAACCGTAAATGTTCCAATCATTTCACCTGTTATTTTGTCTGGCACCGGCGAATAATTATATAAGCCGGCAAAACAAAATATTGGCTGCCCGGTTACTTTAATAAAGTAGGGAATTTTTTTCTTTAAACCGGCATCATGATGTTCAAAAAATCCTGTTGTGAATATAAGGCATCGTTGATTTCTTATTTTATGCCATATTGAACGGGGGTCATTTATTATTTTTTCGCTTCTGGCATTCGCCATACTGCTCCGGTACTCCTTTATTTTCTCGGGTGTATTCATATAATCGGCAATTACACCCCATTCAAATAATTTAATTTTATAACCTTTATCGTTAACTACTATTGGCCATAGTGGAAATGATTGTGCCACTTTATGAAAAGTGGGTTCAAACTGAAGACTATTATCTTCTTTAATATTCATAAAGTCAGCTATCAGTTTGATATTGCTGAAAAAACTCATGTCATAGCACATGGGATGAATTTCTCTATTTCCTCCAAATGTACTTCAGTTTGTTGTCCTTTCCATAACAGCGCCAGGTACAAATCCCCATATCTTTCCTTTAATGTAACCTGCAGTTTATCTGCGGGAGAATATTTCCACCAGGTAAGTCTATGAAGCATATAGTTGCTTATTGTGCCTTTAAGGCTGTTACCTGGTTTCCATTTTTTGGGAAGCAGATTAATATAAGTTTTGTACCCAGTCGGTTGCATCGCAGCTTTCAGTAGTCGCAGTTTATGCTCCTTATTGGTGCTGTCGTATAAAAATCTGTAGCGGTCTTTCAGTAGTAAACGCATATGTCGTTCCGCTCTTTCTTTATCAATTTCATGATTTGCATAATGTGTAAATAAGCAGGGAATGGTTTCTTTTTCATTTGTTATGCCTCTGGCATAATATTGCCTGACAAAATACATCGGCTGTTTTAACATGGCTGATAGTATGGCAGGCGATAACAAGGAATAAGGGTTTAGCATTGACCGTTATTTTATTTCATATAATTCATCCCAACGGGTTGTATATCTTTTGCTACGTAATTCCTGGCGCATTTTCCAGTTGCGTTTTAGTCCCGAAGCTGCATATTTAATCAGGTCATTACGATGACTAAAATTGATATTATCTACAGCTTCCATCAGAAATTTATTGTCATTCCCATTATCACCGGAAAACAGGTTAGCCTGTATAGCATTATCAGGTACTAAGCCACTGAGTATTACACCCGCTTTTAAATATTTTAAGCCTGGTTCAAATAATTTTTCTGCCAGCAGAAGAGCATACCGGATCAGTTCAGCAGTGTTAGCAGTTGCAATCGGCAAATTGTAGTATTGATATCTTGACTGCGGGTTGTATTCGTATTTATCTTTCTTATAGCCATTTGTGACAACGAATACCTGAATGGTTTTTGCAGCATAAAGTTGCCGGCGTAGTTTCTCAGCAGCTCTTGAAACATAGGTTGCTACAGCCTCTTTTATTTCATTCAATTCAAACACAGGTTTTCCAAACATTCTTGTGGTAGCAATCATTTTCTTTACTTCCAAAGGATCCTTCATGGGTATACAAGGAATACCTTTTAGTTCTTTTATTAGCCTGGTACCCACAACGCCACCAAGGTATTTTCTGGCCCATTCTTCTGACATGTGCCGTAGTTGCCATCCGTTATCGATTCCGAGATGATGTAATTTTGCAGCATATTGCCGCCCTACTCCCCATATATCATCTACGGATGTTTTCTCCAGCGCATTTCTAATCTCACTGACCGATTGCAGTATCATTACACCTTCCGACGCAACTTTATTCTTTTTTGATAGCCTGTTAGCCACCTTTGATAATACTTTGCTGGAAGCGGCTCCCACAGATACTTTGATGCCAGTCCATTGCTCCACCGTTTCTTTAATCTCTTTACATAGTTTATGCAACTGATTTTCGGGAAGCATACCAAAATCAAGAAAAGCTTCATCCACTGAATAAACTTCTACCTGTTCCTCCCCTACCAGAAAACGCAATGTATCCATTACCCGCATGCTTAAATCGCCGTATAAATTATAGTTACTTGAAAAAACGGCTACATTATTCTTTTCAATAATTTCTTTATTCTGATAGTAGGGTGCTGCCATACCCACACCAATTTTTTTAGCTTCATCCGTACGGGAAATGATACAGCCATCATTATTGCTCAAAACCACAACGGGTTGCTTTTCGAGATCCGGTCGAAAAAGCCGCTCACATGAACAATAGAAACTATTACAGTCAACGATCGCTTTCATCTTCTTGATAAACCCCGGCGGTGGTTATTAGTATTCGATAATATATTGTTCCATCTCCTTGTCTTTTAGAAAGACGGAATGTGCTTTTTCAAACGACTGAACATCGCCAAACCGTTGTAACACCTTATCTGCCGCAACGAATGAGTTGTCATTTCGTACAATTGAAGCATACGAGGAATACTCCCAGTCCCGGAAGTCTTTTACAAAATCATGGTGTTGCGAATTGCGGTGGCAATAAAAGATCATAGACCGCAGATAGCGTTCATCATCTACCCATTTTCTTTCAAACGGGGATTCAAATAAAGGCCCTGTTCGCTTATGCGCTTTATTAATTGCCTGAGCATAGGAATTAAAGAAATGGCTTAATTGTTTTGATGCAACCATCTTATACATCCCTTTTCCATCTTTTCGGGGTGTGGTTACATTTTCTTTTACGTATACCAGCAAATGAAAATGATTTTTTAGCAGGCAATAGGCCAGCGTTTCCAATACATCCGCACAGTAGAATTTATACTGTTGCAGGAAGTAACTATAATTTCTTTCTTCTTTAAATAGATTTTCACTGTTGACGCCCCGGTTATAAATATGAAAGTATTGGCCTTCGATGATCGGTTGGATATTCATATAGTTTATTTTTAATAATAGTAAAGTACACGGTATATTCAAGTTCTTTTTATTTTTTAGCCGCCGTCAGGATTTTCAATCGCTGACGGGGCTTCAATCGCTGACGGGGCTTCAATCGCTGACGGGGCTTC
>JAWXCO010000111.1:0-9586 GCA_034408705.1 Bacteroidota bacterium
ATATCAGGTCATTTTTAGTTTTTATTACCGGTTTAGTTATTTCAATACAAAAAACAGCTACAGCTATCAGAATCGAATAACAGCCGCCCCATAAAAGATTAGTACTACTTGTTTTAAACTTTTTACGCCAATTGATTTTCATGTAAGGATTTTATTTCACCATCAGCTCATCATACGCTGCCCCCAACGGTCTTTGTATGCCATCCGTTTTCCATTCCTCTCCACCAGGGATCAGTGTGGCTTTTGATATTTCTTCTTTGGACTTCCCGGCTTTTATTTCCCCTTCAACAAACTTCAGCACATTACCGAGATAATCCCTGAATTTATTGATATCATCCGTTGTGCCTGTGACTTTATAACCGGTTGCAGCATGACCAAATACATACATCGTTTCCTTATCAAATTTTTTCAGGGCGTTATCCAATATTTCCATCCAGCTTTTCATATTGGCACCGGCTGTACGATCCACAAAAGGATGACGGCGGTTAAATACCAGGTCGCCGCAATGCACAATATTGGCATGTTCAAAATGAATAAAACTATCGCCATTGGTATGTCCTGCACCAAAGTAATAGAGCCGGATCTTTTCCTTATCCATGTTGCGGCCCCACATGTAATTATAAGTAAGGTTGGGATAGAGTTGCTTGTCCTCTGATTTGTTTTGTTTGGCAGAAGCTGTTTGATTGATTAATGAGTTTTCATGCGCTACTACATTTTCCACTATTCCTTTAAAAGAAATATTTCCGGATGAATGGTCGCTATGGTGGTGTGTGTTGATTAATAACTTAAACGGCGTTTCGCTTTTCTTTTTTAATTCATTTATCAGGTGCCTGCTCTGTTCCGGGAACTGTGAATCCACTATCACTATGCCTTCTTTGGAAAGCAGGAAGGCAATGGTGCCGCCTTTTTCTTCAAAAATGCCAATACTATCAGTAAGCATGGTTATTTTCCAGGGGTCTTCAAACAGTCCGGCCAATAAATTTTGATTGGCTAATGATAAAGCACCGAAAGTAAGTGTTGTGTTTTGAATGAATTGACGGCGTTGCATGTATAAAAGTTTATAGTTTGTTGTTTTTAGTTGTTGAAATTTTTCTATGCTTATTCAAGTTACAGTTTTTGTTCGGGGTTTTTGACCCATCCCTTTTCAGTATTTCTTTATTGTAAGAGGTTGCTGCCCCTGCAGGGAGGGGATGAAATGGCTGAATGCTTAAGTTTTTGATGAATAGAATTACCAAAAGATGAACACTTCACTTTGCTCTGTGCAGGCTGTGCGTCGAAACAAAAGTTCAATCAGGGAACTAAAGCTGGCTTTTTAATACTCAAACTTCCGCAACGTCGGTGCCTTAAACCAGGTAATGATGACCACTACCAGTGTCATACAGCCCCCAAATACCACAGAAGGAACCACGCCCATTAGTTTGGCAGCAACTCCGCTTTCAAACTGCCCAAGTTCATTACTTGAATTGATGAACATGGAACCCACGCTGCTAACCCGGCCACGCATATGATCCGGTGTTTTTAATTGCATCACCGTACCTCTTACTACCACACTCACCCCATCGAGCATACCGGCAATCATCAATGCTGCAAAAGAAAGAATAAACCATTTGGATAAGGCAAAACAAATGATACAAATGCCAAAACCCGCAACAGCAATCATCAGTTTTTTACCCTGGGCTTTTTTCATGGGGAAAATGGCGAGGAGCACAATTATAAAAATGGCACCAATATCGATCGCTGCATTCAGCCAGCCAAAACCCTGCGGCCCGATCTTTAATATGTCTTTGGCATAGACAGGTACCATAGCCACTGCACCACCAAACAATACAGCGAACATATCCAGGGAGAAAGCGGCCAGTATTTCTTTAGTCCGGAAAACAAAACGCAATCCTTCTTTTACACTTTCCCAGGTTTTCTTCTCCCCGGATTGTGCCATCGGTGGTTTTGGTTTTAGTTGGGTCAATACAAAAAAAGCAATAACCAATAAGCAACAGATAATAATAAGGGTCCCCGTGATTCCTAGTTGCCAGATCAGGAACCCACCGGCGGCATGGCCGGTTACGGATGCTGACAGCCAGGAGCCCTGTGTCCAGGTGGTCGCATTTTGTAAATATTGCCGGGGTACAATGCTGGCCAGCATAGCAGAAAAATTGGGGCCGGTAAAAGCCCGGATGATACCAGTGCAAAAGATTACTGCATAGATACAAATAGCGATGGAATGCCGGCTTAGCAGCGTACTACTATACGGAGTAGAAAGGAATAAAAGAATGGCGGCGGTAACCGTATAGAAAAAAACACCGATGAGCAATAATTTTCTTTTTTCACTCTTGTCAATGACATGCCCGGCATAGAGTGCCATAGAAAGGGCCGGAATAACTTCTGACAAACCTACCAGGCCGATTGCAAATGGATCGCCGGTCAGTTCATAGACCCACCACGCCACTAAGGTTCCCATCATCCGCAAGGCGGCGATGAACGTGAACCGTCCGAGCATCAAATTTTTAAATTCAGGAATGCGGACGGATGCGAAAGGATCGTTGGTGATTTGGGTGACAGGGGAATTGCTGTCCATTCAAACAAAGATAGGAAGAGAATGATCAAGTTCTCTGTTCACCGTTCGGAGTTCTTTGTGTATCTGTTCGATATTCCTAAGGCAGTGTAAGATAATGCTGCCCCCCTTCATACTCTTTTTCCAGGGCATCAAAAATGACCTGCAAATGTTTTTCATTGCCCAGGAAATCTGCATTGCTGGTATCGACAAAGAGCGTCTTGATATTGTGCTGTTTGATATAGTGGGTATAGGTTTCCTGTATATTAAATAAATAATCGTCGGGGATATTCTGTTCGTAGGTGCGGTTCCGTTTTTTTATATTGGCCTGGAGTTTATTGACCGATGCATGCAGATAAATAACAATATCAGGTCTTGTTAATTGCTGGTTGATGATATCAAACAGCCGCTGGTACAAACGGAACTCATCATCCGGTAATGTTACTTTGGCAAATAACAGGCATTTGGTGAACAGGTAATCAGAAATAGTAAGGTTCTGGAACATATCCTTTTGCTGCAAAAACTCTTTTTGTTGTTTGAAACGTTCGGCCATAAAGAACAATTCCAGCGGGAAAGCATATTGGCCGGGGTTCTCATAGAATTTGGGCAGAAAAGGGTTGTCGGCAAATTCTTCCAGGATCAGCCTTGCATTATAATGTTTGGATAAAAGGTGGGCCAGCGTGGTTTTGCCGGCACCAATATTACCTTCTATGGTGATGAAGTTGTAAGTCATTAAGGCTTGCAAAATAACTGAAATGGAAGTTGCAGAAGGACAGCAGGAATAGTTTGTGGATAAATCCGTAAAGTCTCGTATCAGCAGCCATCTATTCGTGTTACCGGCAGCTCATCTTTACATTCCTGTAATAATTCTGTGATCGTTTTTTTTAATACAGCATGAACGATCTCCGGGGCGATTTCAGCCAGTGGCAACAGAGCAAAGCGCCGGTTGTGCAGTTCGGGATGTGGCAGCCGCAGAAACTGGTAATTATGTTTTTCATTATTAAAGAGAAGAATATCTATATCGATCAACCGGGGTCCGTATTTTTCTTCCCGTATTCTTCCCATTCCCTTTTCTATTTTCAGGATACGCCGGATCAACTGTCGGGCATTTAAGGTGGTAGCAATTTCCAGTGCCTGGTTCAGGAAAGCCGGCTGTTCGGTATTGCCCCAGGCTGCTGTTTCATAAAGGGAGGATACTGCGGTAATGCTGCCGCATTGTTCCTCGATATGGGTTCTTGCAGTGGCGAGGTTTTGTTGCCTGTCACCAAGATTGCCACCGGTCAATAGATAAGCTTTGTTCATAAGCAGTTCAAATATCTTTATTTTGAATAATTAACAGGAAATATTTAAATAGTCAGAAAATAGGAACTGAATTATTGCTTTAGTGAAAGCTATCTAAGATCGGGCAGAGAAAGGTTAGCGTCCTCTTTTTAAAGGCAACCGAATTTTGTGAAGGTTGGGAACAAAGTTCGGAGAGGAGGCTTACATTTGCCGCTCAACATGCAACCATCCAAACAAGCTTACAGCCAGTCAAAAGCACTATGGGCCATTACCCGGGCCAGTTTCAAAGCCATCTTTGCCCATCCCAGTGCTATTATATTCAGTATTTTATTCCCCATCATTTTTACACTGATATTTGGTGCCTTTGGAAATGGCGGTGGTGTTAGTTACCGTATCGCTTTGGCGCCTGGCAGCGATACAACGGAAGGATTTTATACCGGGCTGAATAAAATACCCGGGGTTAAGATCATTCACTATGCAGATACCTTGTTACGTAATAAAGATTTGTACAAAGGCCGGTTGACGGCGATACTGGATATTCAAAACAACCCTGATACTGCAGACCGCCCTCACTATAAAATTGGCATACGATCTACTACGGCCAGTGCCAACACGGTTTATTCTTTCCGGGCTGCGTTGGATTTGGTAAAGCTGCAATTGGAAAAGATGTTAAACGAAGAGTCGGAAGATTTTGTCCAGATAGAAGACCCCGTAGTTGAGAAGGTAAGAAAATACCGGCAGATCGATTTTATTCTTCCGGGACAACTGGGTTTCTCTATTTTATTCTCTACTTTATTTGGTGTGGCATTCACTTTTTTTGGATTGCGGGAGCAGTTGGTGCTGAAACGTTTCTATGCTTCACCGGTCAGTAAATTGAATATTTTGCTTGGTATTGGTATGAGCCGTTTGTTCTTCCAGTTACTCAGCGTGGTGGTACTGATCCTGTTCGGTCATTTTGCCTTGAACTTTACCTTGCAAAATGGTTTCTTTACTTTCCTGGAGATCATACTAATGACGCTCATCATGCTTTTTCTACTGATGGGAGTGGGGTTGATTTTTAGTAGTATAGCAAAAAGTGATACTTCGATACCGTTGCTGATCAATCTCTTTGGCTTTCCCCAGATGATGTTGTCGGGAACCTTCTTCCCCATTGAAGTTTTTCCCCAATGGCTGCAGGGTATCTGCAAAATATTACCGCTTACGCAATACAATATGGCGATCCGGAAAATCTCTTTTGAAGGTTTGGGGGTTATCGATTGCTGGAAAGAAATTGGCATTCTCGGAATTTGGATGGCTATTACTTATATTATCGCCGCAAGAGTTATCAAATGGGAGTAATTAAACTGGGTTTTATCAGTCTTATTGTGTTTGCCCTGCTCATCACAGGTTTCTCCTTGTTTATTCCCTCACATATACGAATTTCCAAAGCCACAGATATCAATGCCAGTCAGGATTCGGTGCTCCAGCAACTTAATAACCCCTCTCATTGGAAGCAATGGTATCCCGGTGCAGACACCCTTGACTTGTATACAGAGAACGGTCAGCTAAAAGGTATTAGCACCGGAAACGGGCAGTCGCTGAAAATAATATCCGTCAACGACAGCACTATTACAACGGCGATGGTAGGGCCTGGTGCTAAAAAAGGCAGTTCAGGCTGGAATATATATCAGGGACGGACACCCAATACGGTTACTGTTCAATGGTACATGGATATTCATCTCCGCTGGTATCCCTGGGAAAAATTCTCCAGCCTCCTGCTGGAAAAAAGATACGGCCCGATGATGGAACAAGGCCTTGAAAAATTGAAAGACTTGCTCGAAAAGCAGGTGAAGCCCTGACGATTTTTGTCTTCTAAAAAAACTACCTTTATTGTAAAATAATTTTATGCGGAAAATTTTATGCTTCCTTGCACTGCTGATTACTATTACCGGGTTTGCTCAAGGCCGGAAAAGCCCCCACGATACCATCAATACCAAAGATGTGTCCGTGGCCTACGGCCGTCCTTCCATGCATGGACGGACCATTTTTGGGGAACTGGTAAAATTCGGAAAAGTATGGCGGTTAGGAGCTGATGAAGCAACAACCATTCAATTAGATAAGGAAACAAAGTTCGGTGGCACAACTGTACCTGCTGGTACTTATACACTATTTGCGCTGGTGAATGAAGGTGAATGGACGATCATTTTCAATTCGGTCCTGGGCCAATGGGGCGCTTTCAGCTATGAAAAGAATAAGGCAAGTGATGTTGCTCAGGTAACAGTACCCGTTGAAAAACTGGCAACGCCTGTGGAACAATTAACGATGCGATTTGATGATGACAAGGCAATCGTCATTGAATGGGAGCTGATGCACCTCAAGATACAGGTAAAGACCATCGATTAACGGCAGAGCGAAACCACACTGTATGTACCGCCCGCAACATTATTTTTTGGCACTACTTTTCGTTTTCTTTTTTTCAGCAGCAGGCGCCCAGGTAACAGATACAGCAACGGTGCTTCACTCAAAAGATAGCGTCATAACACCGGACACAGATGCCACCTCTCTTTTTTTTAAACAGGGAGAAAAGACAAAAACCCCGGATCAGATAACCGTTGTTACAAAGACGGGTAAGGCGGTTTCACTTAGCAGGCTGCTTAAAAACATTGACCGGAGTACGGGTAATTGGGTGGGGGGTATAGATACTACTGTTGATTTATATGTCGACTATGTTTTTTCTGACCTGGATGCGGATGGAAAAAATGAATTAGTAATCTTCAATTACACCGGCGGCGCTCACTGCTGCGACGAAATTTATATTTATAAGAACATGTCTCCGGGTAAATATCAGTACGTCGTTCGCCTGTTTGGCGGGCATACGATCATTACAGCAGAAAAAAAATTTGAATTCAGTTTCGATGAATCCTTTGGTTATTTTTTTACCTGCTTTGCCTGTGGTTATACTGATACCAGCGATGCTGCCCCAATCGACCTGCGAACGATCATCCTGCGCTATGCCAGAGGGAAAATAACCGTTGCTCCCGGCGACCAGGAACTCCGGAGTATCATTAATGATAATTTGGGGAAACTGGGCGAACAGGCATACGAAAAATTAGATAATGATGCACTGGCCATGGATGGAGGCCTGCGCAAAGCAGTTGCGATGAACCTCGCTGTATTCTATTATTCCTTTGGCAGGAACATTCCCGAAACAAAAAAACTGTTCAGTAAGTATTACAAATACCCCGACGCGAGAGTAGTTTGGAATGCTTTTATAAAAAACATCCTTGCAGTAAAGAAAGACAGTGATTTCTGATCCTTTTCTGCAAATAAGCCCCTTGTTCCGTGCAACGATTACTATTTGCCTGTTGTCAGGCTAACAGTATAAACAAATATGGATGAACGCCAATTGGTAAAAGACTGCCTGAAGGGAAACCCGGAGGCGCAGCAGCAATTATATAAGCAGTTTGCCAAAACCATGCTTGGGGTTTGCTATCGCTATACTAAATCAATAGAAGATGCGGAGGATGTATTGCAGGATGGGTTTGTAAAAGTTTTTTTGGGTATTCACCAGTACAGGTTTGAAGGGGAACTGGGAGCCTGGATCCGCCGCATTATGGTGAACACCGCCCTGAATTTTCTGAAACGAAATAAAAAGTACAGGGATGAAATGGTTTTCACCGAACAACCGCTGCACCCGGTGACCGTGGAGAACCCGGCCATCAATCTGGAGGCAAAAGAACTGGCCGATCTGATCCGCCAATTGCCACAAGGCTACCAAACCATTTTTAATATGTATGCAGTGGAAGGCTACTCACACGTGGAAATAGGCGTATTGCTGGGGATCAGTGATGGGACCTCCCGTTCGCAATATGCCAGGGCGAGGGCTTTACTCATAAGCTGGATAGAGAGAAATTCTTTAGCAATAAAAAATGAGAACTATGCGGGAAAATGAATTTGAGAAACGGGTACAGCAAAAGATGGAGGACTTTGGTTTTTCTCCTTCTGACAGTGTGTGGACTGCCGTAGAACGCCGTATCCGCAAAGAAAAAAAACGACGATTTATTCTTTGGTGGCCTTTGTTTTTTCTGTTGCTTGGTGGCGGGATTGCTGCGGGTATTTTGCTGACGAGTAAAAAGGAAAAAAAGGAAATTATTACCGCAAATAAAAAAACAGAAAAAACAATTCAATCGTCTTTGGAAAAAACAAATGTACCTGAACAAGTAAATAATTCAATAATCATACAGAACCCTGATACTGCAACGAACAAGAATACTGCTATAATAGTTAAACATACTAGTGATGAAATAAAAATAATTTCTCAAAATGCTCAACCACCTTCGAAATTTTCTAAGCAAATAAAAGAAAATAAAGCAACTGTCTTAGTTGGAAAGAAGAATAATACTGAAAATAGCAATCAGGATATTGCAGCGGCTGATAAACAAAATAATAGCCAGAAACATGAACCACCTGTTACCGCTATTGTAACTTCAAAACCAACTACCCCTTTAAAGGATTTAGTTAAAACAAACGATATTGCTGTTGTAACAAAACAGGCGATAGTTGAAAATAAAAACCTGCCGGAGCAAGTGCCTCAACCTGCAGATAGTGTTTCTAAAAAAGAAACAACAATAACAGCAGATAAGAAAAAGAAGAAGTGGGATTGGGGAATCCATTTTTCTTTTGGCCGGTCCATTATTGGGCAAGGGTTAAGTTTTGGCGGGCAGCGTTTTTATTTTGATGCTTTAGCATCGCAGTCATCATCACCTCCTGGCCTTTTCAGCAATTCTTCTTCCCCGGTACGTTCCTCCTTTTCCTGGTCTACCGGTGTATATTTTAAGAAAGCGATTTCTAAAAAATTAGATTTTAATATGGGTCTTGGCTACGCTTATTTATCCGCTAAAATAAATGCAGGAAGCCGCGTAGATAGTACAAGACTGATCAACAACTATTATTCACAGGGATTAACCGTTAATAATTTTTATCGCTCAGCTGGTAATTCATCTTACACATATGGGTTTCATTTTATCAGCCTTACAGCAGATCTTTCCTGGCGGATAATAACAGGAAAGAAAATAAATATTTACTGGGAAAACGGGTTCAGTTATACTGCCATGCTTGGCTCCAGCATGTTGCATTACGACACGAATCTGCAGGGCTACTATAAAGACAATAGTTTGCTGGCAAAGAATCAACTGGCATTCTCCACCGGCTTTTCTATACCGGTTTCCAAACGATTAGGGGTAAGTCCCTTTGTTTCTTACAATTTAACCCCTGTATTAAAGAATTCGGATACACTCCATTTTACAAATTATGGCATCCGCATCAGGTTTTTATTAAATAAAAAATAATCATGCAACAGTTTTCAACAGGGCGTTGTCAACCTCAAAAAAGAAGCTTATGAAGAAGATTACTTTATTACTCCTGCCGGTTACACTTTGTTTCATTCTGCAGGGATGTTTGAAAGACAAACTGACAAAAACATACACCATATTAACACCGGTGTACAAAGAGAAAAGCGAAGTGTATGCTAATATAAAAAGTAATGCACCAAGACCGCTGGAGTCACCCGGAAAAATATTCATGTATGGTAATTATATTTTCCTGAATGAAGTGGATAAGGGTGTACACATCATCGACAACGCTAATCCTGCCAGCCCGGTCATGAAAGCCTTTATTAATATTCCCGGCAACCTGGATATAGCGGTAAAAGGAAATACGATGTATGCCGATTTATATGCAGACATGGTGGTGGTGGATATTTCAAATCCCTTACAGGCC
>JAWXCO010000112.1:0-49471 GCA_034408705.1 Bacteroidota bacterium
CTCCTAGAAGACTTTGCCTCCAATAATTCATTTTTAAATGAAATATATTTTTAATTGTATTGATGCCCATACCTGCGGGAACCCGGTTCGCCTCGTAAAAGAAGGCGGCCCAGCTTTGCAGGGAAAGAACATGAGCGAAAAACGCCAGCATTTTCTCCGGGAATACGATTGGATAAGAACCGGGCTGATGTATGAGCCAAGAGGACATGATATGATGAGTGGAAGTATTTTATATCCACCGAACGACCCCCAAAATGATGTAGCCGTTTTATTTATCGAGACCAGTGGCTGCCTTCCGATGTGCGGACACGGAACGATTGGAACTATTACCATTGCAATCGAAGAAGGATTGATTAAACCCAAAGTTGATGGGGTGGTGAGAATGGAAACTCCCGCCGGGTTGGTGATGATTGAGTATAAAACAGACGGGAGTCAGGAGTCGGGAGTCAGGAGCGGGTCGTTTAAAGTAAAATGTGTTCGACTGACGAATGTTCCTGCTTTTCTTCATTCTGCTGAATTAACGGCGGAATGTCCGGAATTGGGAAAACTGGTGGTTGATGTTGCTTACGGTGGAAATTTTTATGCGATCGTTGACGTGCAGAAAAATTTTAAGGGACTTGAACATTATACAGCGGATAAACTGATTGCCTGGGCAAGAGCACTGCGAAAGAATATCAATGCGAGCTATGAATTTGTCCACCCCGGGGATGCCACGATCAAAGGTTGTTCGCATATTTTATGGACTGGCGCGGTGCTGGATAAAAGCTCAACTGCCAGGAATGCTGTTTTTTATGGGGAGAAAGCGATAGATCGTTCTCCCTGCGGCACTGGTACATCCGCAAGAATGGCGCAATGGTATGCTAAAGGAAAATTGAAGAAAGGGGATGAATTTATTCATGAAAGTATTATCGGAAGTAAATTCGTTGGCCGGATCGAAGAAGAATTGGTATTGGCTGGAAAAGCGGCTATTCGTCCTTCGGTAGAAGGCTGGGCAAAAATTTATGGATACAATACGATCTGGATCGATAAGGAGGATGATCCTTATGCTCATGGCTTCCAGGTAATTTAGGTCAATAGTGAAAAGTGGATGCTGAAGGATGTCTGTGGATTGAGATTTAACTATTGACCATTCACCATTCACCCGGTTTTCGGAGATTTATTATAAACTAAAGTCTATGTCATCAAGAAAAAAATTTCTTTACCAGGCTTCTGCGCTTACTGCAGGAACATTCCTGGCATCGGCGATGGGTAATAATGTTTTTGCCATTTTTAAGAATCGGGTAGCACCATCCGACCAGGTCAATATCGGGGTGATCGGTATTAATGGTATGGGTTGGTCGAACCTGAAAGCGATCTTAAAAGTGAAGGGTGTCAATCTTGTTGCCCTATGTGATGTCGACAAGAATGTGCTGGATAAAAGGCTGGGTGAATTGAAAGCCTTGAATATTGATGCATCGAAAGTGAAAACATTTAATGATCACCGTCAGCTCCTTGATCTGAAAGAAGTAGATGCGGTGATCATCGGCACACCCGATCACTGGCATTGCCTGCAAATGGTGGATGCCTGCCAGGCTGGTAAGGATGTGTATGTAGAGAAACCAGTAGGTAATTCGATTGAAGAATGCCGTATTATGATGGCGGCACAAAAGAAATATGATCGGGTGGTGCAGGCTGGTCAATGGCAAAGAAGCCAGCAGCACTTTAAAGATGCTGTCGATTTTATTAGCACTGGTCAACTTGGGAATATACGCACCGTAAAAGTTTGGTCCTATGTAGGATGGAAGCAACCGATACCATTTATTGCTGATAGTCCCGTGCCTGCCGGGGTGGATTATGGACGATGGCTGGGTCCTGCCACGCAACGACCATTTAATGCCAACCGTTTTCATTTTACGTTCCGCTGGTTCTGGGATTATGCCGGTGGGTTGATGACGGACTGGGGCGTTCATTTATTAGATTATGCTTTGCTGGGTATGAAAGCAACTGTGCCAAAGACCATCAGTGCTATTGGTGGCAATTTTGCAGCACCTTCTTCTCCGCAGGAAACTCCGGATACACTTTGTGCCACCTACCAGTTTGAAAAATTTAACCTGATATGGGATCATGCTATTGGAATTGAAAATGGCTTATACAAAAAAGATCATGGCATTGCGTTTATTGGCAATAATGGTACACTGGAACTGGACCGTAGCGGTTGGGAAGTGATGGAAGAAGGACGTAGCGCTAATAAGGTAGCTGTGGAAAGAAAAAAATCAATGGACAATGGATTGGATAAGCATATGGAGAATTTTGTGTCGGTGATCCGTACCCGTAAAATGAGTGAGTTAAAATGTTCTATTGAAGAAGCTTCACATATTGCCATCTTAAGCCAGATGGGTAATATTGCTTACCGTTCCGGTAATAAATTGTACTGGAATAAGGAAGCGGGAAAGTTTACTGATAATTCGATCAATAGAAAATACATCGCGGCTCCTTATCATAATGGTTATAAATTGCCAAAAATATAAATAAGTTAAGGTTGGATATATAAATTAAAGACTATGAAAAGAACAGGTTGTGTAATGGGGTTACTGTTTACCCTGTTTTGTACCGCCCAGGACAAAGCAAAACAGATTGATAGTTTATTGAAGGCTTCTCACGGGGAACAAAAATTCTATGGAAATGTCCTGATCGCTGAAAAAGGGACTATAATTTATCAGCAAAGTTTTGGCAAGGCTAATGAAGCGACAGGTAATGACCTGAATGCTGAATCAATGTTCGAATTAGCCTCGGTTTCCAAACAGTTTACCGCCATGGGTATCATGCTGCTTCAGCAACAAGGTCAGCTGAGTTATGATGATAGCTTGCGAAAGTTTATTCCCGAATTGCCCTATTATAATATTACGGTGAGGCAATTGTTGCAGCATACTTCGGGGTTGCCGGATTATATGGAACTGTTTATGAAGAATTGGGACTCTACTAAAATAGCCACCAATAAAGATATGGTAGAACAAATGGCAAAGTATAAACCACCTGTATTGTTTGCTCCCGGCGAAAAATGGGAATACAGTAATACCGGTTATGCATTGATCGCCACAATCATTGAAAAAGTATCCGGTAAAAGTTTTGGAGATTATCTTGATAAATATATATTCAAGCCCCTGGATATGAAAAGAACGATGGTTTACCGGCGGCGCTATGAAACAAAAACCGTTGATAATTATGCTTACGGTTATGTATTTAATAAAGCAACAAACAAATTTGTATTGCCAGACAGCCTCGCTGAAACAGCCACAATGGTTTATAGCCTGGATGGTATCGTCGGGGACGGAACGGTTAACTCCACTACCAATGATCTTCTAAAATGGGACAGGGCTTTATACACAGAAAAATTAGTGAGTAAGGAAATGATGGCCGAAGCTTTTGAGCCCGGGGTACTTAATGATGGCAAGAAAACAACCTATGGTTTTGGATGGGGCATCCCAGATATGAAAGAAATGGGCAAAGTGGTCAGCCATAGCGGCGGGTGGCCAGGGTATAGTACCTTAATAGAAAGACATATTGATGCTGATAAGACAATCATACTTCTCCGTAATCATGATATGCCCGTCCAGGTACTCCAAAAAATTCGACACATCCTTTATGGAATAAAGGAAGAGCTGAATAAAGAGGTTATCGTTGCTGCGGATGTACTAAAGCGATATATCGGGGAGTACGAACTGGCTCCGGGCTTTACAATCACCATATCCGTGGAGCAGGATAAATTATTTGCAAAGGCTACCGGCCAGGAACGATTCCAATTGTTTGCGGAAAAAGAAGACTTGTTCTTTTTAAAAGTGGTAGAAGCAAAAGTACAATTTGAAAAAGATGAAAAAGGAGCGGTCAATAAACTGATCCTTTTCCAGGGCGGGCAGGAAGTGCCGGGGATAAGAATTAACTAAGCAATCAGATTTACCAGCGGATGAGATTATTTTTTACATTTATTATTTTCTTTTTTATCTGCAACGGTATCGCTTGCCGTTCAAAGAATACAAATACGGTTAATGTGGACAAGAATGATCTGCCGGATACATTTTTGGTTGTGCTCGGGATTGCACAGGATGGGGGTTATCCGCAGCTGGCTTGTACAAAAGAATGTTGCGCAGCCTACTGGTCCGCAGGATCCGGTGGACAGGGAAAAGAACAAAAGAAACATATTACCTGCCTTGCCCTGGTTGACCGGAAGTCCAGTCAGTACTGGTTATTTGAAGCCACCCCTGATATAACGAGCCAGTTAAAAGAAGTACAATCCTATATACCGGCTAAAGACAATTACACAGCGGACGGGATCTTTATTAGTCATGCGCATATAGGTCATTACAGCGGGTTACTTCAATTAGGCAGGGAAGCGATGGGGGCCCAATCCGTTCCCGTTTGGGTCATGCCCCGCCTGGATTCTTTTTTACGAAATAATGGTCCCTGGAGTCAGTTGGTGACCTTGAAGAATATTGAATTAAAAAACCTGCAGGCTGATAGCGGGGTGTCTCTTACGGCTAAATTAAAAGTTACACCCGTTAAAGTGCCTCACCGGGATGAGTTTTCTGAAACCGTCGGTTTTGTTATTGAGAGCGATAAAAAGAAAGTATTGTTTATCCCGGATATCGATAAATGGGAAAAATGGGAGAAAGATATTGTAGCAGAAATTGGGAAAGTGGATATGGCTTTACTGGATGGTACGTTTTATACCAACGCTGAGTTACCCGGCAGGGATATGAAAGAAGTACCCCATCCATTTGTAGTAGAAAGTCTTCAGACATTCTACTCTTTATCCCCGGCGGAACGATCAAAGATTGTATTTATTCATTTCAATCATACGAACCCATTGCTAAAAAAAGAATCAGCGGAAAGGAAGAAAGTCGGGGCGGATGGATTTGGGGTGGCAGAGGAGGGAATGATCATTAAACTGTAGTTGAATGATGATCATGCCTCATTTTATGGCGGGAGGATTTTTATCCTTTTCTGAATGCCGATCCCGGATCATCGATTGATAACAAGAGAAATAAAAAACTAAGAAAAAGTAGGTATATCATTATGAAAGTAACGATCATCGGCGGCGGTATCATCGGTTTAAGTTCAGCATTTTATCTGCAACGATCGGGTTGGGAGGTGACTGTGCTGGATAAAGGCGACTTTACTGACAATTGTTCTTATGGTAACTGTGGTTATATCTGTCCCAGCCATTTTATACCACTCGCTACACCGGGTATTGTAAAACAGGGCCTGAAATGGATGTGGAATTCCAAAAGCCCTTTTTATGTACAACCGAGGATGGACTGGAACCTGGTGAACTGGGGTTTGAAATTTATTAAAAGTGCCACGAAGGATCATGTAGAAACAGCCGCAGGGCCGTTACGGGATATTGCAATCCTTAGTAAAAAGGAATATGAAAGCTGGTTATCCCTCCCGGGATTTGATTTTGCGTATGAACAAAAAGGATTGCTGGAAATTTTTCAAACAGCAGCCGGTGGGGAACATGCAAAGCATACAGTGGAGAAAGCCCATGAACTGGGACTTAGCGATACACAATTATTAAGTAAGGATGCATTGCAGGCATTAGAGCCGCAAACCCGGATCAATGGACTGGGTGCTATTCTGTTCAATTGTGATGCGCATTGCTACCCGAATAAGCTGATGAGGAACCTGCTGGCTTACCTGCAACAACAAGGGGTAATATTGCTTCCTAACCAGGAAGTGACTGGATTTGAAAAAGCAAACGGAAAGATCAGCAAAGTAATTACAGCGGATACAGTATATGAACCTGATGAAGTTATCATTGCCACCGGCTCATGGGGCAGGGAAACAGCTAAACTGCTTGGCGTTAATATTCCACTGATGCCGGGAAGAGGGTATTCTGTTACATTGGAAAATTCTCCCTATAAAGTGAATTATCCTGCTGTATTACTTGAAGGAAGGGCAGCCATTACGCCGATGGATGGAAATAAGATACGGTTTGGAGGAACGATGGAGATCACATCTCATAGAACCCCGCCGCGGATGAACAGGGTGCAGGGGATACTTGATGCGGTCAAACGCTTTTACCCGTATTTTGATGTGCCCTTACCACCCAAAGAAAAGATCTGGTATGGGTACAGACCCTGCTCTGCTGATGGATTACCTTATATGGGTCGTTTGAAAAACTATAACAATGTGACCGTAGCTACGGGCCACTCTATGCTGGGCCTGAGCCTGGGAGCAGGAACGGGTAAATTAATTGCTGAAATCGTAAATCATCAACCCACGAGCATGGATATTAAAGCCTTTCAGGTTGAAAGGTTTTCTTAAATCTGTGTCCGCCGGAATAACCGGGGCTGAATTTATCAACGGACTTCTTACTTTTACAACCGCTTATGAAATGTATATCTACCCGGTTGCCTTATCGTCAGACAGGAGCGTTCTCCAAAATTGCACTGGACTATATTGACCAGGCGGTCGCATTGAAATCCTTCTTTGCGCATACACCCAGCCTGCAGGGAATTCAGAAAGCGATCGAAGCGAGAAAGCAATTTCCTACTAACCGGGAACTGTTGGTACAGGAGTTAAAAAAGCAGTACCAGGGAGTGGACTCCAGCGATAAAATAAAACAGAATATTGAATCGCTTTTGTCTGCTGATAGTTTTACCATTACGACAGCTCACCAGAATAATATCTTTACCGGACCCCTCTATTTTATTTACAAGATTGTACATGCCATTAAACTGGCGGATCAATTGAATGAACTACTTCCAGGACAACATTTCGTTCCCGTTTATTATATCGGGTCAGAGGATGCTGACCTGGACGAATTGAATCATATTTATCTTGGAGGAGAAAAACTGACCTGGCAAACAAAACAAACTGGTGCAGTAGGCCGGATGAAAGTGGATAAGGAACTCGTGAAGATGATCGGCTTAATCGAAGGACAGTTAAGTGTATTGCCCAATGGTAACGAAATCATTGGTCAGCTAAAGCAATATTACAAAGAAGGATCAACTATACAGGATGCTACGTTTCGGTTTGTGAATTCATTATTTGCTGAATACGGACTGATCGTTCTACTCCCTGATAATGCGGTATTGAAAAAACAAATGCAGCCCCTATTTGAAGATGACCTCTTGAACCAGGCGGCATCGGGTGTTGTAGAGAAAACAGCAGGAAACTTAGCGACTGCCGGTTATAAGGTACAGGCCAGTCCGAGAGAGATCAATTTGTTTTATTTGAAAGGGGATAAGCGGGAAAGAATTGAAAAGGGGAATGGTGAATGGCTGGTGGTGAATGGGGTTGAGAAATTTAATGAAACTGAAATTCGGGAAGAATTAAGTAAGTATCCCGAACGATTTAGCCCCAATGTTATTTTACGGGGGTTGTACCAGGAAACGATCTTACCGAATATTGCTTTTATCGGTGGTGGAGGGGAAACGGCTTACTGGTTGCAGTTAAAAGATCTGTTTGATTATTATAAAGTGCCTTTTCCTGTTTTAGTATTGCGGAATTCATTTTTACTGGTCGAAAAGAAATGGCAGGTAACCATTTCCAAATTAGGATTCACTATTGAAGATCTCTTTTTACCGGAACAGGAATTGATGAACCGGTTAGTGGCAAGAGAAACGGATAAAAAATTGAAAATGAACGGTACATTTTCTGAAACCGAACAATTGTACGATGGTATTAAAAAACAGGCAAGTGCTGTTGATAGTACGCTTGAAAAACATGTGGAAGCGCTGAAGACACAAACCCTTCACCGCCTGCAGGAATTGGAAAAGAAAATGTTGCGGGCAGAAAAAAGAAAATTCGCAGACCAGCAACGACAGCTCCATGTCCTTAAAGAACAATTATTCCCCGGCAATGGCCTGCAGGAAAGAAAAGAGAACCTTTCTTACTATTATGCGAAATGGGGAAAGGACTTTATCGCACAACTATATCATTCATCTTTGAGCCTGGAGCAGGAATTTGCCATCCTGCTTGAAAAATAAGCTTCCTGTCTTACCGCTTCCTCAATGATACTGTCAGTGTAAACGCATTCCTCTTTAATGAAGAAACAGCTGCCGAATAAGATGTTGAAGCTGCATTATCCTTTAACTCGGAAAGTCCTGCCGAATATTTTAATTCAGGTGAAATGATAATACCTGATTTAAGGATGTTGATATCAACTCCCAACCCTCCATTACCAATCACCAATGATTTATTAACAGGCAGTATCTCACTGGAAGAGCTGTTCTGGCTGACCAGGTAACTGAAGGACGGCCCCAACATGATATAGGGGACTACGTTTTTAGAAGACAGCCGGACGATCAGCGGTAATGAAATATTAACCGCGGTACCTTTTACTGCCACCGTTTCTATAATAACATTTCCACCGGTAGCACCCCTACGCTGAAAATCAATATCCGTATTCTCAATGGATACCGTAGCGGAAGGACGGATACCTATCGTATTCCCAAAGTTAATATGATAGATAAAGCCGAGATTAAAAGTGGGGGCACTGTTGGCATCAACACCGATAAAGCCCGTATTGGCATTCCCTGAAAAAGTGGGATCTGACTGATTAAGTCCGCCGCCTGCTGTATAACCAAAACTGCTTTTTCTTAGTGGTTTTTTTGTTTGATTCTTTTTGTCATCGGGTTTCTTCTCATCATTGCCTATAGCCTTTTGCACTAATGCCAGTGTGGTTAATCCACATAACCAATTAGGAGCCGTTTTAGTCGCCTTTTCTGCATAATAGAGTGCGCTGTCTGTTCTTTTATTTTCCAAATGTAGCTGGGCGATCCGGTTCATGATATAGGCCCCTTTAGGATCAATGGCAAGTGCAGCGTATGCATTTTGGAATGACGAACCAATAGTGGGGGTATTGCCACCGGCTCTTAATAAATACATTCTTCCCAATAAGGAATTGGCAAAATCAGCATCATCTTCCCGCACACTGATGATCGCTTTTTCGAGGCGGTTAGCCGCATCGGTGTTTTCCTGTTTTTGCTTTGCAGAGGCATCTTCCCCGCAGATAAGATAACGGTCCACTTTTGCCTGCGCAAAATCAATATATTCTACTGCAAGCGTAGATTTTGCATCCAGCGTATAAGGATTACCGGGGAATTTTTTATTCAATTGGCTGAAGTATTCTTCTGCTGAAGCTCTGCCGGTGATATTATTTGATTTAACAGCCTTGTTAAACAGGTTATAGGTTTCGATCAGGGCCGTATCAGCTCTGTCAAACCGGCTGGGTTTATCCAGAGTTCCGGTAAAGGAATTTCCACCTCCACGGTTCTGCTGTTTTTTTGTTTCCAGCCATTTCTGTAAATAAGGAACATTGACGGTACTGATCACTTTTTCGGTATTCTCATTGCAACAGAAATACGGATCTTGTTTTCTTTGGAAACGTTGTTGTGCCACAGAGGGTACATTTTTGTCTACATATCGTTTTATTTCCTCGTAGGTTACTTTATTATCAGGTGTGCCGATCGAATCAGCCGAACCAGTCAGCCCATCTACCAGATAATAAGTAAAAATCCCATGACCGGTACCGATAGAAGCATCTTCTAATGATTCCTGCCCCGCACCGGTAGCCAGCATGATGATCTCGCCCACTTTTTTCTCAGAGACGGCCGTGTTCAAAAAATTTTGCCCGTCGGTACCGCCTGGCAATTCATTGGAGCGGCAGGCATCCATAATAAAAAATACTTCGACGCCTTTGCTGGTCTCTGCAGCTATTTTCTTTTTTAAATTAAACAGTTGAATGGCCCCGGCTACGAGGTAATTATTTTTATCACCTGCCGGGTTACAATCATAGGCCAGGAAAAAAAACTGGTCTTCATCAATAGCATCACCATGCCCGGCGAGATAGATGAATAACCGGTCACCCTTTTGTAATTGTTTTGCCTTGAGCCATTGAAAACCCTTGCCCCAGAAATTGGAATTGGAAGCTTGCTCATTCAGCAGGCTGAAAATATGATCATCCTTAATGCTGCCACCTCCGGGAGACTTCAGATAGTCTCTGAACAGGATTGCATCCTTATCGGCATAGGCCAATGGACGGACATATTTATATTTTGAAACTCCCACAACAATAGCAAAGGTCTGAGGCCCCTTCAGCGAAGGGTCCCTGGGTTTTAAAGGGGCTTGTGCGCTTGTGGCCAGGGCAGATAATAATAAGAGGGGCAGTATCGCTATAGACAGGAACTGTCTCATAAGAGTATGATTTATAAAATGAAGATAAGAAAATGACCGTAAATGCACCAGATTGGGGGTAAACAAATGGGAGAGCCCTTTTAAATGTGAAATAACCAAAGTAAATAATGAATGCAGCGTTTTATTTCTTTTCAACCACCAGGCGAAAAATGCTGCTGCTGCCATTGTCATTTTCGGCGACCAGTATCAGGTGGAGGAAGTTTTTCGTTTCTTTTGTTACACAAACAGATTCGATTTTCTGCCCTTTGAATTGGGGGTCTATGGCTTCAATATCTACTACCAGGTCGGGGTTGATAGCTTTCCAGTTTTTTTTAGCTGAAATATTATTGATGATCCAGAGATAACTCTGACCGATCGCTCCGTCATCTATACTGTTACGGGTATCTTCCGTTGATACGGTCAATAACAGCCGGTCACTTTTAGGGGCATACGCAATTCCGGAGATACCGTTGAAAATGGAACTGTCTGAAGACGTACCAGCCAGTATAACGGTGATGGGCGCATTGGACTGGTCGGTCCGGAAATTGCGGGAGCTAATGATTAAATAATTTTTTGTATAGCCTTTGCTTCCCCGGTTGCTAAGAATGATGGCACCCGGTATTGCAGTAACACCTTCAATATTTATTTCTTTGATGCCATTGGCTTTTAAGCGCTGGTAAAAGGTATCGAGACGGATACTGTCTTTTTGTTTACTAACAGGATCTATCAGCCAGGCAACATCTCTTGTAGGAGAGGAGGAACCGGAGCCGGTGATTAATAACTTATTATCACTGGTCATGGTGACCGCTTCGATGTCTGTTTTTACTACTTTATGAATTCTCTTTTAAGTATAGGTGTATAATGAAATGGAGTCAATGGGAGTGAGGTTTCTGTCCAATACCAGCAGGTTTTTTGCATCGTCACCGATGATATAAAATTGTTGGTTGTTGTATTCAATCCCTGACGCAGAAGGATAGTGGTCAAGTTTTTTCACTTCTTTCAGCATGCTATTGCTGCCGCACGAGGCGAGGAGGATGATTAGTGTGAAGATTGTTGCCCCACAAATTTTTTTAACCACATAGAAGGATAGGAACATAGGAAATCACATAGGTTTTATCATTCTTCTGGCAATAGTGCAAACAGGTTATTGACTAAGGTTTTCTGACCTTCCTTAAAGATATTTATACAATGAAAGTTTATAAGAATCCCTTTTGGCTTTTGCAGCATTTGCATGTAGGATAGCAGGATTGCATCATGTACAGGTAAAATGCCTTCTTGTGCTTTCAATTCAACACAAAGTATATCTTCTACAAGTGTGTCCAGTCTTAAGTTCAATGCCTTTATATTGCAGTGGTACCCAAACCTGATTTTTGAATGGTATTTTTCTTAATGCGAGTACTTTCAAAAAACATTTCTCATAAACACTTTCCTATAAACCAGGGCCCAGGTGTTTGTGGACTTCAATCGCACAGCCAATAACTTTATAAGTCAGGTCATTCTGATATTTTTTGGTCATTGTCATTACCCCCTATGTGTATGTCTATGTACCTGTCTTTCTATGTGGTTTTTTTCAATCAAACTTATTCTCCCATCCTTCTTTCTTCATCTTCGCCACTTTTTCGATCGTTTCATTATTCAGGGATTTTTTATAATCAGCCACTTTATTGGAAACTGCTTCATCGGCTGTACCGAGAATCTCGGCTGCCAGGATACCGGCATTTTTAGCAGCATTCAGTGCAACCGTGGCTACCGGCACTCCATTGGGCATTTGCAGGATCGAAAGAACAGAATCCCATCCGTCAATTGAGTTAGATGATTTGATGGGAACGCCGATTACGGGTAAAACAGTTACGGAAGCCACCATACCCGGCAAATGTGCTGCACCGCCAGCCCCGGCAATAATTACTTTTAATCCCCTCCCTTTGGCTGTCGTCGCATATTCGATCATGCGGTGAGGGGTACGATGAGCAGATACCACTGTTACTTCATGCGGGATATCAAATTGTTTAAGGATGTCAGAAGCAGCCTGCATAACATTTAAGTCGCTGTCGCTGCCCATGATAATGCCAACTAAAGGATCCATGTGAGGAGTTTGAATGATAAAGAAAGGCTAAAATATGTATCTCGCAAAGATAAGACTGTTGAAGTCCATCGTATGAAGGAGGACTAATAAAATAGGTGGTATTGCTGGAAAGCCAGGGCTGTATGCTGGTGGCCTCACCCTTTAGGAGAGGTCGGGAGGCGAAAACTATTTTATCAAATCACCCTTTAATCTAAGTAATTCTGTTTCCGCCAGTTTAGTATTGTACCTCGCTGTGATCAACCTTGTTTGGGCATCCTGCAGGCTTTTTTCGGCTTCTTTCAATTGGATAAGGGTGTTGGAATTTAGTTTATATACCTGGAAAACGATACTTACGTTTTCTTTGGCAAGTAGAATATTTTCTTCTTCTAACGCCAAAGCTTTTTTCTGCTGCTCATAATCAAGAAAAGCATTGATAACGGCTAAATTGAGGTTTGATTTCTGATTTTCATAAAAGAGTTGCTGGTATTGTATATCAAGCTGTGCTTGTCTGATAAGGCGTTTATTGTTAAAGTTATTCAGGATGGGAATAGTGGCAGTAAAGCCAATGTTGCGGCCGATATTTCTACTGAATAGTGGTTGAAACGGATTGACAGTAGCTTTATTATTATTTCTTGCAAAACTGTAGCCCGAATTGAATGTAAGTACAGGCCATCGTTCTGCTTTTCTTTCCTTCAATGTATAGCGGGCAATATCAATATTCTTTTTTGCAATCAGCATCAGGGGGTTGCTATCTTCTATGCCTGATTGAATATCACCCAAGGAAATTTTTTGATTGATAGGAATTGAATCGCTTACATCATAACCGGTATTCTCTGATACATTCATAACCTGGTTAAGCTGTTCTTTCAATTGAGCAATACGTCGTTCCTGTTCCAATTGTAAAGCCCTTTGAGCATTATTGTCAACTTTGCTTTGCAACACATCTGGTTTGGTGCCCACACCTATGTCCAATTTATATTGAGCAAGTTTTGCTCTTTCCTGGCTCAGAGACATTTGTTCTCTTATGGCTTTCAGTTGTTGCTTTTGACGGGCTATATCATAATAGTTATTGATAACTGCTGCTACCGTGTTTACCACCCTGTCTTTGATAGCCAATTCACCAAGCCTGACAAACTCTTCCGCCTTATTTCTTGTAACAAACATTTTCAATCCGTCAAATAAAGTCCAGCTTAGTTGTACGGCTGCATTATAGTTATTTGATTTGATGTCATTCAGTGCTCTTTCTGTACCATCCACAAATTTTTGCCGTTGTGCATTGTTGTTCCACCCGGTAGTCATATTGCCATTTACTCTGGGTAAGAAGGCCGCATTGCGAAATGAAAAGTCAAGTGCTGCTACAGCCGAATCATTTTTTGATAGCTGGATATCATAATTATTTTTTAAAGCAGTTGCAATCGCTTCTTCCAGTGTCAGCATCCGTTGTGCGGAAGAAGAAACAGTGATAAGCAATAAGAGTGGAAAAATTATTTTTCTCATACTATTGATCAAAAATTTATACCTGTTCAGTAATAGATTTTTCCGTTTTCAGGTCGCCGTGCATAAATTCATCTAGCTGGCTTTTCTTCTTTTTCGTCGATAGAAATGAATACATGGCCGGGATAACAAACAAGGTTAAGATTAAAGAGAACATAATACCGCCAACAATAACGACCCCTAACGGAATGCGGCTGGTAGATGATGCTCCCAATGATAAGGCCAGTGGTAATGCTCCAAGTGACATGGCAAGGCTGGTCATTAATATGGGTCGTAAACGTTGGGTAGCAGAGAAAATCGCCGCTTCTGCTTTCTTCATCCCTTTCTCCTGGTTTTGATTGGCAAACTCAACGATCAATATTCCGTTTTTTGTCACCAATCCAATCAGCATAATCATTCCGATTTGAGAAAAAATATTAAGTGTTTGGCCAAATAACCACAATGTCAACACAGCACCGGCTATAGCCAGGGGTACCGTAAACATAATTATCAATGGGTCAATAAAGCTATTAAACTGCCCGGCCAAAATCAGGAATATCAATCCCAATGCAAGCAGGAATGCAAAACTTGTATTACTGCTGCTTTCCTTGAAATCCCTGGATGAACCAGAAAGGGAAGTAGTAAATGTTTCATCCAGTATTTCATCCGTTATTTTTTCCATTTCAGCGATGCCGTCACCAATCGTTTTGCCCGGTTGCAGGCTGGCCGATACAGTGAATGACTTATACCGGTTAAAATGATAAATGGTAGGAGGGGTGTTCGATTCTATCGTTGTAACAAGGTTGTCAAGACTTATCATTTCATTCCTGTTATTGCGGACGAATAATATTTTTAAATCATTAGGGTCGTCCCTGTCATTACGGGCCACTTGTCCTATTACCTGGTATTGTTTTCCATCTTTGGTAAAATAACCAAGTCGGCGGTTACTGTATGCCAATTGCAAGGTTTGTGAAATATCGTTTACACTAACACCGAGCTGCGCTGCTTTCAACCGGTCAATCACTACTCTTAATTCGGGCTTATTAAATTTCAAATCCACATCAGCATTCATCAGTACCTTACTCTGCCTGGTTGCCTCAAGTATTTTCGACATACTGGCGGTTAATTTTTCAAAATTATTATTCTGAACAACAAACGAAACAGGCTGGCCACCACGACGGTTCACTGAAATTGTTTGTTCTTCAATAGCTGTGGCACGGCCTTCATTAAATTTACCCATGTTCTTATTCACCATCGCTACTATTTCTTTTTGCGATCTTGTTCTTTCATTGGGCGGTACCAGGGTAACCCGGACAAAACCTGTATTGGCATTTCCAGAACCCGAAAAACCTGGCGAGGTAAAACTGAGCAGCAAATCTTTTTCCGGCACCGAGTCCATCATAAAATTATTTACACGATCTACATATTTGTCCATTGCATCAAAGGAAGTGCCTTCCGGTGCTGTTAACGATAAACGAAACTGGCTCCTATCTTCCATCGGCGCTAATTCTGATTGAAGGTTTCTGCCGATAAAAAATATTGCAGCTCCACAAAGTACAATCAACACGATGGCAACCCAGCGTACTCCCATAAACCTGCGCAAAGCTCCCTGGTAGCTATTTTCCATCCACCGGAAAAAAGGCTCTGTCTTATTATAAAACCAGGAATGTTTATGCACATCTCTTTTACTCAATTTTACATTGAGTACCGGTGTTAATGTCAGCGATACAAAAGCAGAAATCAGTACCGCCCCGGCTACCACAATACCAAACTCACGGAATAATCTTCCAACGAAGCCTTGTAAAAAAATGATGGGCAGAAATACAACTGCAAGGGTGATAGAAGTAGCAATAACAGCAAAATAAATTTCTTTAGAACCTTCCAGTGCCGCCTGCCATTTATTCATTCCTTTCTCCATCTTTTTATAGATATTCTCTGTTACCACAATACCATCATCCACCACCAGGCCGGTGGCCAGCACAATGGCGAGTAGGGAAAGAACATTGATGGTATAGCCCATCAGGTACATGATGAAGAAAGCGCCTATTAGCGAAACAGGAATATCAATCAACGGTCGAATAGCAACAATCCATTCACGGAAGAATAAATAAATAATAATGACCACCAGCAAAAAAGCAATCATCAGTGTTTCTTCTACTTCCAGGATTGATTTTTTAATGTACCGGGTCTGGTCTAATCCAATTTTTATATTGATATCTTCAGGTATATCCTTTTTTATCTTTTCTAATCTTTTGTAAAATTCATCAGAGATGGAAACATAATTGGAGCCAGGTTGGGGAATAACGGCTAATGCAATCATGGGTATCCCATCTCCCTTTAAAACTGATTCGTCATTTTCGGGCCCCAATACGGCTTCCCCTACCTGCTGTAACAGGATATCAGCTCCATCAACGTTTTTTACTATGAGGTTATTGAATTCCTCCTCTGTATTGAGCTTCCCAAAAGTTCTTACAGATAATTCAGTATTGTTCCCGGAAATTTTTCCGGAAGGTAATTCTACATTTTCCCGCAACAGCGCTGCTTGCACATCATTGGCAGTAATAGTATAGGCTACAAGTTTTGCCGGGTCAATCCAGATACGCATGGCATATCGTTTTTCTCCCCAGATTTGTATTCCGCTTACACCGGGAATAGTTTGCAATCTTTCTACCAGCACATTGTTGGCATATTCCGAGATCTGCAACTGATTTCTCGTATTGCTTTGAACGGTCATGGAAAGAATCGGATCGGAACTTGCATCCGCTTTGGAAACCACCGGGTCATCAACATCTTCAGGAAGCGAACGCTTTGCCTGCGACACTTTATCCCGCACGTCATTGGCGGCTGCTTCAAGATTTTCGCCCAGTTCAAATTCTACATTGATATTGCTGCTTCCATTACTGCTGGAGGAAGTGATGTTTTTTATTCCTGCAATTCCGTTAATAGCTTTTTCTAACGGTTCGGTAATTTGTGTTTCAATAATATCTGCATTAGCACCGGGGTAGTTGGTACGTACACTGATATTCGGCGGGTCAATCGCCGGGTAATCCCGTACACCCAGGAATTTGAAACCAATCAGTCCAAATACCACAATGACAATATTCATCACTATGGCGAGAACAGGTCTTCGTAAACTAAGTTCTGAAATATTCATAATTAAAAGCTGAAGTGAAAAGTGAAAGGTCAAAAGTCAATGACCTTCATAACGATGTATTTATTCACCATTCACTATTTTTCCTATCTGAATTTTCCCTTCCGGACGTACACTTAATAAACCAGTTATCACCACCGTATCACCTGCTTTTAACCCATCGGTGATTTGTATCCGGGAAGAATCTCTAATACCTGTCGTTACATCCGCAAAAATCGCGGTACCACTTTTGTATAAAATAACTTTCTTCCCCCTTGCCTGTGGCAATACGGCCTGTGTTGGCACCAGCAAAGCATTGGGATCGGGATCAAAACTCAGCATCACTTTTGCAAACGACCCGGGTAATAAGCCGGGATCAGAACCGATAACAGCGGCTCTAACGGTCAGGCTCCGGGTATTTTCGGTGATGTTGGATTCGGTAGCAACTACTTTTGCTCCTAATTGTTTTGTAGAACCTTCAAAAGAAAAAGTGACCAATTGCCCCATTTTTATCTTATCAATATATTTTTCCGGTACGGAAAAGTCAAGTTTTAGATGATCAGTTTGGTTGATCACGGCAATAACAGAGGCGGGTGACACATAAGAACCCGGACTTATATTCTTAAGTCCGAGTTTGCCGCTAAAAGGGGCCCTGACAACGGTTTTAGAAATACTGGTTTGCAATATCCCGATATCTGCCCGCAAACTGTTTACCTGCAAAAGGCTGATATCATAATCCTGCTGGCTGATGCCCTGTATTTTCAATAACTGTGCCTGTCTTTCTTCCGTTTTTTGCGCCAGGGCCAATTGTATCTGTACCTTATTTAACTGTGCACGCAGGTCGCCATCATACAATTTGGCAAGAACAGTGCCTTTGCCTACATATTTACCTTCGGCAACATTTAGCTGAACGATACGGCCGGAAACTTCCGGGTGTATTTCCGCCATTTCATTGGGGACGAGTGTGCCAGGTACTTCAATAGTTGTCTGAAAGGACTCAGGGCGTACAATGTATCCGTCAACCCGTATAGGTGGCGGTTTGGCCCCGGCTTTTTGATCTGCAGCAATTTTCTTTTTCTTACCCCCGCAGGCTGTCAGGGATAAAATCGCAACAACAAAAAGTAATGTATTGATTCTCATAAGTTTTTGTGATGCAATTGATAAAAAATAGGTTATTAAAGATAAAGCATAATAACAAGGTTTTAGACGGGAAAGAGTTTCCATACCTGCGCTGATTTTCAGGTAAGTATCAACGGCTTTATGAAGTGATAAATGGCTTTCAGGCTTTTGCCAGCAATGTTCTCTTTACTTTATTCGATTGGTGGAGTAATTCCTGCTTCTCACTACTCAGGATCGTGACATGCCCCATTTTACGACCGGGTTTTGTCTGCTTTTTACCATAGAGGTGAACAAAAGCATTTTCAATTTTCAGCACTTCTTCTAACCCTTCGTAGCGTACGTTACCACTAAATCCTTCTGCCCCTATAATATTTACCATAATGGATGGTAGAATAGGATCGGTATTGCCCAGTGGGTAGCCAAGTATGATCCGCCACAGCATATCGAACTGGGAGCTATAATGTGCTTCAATGGTATGGTGACCGCTGTTATGAACCCTGGGTGCGGTCTCATTGACCAGCACGTTACCGCTTTTATCGACAAACATTTCTACGGCGAAAATACCAGGGGATTTAAAATTCCGGACCGTTGTAAGGGCAATCGCTTCAACTTTCCACAGGATATTTTCATTCAGTTCTGCCGGGCAGAGCTGGTAATCCAATAAATTCAACAAAGGATTGAAGAGCATTTCTACAGGAGGATATAAAGCTGTTTCTCCTGCCGAATTGACGGCCACTATCTGAGCGATCTCTTTATGGATCGTCACCATTTTTTCCAGGACAGATGGCGCATCAAATCCTTTGACGATATCTTCTTTTGTTTTTAGTAGCTGAACTCCCTTGCCATCATAACCACCTTCCCCGATCTTATGTACAGCCGGTAAAAAATCGAGCTTCCCGCTTAGTTCTGCCTGTGAATGAGTAATGATAAATTCCGGGCTGGGAATGGAGTGTTGCTGGTAATATTGTTTCTGTAAAATTTTATTCTTTATGGTTTTTAGTACGGAGGGCCGGGGATAAACTTTTACTCCTTCAGCTTCCAGCTTTTCAAGAGCCGCTACATTCACATTTTCAATCTCAATGGTGATGCCATCCAGGCCTTTCCCAAAATTATAAACCGCATCAAAATCTTTGATATCTCCTTTGGTGAAATGATGACAGAGATGAGCGGCCGGGCATTCGGTATCATTTTCGAGTACGAATGTTTCAACAGGATAATTGGCGGCTGCTTGCAGCAACATTCTGCCTAGCTGCCCGCCACCGAGGATGCCGATTTTTAACATAGTGACAAAGATAGTCAGTGAACTTTAAGGATTAAGGCCTAGATTTTGATTAAATTTGCTTATGCTCCCCGATTATCCCCATAAAATCTTTACTGACAATCGCAGCCATTTTAACCTGCTGATGCAAGCCCTGGCAATGGATACCCCCACCTCCTAAGGGAGGGTTACGCCATTTCCCTGTATTTTATTTTTCATCTGCTTAACCTAAAAATCATGAATACAGTTACATCTTCAACTGATAAACAACCTATACAAACGGATTTTTTACCTTTACAAGGCACAGATTATGTAGAATTTTATGTAGGGAACGCAAAGCAGGCTGCTCATTTTTATAAAACTGCTTTTGGCTTTCAGTCGCTGGCTTATGCCGGCCCCGAAACGGGGATGAAGGATAGAGTGAGTTATGTGATCCGGCAGAACAAATTAACTTTTGTATTGACCACGCCGCTGCGGATCAATAACCCCATTGCTGATCATATCTACCAGCATGGAGATGGAGTAAAAGTAATTGCGCTGATAGTAGAAGATGCCAGGTCCGCTTTTGAAGAAACAACCAAACGGGGCGGTAAGGCTTACCAGGAGCCCACTATATTAAAGGACGAGCAGGGTGAAGTAGTAATAAGCGGGATTCATACCTATGGCGAAACAGTCCATCTTTTTATTGAAAGAAAAAATTATACTGGCATCTTCATGCCCGGCTTCCGGGAATGGAAAACAAATTATAATCCATCTTCTACCGGTCTGTTGTATGTAGACCATTGTGTGGGTAATGTGGGATGGAACCAGATGAACCCCTGGGTAAAATATTATGAAGAAGTGATGGGCTTCCGTAATATTTTAAGTTTTGACGACAAGGATATTTCTACGGAATATTCTGCCCTGATGAGTAAAGTGATGAGTAATGGGAATGGCTTTGTAAAATTTCCGATCAATGAACCCGCAGAAGGCAAGAAGAAAAGCCAGGTGGAAGAATACCTGGATTTTTATAATGGGGAAGGAGTACAGCATGTGGCGATTGCTACAGCGGATATCGTGGCAACGGTAATCGAATTACAAAAAAGGGGCATTGAGTTTTTAAATATCCCGGCCAGCTATTATGAAACCGTACTGGAAAGAGTGGGTACCATTGATGAAGATATGAAACCCTTACAGGAACTTGGTATTCTTATCGACCGTGACGATGAGGGCTACCTGCTACAAATATTCAGTAAGCCGCTGGAAGACCGGCCCACGTTATTTTTTGAGATCATCCAGCGAAAAGGGGCTAAAAGTTTTGGTAAGGGAAATTTTAAAGCCCTGTTTGAAGCGCTGGAAAGAGAACAGGAGGCAAGGGGGAATTTGTAACAGCCGGAAATTCGTCAATTGGTTATTGGGAATTAGGGGGTGTCCGAAAGAGTAACAGGTCGTTTACAGCAGCAGCCCTAATTCCAAATTAACTAATCCCCAATTCCCTGTATTGATTTATATTTACAATACATTAGCACAATCGCTAAAATAAATCCCTGTACCCGCCGTTAACCTTAACAGCAGTCATGACGAAAAACCTCTTAGCATTCCTCTTATTCAATAGCCTTGCTTTTGCTTTGCTGGCGCAGCCGCCGCAGTCAAAAGCAGGTAATTCTTATTCGTTTATTGATTACCAGAAGACTTTTCCCCGGCCCAGCGAAGCCATGCAAAAAAAGGCGGATACCCTGCAGAAACAGTTTGAAGCAAAAAAACTGGCCTGGCCTGCTAAATACATTTATATCCGGTCTTTTAAATACGACAGCCAGTTAGAAGTATGGGTAAAAAATGAGATCAAGGATCAATTTCACCTTTTTAAAACATATAAGGTCTGCGCATTGGCCGGTACTCTTGGACCCAAGCGAATGGAAGGAGATTACCAGGTGCCCGAAGGCTTCTATTCGATCAGCGAATTTAATCCCAAAAGCAATTATTACCTGTCATTGGGGCTGAATTACCCAAACGTATCTGATAAAATATTAAGCGACTCACTTCGTCCGGGGAGTGCCATCTTTATACATGGCAGTTGTGTGACCGTAGGTTGTATCCCTATCCGGGATGAGCAGATCGATGAACTTTATATTTTAGCGGCTTATGCCAAAGACCAGGGACAGGATTTCATCCCGGTGCATATTTTCCCGGTACGGTTCAATGTGGAGAGGAGTGTAAAATTTCTCGATAACCTGACCAAGGATGATGCGGTATTGAAAAAGTTTGCCGATAAAATGGAAGATGCCTTTGATTATTTTGATAAGTATAAACAGTTGCCAGTTGTCATGATCGGTGATAAAGGGCAATACATGATTAATGAAGTGCCACCCCGAAAACCAAAGAATGTGGTGGCAGAAAAGCCGGTTAAGAGACCTCCTATGCAGCATAAAACAAGAAATGTGGGAGTATTGGCTGATGCTGTTCAGCAGTGGCCACAATTTCCAGGCGGGGGCGATGCGTTTATGAAATACCTCGAAGTGCTGGGCAAAGACATGGTAGCCTACCTGCCAAAAGGAATAAAAAAAGCTTATGTACAGGTGGAGTTCGTGGTAGATAAAGATGGGGTACCGGTTAACTTTAAAGTATTAAAAAGTGTAAAGGATGCTGAGGAATTTAATGATGAACTGATCATCCGGATGGAAAAAATGGGTACATGGAAGCCTGCTCTTTTGCATGATAAACCTGTTGCCAAAAAAATGGTGCAAACCGTTACCATAGAGGTCCCCCAATAGCCCCGGACTTTTATTCCCGTAGAACTCCCTGTGGTTTTTTTTCTATGGCTGGTAATTACTCCGCCCATCTCCCCGTGTGTTGTCGAAGTACTTAAGCCAAGTGGCATTACTTTTTATTTTTTTATAATTCTCTCTACTTTGCCCTTATTATGACACACTGTTGTAACAAGGGTATTTATCTTTTAATCAATTAAAATCCGAAAAATGAAAACAAACCGACTCTTTTTTATGGGAGCTATTGCAGCTACCATTTTGATCGCAGCCTGCCAGCGAACGGAACAAAAGGAACTCGTTAATCCGCAAACAGGTCCCGCTAGCTCCGACAATTATTCCAGGAGCGGTGCAAATGAGGCATGTAATCCTGCTGCCTATTATGTGGTGCTGGAAAGTAAAACCTTGCTGGCAAATGGTACCTGGGAGTGGCTATGGAGTATTCAAAACTCCAATCCCGGGAATGGTAATAATGGTACTTCGCAAGACCTTAGTAACTGGGGCATGCAGTTTGGCTCCTGTTTTAGCTTCGCATCAATAGTCAATGCGGCATATAGTGCTAACGGAACTTCCTGGACAAGTTTTAGTCCAACTTACGGAGTTGATCCGAGCCAGGGTTGCCTTACAACGCCGGTTCTGAAATTTGATTTTGGAACAAGCGGATCAGTTAAGTCGTATTACCGGCTAATTGTCAGCCAGGATTATATCGCCTACACTACTCAGGGATATTATAAATCAGGTAGCAGAACCGGTTGTTGCACATTTACTTTTACAGGTATAGGTTGTACCGGTGGGCAGGAAGAATAGACACTAACTTTTTTTTATATTGATACCATCCTGTTTCACCTTTGCTGGTAAACAGGGTGGTTCTCTTTCTAAAATCATTTATCCATACTGCTATCTGTCATCAGTACCTGTATGGTATCAGTCGTTTGCTGGCGTAACAGGATGGTTTTTTTTTGCGTAAGCTGTTCAAAGACTTCTTTCGTATAATGCCGCACGGTCAATAAGGACAATTCTTTTACCACCTGCACATCTAAAAATGCAGAGGCTTCCAGTGCCAGTTTCTCGATTTTTTCCGCCCGGTCATCTAATACGCAGATAAAACTGATCGCACCATTCTGGGTGAGGTTGGGTTTGATATTTATTTTTTCAAATAAATTATACAGATGCCCCACATGTTGTTCCCCCACAAAGGAGAAATCCCTGGAACTCATTTGCAGCATCACCTGTTTTTCTTTTAGTACAATGATCGGGGGCAGGTGATGGACTGGCTTGTCATGAATGACCGTTCCGGGCAGAGAAGGGTCCAGGAAACATTTTACATAGAGCGGAATGCTCTTATTCTGTAAAGGTTTGATCGTCTTTGGATGGATCACCTGAGCACCATAGTAGGCCATTTCGATCACCTCATTATAATTTAATGCTGGAATTGGAACGGCATCAGGAAATTGTTTGGGGTCGGCATTCATCACACTTTCCACATCCTTCCAGATGGTCAGGCTGTCTGCCTCCAGGATATTGGCAAACACCGCGGCTGTATAATCACTCCCTTCTCTTCCTAAAGTAGTGCTTTCATTTTCATCGGTAGCACCAATATAACCCTGTGTAAGAATAATGTTTGTATCATTGAACAAGGGAACAATAGAGCGAAGAACTTGTGAGTGAGTGTATTCCCAGTCAATCGTTGCATCCCGGAAATCATCATCGGTCCGGATAATATCCCTGACATCGACCCACTTATTATTTACACCCGCTTCATTCAGGTATGCACTGATGATAGCCGTCGAAAATAGTTCACCCGCACAAACCACCTGATCGTAATAATAATCATAGTCCCGTACCGGTTCGTCATGCAGCAGCCATTCCACCTCCGTAAAAAAATCGCCTAATTGTTTTTCGCAAGCTAGATAATGGGTAACCAGAACATATTTGGCGGTAGTTAAATGCTGTTGTTTAACCTGTTCAAAAAGCTGTAAGGCTTCTTCTTTTTTAGCAGCAAAAAAAGCATCCACCACTTTTTCCAACGCATTTGTCGTTTTACCCATCGCGGAAACAATGACTACAATTTTTTCATGGGACCAATGTTGCAGGATATGACCAACGTTTTGGATCCGCTCCACATTGCTGACTGATGCCCCGCCGAATTTGAAGACCTTCATGTAAGTGTTTTAAGTTCCTGGTTCAAAGTTTGCAAAAATCGGTATATTCAAAACAACCACAAACTATTGAACAGGGGAACCAGTGAACTTTCGGGTATTCCCTTACTTTTGTTGCTGACAAAACATGCCATTATGATCGTCAACCGAAAAGTCCAGACCCTCGATGAATTCACTATCCAGCAGCTCCGGGATTTCCCTCATGCCACCGGCGAATTATCTAACCTGTTACGGAATATTGGCCTGGCAGCTAAAAGAGTCAATACAGAAGTCAATAAAGCCGGTTTAGTAGATATCCTTGGCGATACAGGTACGATCAATGTACAGGGGGAAGAGGTAAAGAAACTGGATATCTATGCCAACGATCAATTTACCAGGGTATTGCAGCACGGTATCAGTTGTGCAGGCATCGCCAGTGAAGAGTTAGACGACTTTGTGGCTTTTGATGATGATAAAAGTGTCAATTCAAAATATGTTTGTCTTTACGACCCGCTGGATGGAAGCGCCAATATTGACGTGAATGTTTCTATCGGGACCATCTTCGCAGTCTATCGGCGTGTTACTCCTATAGGTACTGTAGTAACCGAAGAAGATTTTTTGCAACCGGGTAACCAGCAGGTCGCCGCCGGTTATGTGGTGTATGGTTCATCCACCATGATGGTGTATGCCACCCGGCGGGGAGTAAATGGATTTACGCTGGACCCTTCGATCGGTGAATGGACGCTAAGCCACCCGGATATTAAATGCCCGGAGACAGGAAAAATATATTCCGTCAACCATGGTAATTTTTTTCAGTATAGCGAGGGAGTCAGGGACTACATTCAAACCTGCCAGCGAAAAGATAAAACTAATGGAGGCCCTTATACACAGCGTTATATTGGCAGTATGGTATCCGATGTACACCGCAACCTGATCAAAGGGGGGATCTTTATGTACCCCGGAACAACTGATAAACCAAAAGGCAAGCTGCGTTTATTATATGAGTGCAACCCGTTCGCTTTTATCCTGGAGGTGGCTGGTGGAAAAGCCACGAATGGTAAAGAGCGGATCCTCGATATTCAGCCAACCGAGCTTCACCAGCGGACACCCATGTTCATTGGCAGTAAATTAATGATGCATGAACTTGAAACCTACCTGGTTCCCTAAATAGGAAGGAGAATTGAGCAATGTTAATTGAAATCATTCCTTACGAAAATAAGTACCAACCCGATTTTAAACGATTGAATCTTGCCTGGCTGGATCAATACAACCTGACGGAAAGCCATGATCTTGAAATATTGGATGACCCGCAAGGAACAGTTATTCAGCGGGGAGGTTGCCTATTCCTGGCATTAGACGGTGTGAAAGTGATTGGTACGGCCGGTCTCTGGAAAGAAAGTGATACCAAATATGAACTGATCAAAATGGGGGTAGATTCTGCTTACCGGGGCCAGGGCATCAGTAAAATATTACTGGATCGTTGCCTGGAAGAAGCCAGTAACCGGGGTGCCAATAAGATCATTTTGTACTCGAACAGCCAGTTAACGACTGCTTTAAAGCTCTATAGACAATACGGTTTTAAGGATGTAGCAGTGACCGATGCACCCTTTCTGACGGCAGATGTAAAAATGGAATTATCTTTATCCGAATAAAAAAGTAGTAATGGCGCAAACAATAATCTCTGTAAAAGACCTGGTCAAAAATTATGGCAATTTTAAGGCAGTAAAAGGGATCTCTTTCGAAGTAAAGGAAGGAGAGATCTTTGGATTACTGGGTCCGAACGGGGCAGGTAAATCAACTACCCTTGAAATTATTGAAACACTGCGCCCTAAAACGAGCGGGGAAGTGATGGTGGATGGATTATGCCTTGACAAACAGCCTAACGAGATCAAGAAGATCATTGGAGTGCAACTGCAGTCCAGTGGCTATTACCCGGGATTGAACCTGCTACAGCTGATCGAATTGTTCTGTGGCTTGTACAACCGCGAAGTTGACCCAATGGAATTATTGGAAATGGTGAACCTTAAAGATAAGGCCAAAGCAAAAGTAAAGGAACTGAGTGGTGGGCAGAAACAACGATTCTCAGTTGCTACCACATTAATTAATCAGCCAAGAATTATTTTCCTGGATGAACCTACCACTGGTCTTGATCCGCAGGCCCGCCGGAGCCTTTGGGAATTGATAAAAAATATACGAAAAAGAGGTACTACCGTGATTATGACTACACACTACATGGATGAAGCAGAATATTTGTGCGACCGGGTCGCTATTATTGATTCGGGAACAATCGTTGCATTGGACTCACCGGATAAATTAATTGATAACCTGATCGCAACCGGTTTTGAGCGACCCAAAGAAATGAAACTGGCCAACCTCGAAGATGTGTTTATAAATCTTACTGGACATTCATTGCGGGAGGGGTAAAACTTGTCCCTAAAGGGAATTTAGGTCATTGAATCGGTTTCATTATAAGTGCTCCTGAGTGCATAATTTTTTCAGGATGCATAGCGACAGATTTTTTAAAGGAGGAGAACGTTTTAAATAATCGGGGTACAAAGCCATTTAGGGATTAGGGTTTATGTTACAAAACAAACTAAAACAATATATGCAAGGAAAAATCGAAGCGCAGAAAACTGCAGGTGCTGCTTTTATGGCAGAGAATATCAGTAAAGAAGGGGTGAAGGAATTACCCGGTGGTATTCAGTATGAAGTAATAAAAGAAGGTAGCGGTGCCCAGCCGGAATTAAGAGATCAAGTGAAAGCCCATTATAAAGGCACATTGCTGGATGGAAAAGAATTTGATAATTCTTTTAAAAGGGGGCAACCGTTTTCAGCTCCTTTAACTGCTTTGATAAAAGGCTGGCAGGTGGCCTTACCGCAAATGAAAGAAGGAAGTCATTGGCGTCTATGGATACCCTCTGACCTGGCTTATGGTGACCGTGGTGCAGGCAATGATATTCCAGGTGGTGCTACACTTGTCTTTGAAGTAGAATTATTGGAGATCATAAAATAAAAAAACTGTATGCCTCCCATTGCTACTGACTTTCGTTACCCGATCGGCGAATATTCACCCAAACCATTTTCTATTGGACAAAAAATTGAATGGCTGGCCGATATCAAGTTTCTACCCCTGCAAATCGAGCAGTCCATACTGAACCTGGATGAGGTACAATTACAAACGCCTTACCGGGAAGGGGGATGGACCTTACACCAGTTGGTGCACCATGTAGCCGATAGTCATATGAATGCGTATATCCGGTTTAAAGTGGGCCTGACTGAAGATAGCCCGACTATTAAGCCCTACGATGAAAAGCGGTGGGCAGAATTGCATGATGTAGAGAAATTACCGGTAAATATATCCATTACGATACTCCATGCGCTGCATGCCCGTTTGTACGAAGCATTGAAGTATGTTAAGGATGATGAATGGAACAACAAAACGGTCTTTCACCCTGAAAGTAAAAAGACCATGCGGCTTTGGTACTTGCTGGGCATGTATGCCTGGCATGGCAAACATCACACGGCACATATTACTTCCCTGCGGGAACGGATGAAATGGTATTAGTACTTTCAATGATCAGTAAACAATGCTCAGCTGGTTTGGAAAAGAATGAGCATTAATTCCTTATGGCAGATCTTAAATGGAAAACACTTTCTTCTGAATATTTATTCAATGACCGCTGGTTCAAAGTTCGGCGGGAGAGATGCGAAACACCGGTCGGTAAGATCGTTGATCCCTATTATGTGTATGAATTTCCGACCTGGGTGGCAGCGGTGCCCGTAACAAAGGAGGGAAAAATTCTCATGATCCGGCAATACCGCCATGCAGTGGGAGAAGTGGTGATAGAAATTCCTGGTGGCTGCGTGGATGATACGGATAAGGATAACGAGGCTGCAATAGCCCGTGAATTGCTGGAGGAGACGGGTTATGCTTTTTCGGAATATAATTACCTGGGAAAGATATCGCCTAACCCTTCTACCAATACCAATTTCCTGCATATGTTCCTGGCGCGAGGCGGGAAAAAAGTAGCGGAACAAAAATTGGATGAGAATGAAGAGATCGAAATATTCCTGCTATCGGTAGATGAGTTAAAACAATTGCTCCGCGAAAATAAGATCATTCAATCCATGCACGTAAGTTGTATTCTCTATGCATTAGAAAAACTTAATGAGTTAAAGTATTAACTTCTCCTACAAGGAATATACTACCACAAACAATAATTATATCATCCGGGTGAGCATGTTGTATTGCAAAGCCGAGGGCCTCATTTACTTCCGTATAACAAACTCCCTGTAATTTTAATTCACTTGCTTTCGCCATCAATTCTTCCTCTGGTAATGCCCTTGGTATTTGTGCTTTAGTAAAATAATATATAGCTGTTTTCGGGAGCAGGGCCAACACTCTTTCTATGTCCTTATCTTTTACCATTCCCAGTACAATATGCAATTTATTATGGACCGTTACTTCTGCCTGCTGAACCAATTGCCGGATACCATCTGTGTTGTGCGCCACATCGAGTATGACCAGTGGCGAATGATGAATGATCTCCCAGCGGCCATGCAGTCCGGTCAGCTTTTTTGTTTGTTGTAATCCCTGGTGTACGATCCTGTCATCTATTTTCCAGCCGGCCTGTTGTAAATGTGAACAGACTTCCAACACAGTCAACAGGTTTTTTCGCTGGTAAATACCTGGTAAGTCGAGATGGTAAACTTTATGATCTGTCTGGTTGGCAGAAGCAACTTCAACTACGAGTTCATTTTTTTCCCAGCCCCAATCCTGTACCTGTCTTTTTTCTGATGCTATAACAAGGGGAGCATTTCTTGCTGCTGCTGTGCTGGAAAAAACGGCGGCTGTTTCCGGTAGTATTTCACCTACAATGACGGGGATACCTTCTTTTATAATGCCAGCTTTCTCAGCCGCAATTTTTTCCAGGCTATCACCCAGTATGTTCATATGATCCCAACCAATATTGGTGATAACAGAAAGCTCGGGTGTAATGATATTGGTACTGTCCAGTCTTCCGCCAAGCCCGGTTTCAATAATGGCGACATCAATTTGCTCTTGGGCAAAATAGTCAAATGCCATGGCAACCGTGATCTCAAAAAAACTAGGTTCTATTTCTTCGATCAGGGGCTTTATTTTTCTTGTAAAGTCAACCACAAATTCTTCTGGCACCATTTTCCCGTTGAGTTTTATTCGTTCCCGGAAATCTTTAAGGTGCGGGGAAGTATACAAACCTGTTTTGTACTGGGCTGTTTGTAAAATAGCGGCCAGCATATGGCTGGTAGAACCCTTGCCGTTGGTTCCGGCAATATGAATGCTTTTGAATTGATGTTGTGGATTGCCCAGGGCTTCACAAAGGCGAATTGTATTGGTAAGATCTGCTTTATAAGCAGCTGCACCGATGCGGCTGAACATGGGAAGGCGGGTAAATAAATAGTCAAGTGTTTCCTGGTAATTCATGTCGGGCAAAAATAAGAAAGGCTGTCATGGTTTCACCCAAAACAGCCTTTCAAAAACGTTTATATATTATTTAGTTCACCCGGAAGTTAAACTGTACGGTAAGCATCGATTCATGATCTGCTTTGTCAAATTTGATATTTTGCAGGTACTGAACGATAGCTTGTTTATAGGCAGCATTGCTGTTGGAAGACCCCTTGGCAATGCTTACAAATTTACCGATGCCCTCGGGCGATACCGTGATATTGGCATATACAACGGCCTTGTCAAGATCGCCTTCAAAACTATAGTAACGGACTATCTTCCTGTCGCCACGGGTTACTTTAGGCCCGCTGCCACTTCCACCACCTGACCCATTTCCGCCGCCATTTCCTGTGCCATTTCCACCACCGGTACCACTGCCATTTCCAACACCGTTACCCGTACCGCGGCCACCGGCCCGGTCGTAGTCTTCTGCTGCACCACCACCTATACCTGTCCCGGTTGTTGTTTTACCCAACACCGCTTTAGGTTTTGGAGGGGCGGGTGTCTCAATTAATTTAGGTTCTACTTTCGCAACCGAAGTATTTATAATGGCGGTAGCTTTTGGCTTCACAACGGTTGGTTTAACTAAAGCAGGAGCCTCTTTATCGTTATTATCTTCTTCAATGTCTTTGGCATCCTGGTTTTCACCCGGAACGGGGGTAGCAGGAGGTGCAATTCCCGCAATACCGGCTGCCTGTACTGGATTACCACCACCCCCACCGCCATCGGCCAGTGTTTCAGGTTCAGGCTCGAGGGGCAGGTTGAGCTCTACTTCAATACCGGGCTCATTTATCGCTATTTCCGGAACGGGTAACTTCCATTTCAGCAGGAACATGACAAGAATAGCCAGTGCAGCAAAGCCACCGGTGATCATATAGGCCTGGTTCCTGTTTTTAGCTTCTAGAGCTGCAGACATAATGTAAGCGTTGTTCATACGAAATTACAGTTTGAAGATTTGTGGTGCAAGCGATTGTTGTTCACACCTGTTATTAACGATGCAAACCCCGTGCAACTTGCACAAAACAGTATTTATGAAATGTTAAGATTCAGGAAAACTGCTTGTAATCCGGCCACCAGCAGGCGTTTAATTGGGTGTGATTACTGTGCATTAAACCAATATAAAGAAGGTGTTTTCCCATTTTTGTTGCATAGGGAGAATTTTTATTTAACCTGATACCCTCATACCGTGATGGTTGTAATTGTTATTTCTTATTTAGTAAAAGCAGCGAGAGGGCCATTGATCGATAATTACTGGTGTCGCCAATTGGCTAATAGTATACCCGTAAATACAATGATCATACTGGTGATATGTACCCATGTAAAATCTTCGTGTAAAAATAAAGCAGCTTCCAGGCTGCTGAATACAGGTATCAGGTTACCAAATAAGGCAGTTCGGCCTGCACCCAAGTAACGGATTGCAGTATTCCAGATCAGGAAACAGATCACAGAAGCACCAACACCGAGGTATAGAATAGAACCAATCAGGGGGCCATTCCATACAACGGGGGCACTATTGTTCATCTCCCAGAGAAAGAAAGGGAGCACTAATAATGTCCCAAAACTAAAAATGACGAATAGGAAATTAACCGGTGAAATTCCTGCCGGTTTTTTTTTCACCATGGTGTTATAAACGGCAAAACAAAAAGCCGCTAATAATACCCATAAATCGCCTTCCCCAAATTTTAAATGTACCAGGTTTTGGATAGTACCCTTCGATAAAAGAAAAAGTACGCCAACGATACAAACGATCATCCCGGCCAGCTTCATCCAACCAATTTTTTCTTTCAGGAAAATGCGGGCAAAAAGTACGGACATAATAGGAGAGGAAGTGGTTCCTATTAATGCGAGATTAATTGCGGAGGTATAATGCGCTCCTATATATACAAACGTATTGAACAGGGCTACACCGGTGAGCGAGATCCAGAACAGGTAATGCCAGGATCGGCGTATCACGGGCCATTCTGCTTTGAATTTTCTGATAATGAAAGGAAGAAGAAGCAACGAAGCTGTAAGCCAGCGGTAAAAATTCAGGCTGATGGGTGAAATATCTTTATTGACAGCCCGGGCCACAATAAAATTTCCTGACCAGATAAATGTAGCGAGAACAGCAAGTCCGATACCCCTTATTATTTGGTTGTTATTATCAGGCTCTATCATTATTGATTTTTACAACTGAAACATAACGCACAGAATTTTTCAGTGTTTCAGTGCTTCTGTGGCTAATGATGGGCAAAATCCATGTCAAACTTTCCTTTGATCCGTTCAATCGGCGGATTGAAATAACCGTATTTCAGATCAGGAAATTCTTCCCGAATCAATTGTTGCAATTGATTTACCCCCAGACACTCTCCTGTTTCTGTTACCCCAATCTTACCCAAATACCAATCCGGATCAATATTGAAATTTCTCCACTGGATCATATTTAACCCCGTCTCTTTAATCAGTTTTCGCAGTGCTTCATATTCTGCCACAGAATCCGTCATACCCGGGAAAACAAAATAGTTGATGGAAGTCCAGCCACCGAAAGAATTGACCACTTTCAGGCTTTCGATAATATCTTCAAACTGGTAATTATTCGGGCGGTAGTATGGCATATAGACCTCCCTTCTTGCCGAGTTGGTACTAACCCGGATAGAGTCAAGTCCTGCTTCACATAAAGCTCTTACCGCATCCGGCTTTGAACCGTTGGTATTGATATTGATACTTCCCCTGGTTGTATGCTTTCTTATTTCGATAATGGATTCCCGTATGGTTTCCCACATCAGTAAGGGTTCGCCTTCACAGCCTTGTCCAAAACTGATGATAGGATAGGGTGCTGATTCAAGATGCGGAACGGTGAATTCGACAATTTCTTCTGCTGTTGGTTTGAACGTGAGCCGGTCCTGTGTTGAAACGATGGTCTCTTCATCAGGTTGCAGGGAGATACAACCAACGCAATTAGCATTGCAGGCAGGTGATACAGGCACCGGGCATTCCCAACGGCCCAATGAAAAATTTCTTGCGGCAGGGCATTGATAGGTCAGCGCACAGTTATTGGTAAGATGCGTAACCAGCCGGTTATGCGGGTAATGCTTTTGTAATTCCTTTACACCTTCTTTTACTTTTTCCTGATCGTATCCGGCACAATCCTGCCGGATGTCTGGCTCTACTCTTGTTGCAGGTACATAGAATTTTTCATTTAACCAACCAGCAGCGGTGTAACAAAACAAAGGAAGAATAGGGGCATCTTTACCGGTTTCGTATGCGGCCAGGTAAAAGCCGGTATGTGCTGGAGGAATAAAAGCTGCTACTGCCCAGCCCTTTTCACATAAACGCATATCACCAGTTTCCACATCAATGCCAATGCCACGGCGACCGGGTAATTCATAAAGAGAACCGCCATCAGGTAGTTCGATCCATTCATCTTCCGGAACAGGTATAGCCTCCCAGCCACTTCGGCCGGTAACATATAAAGATGTGTCTTCAAATATATTCCCCTTGCCATCGGAGTACAAGATGTATGGAGACTGTGCTAAGCTCATTTTTTCAGTTGTTGCCTGCAAAAGTCGTTAAATTCCTCTTCATTTAAGGAATAGCTTTTTGCATCAATATCCTCCTGAATTAGTTTATTATTTTTAAAGTCAATGGTCAACAACCTGTCCTTTAAAACAACATTATTCAGATCGCTCCATTCTATTCTTTTTGGAGGGAAAGAAGGATAAACAATCCTGTCTGAAATAAAATTAACAATCAACTCTTTTTTGGCGACAACATATAACAGGATCAGCAGGGATGCGAAAAGGGCTATCCACCAGTATCCTATGAATATCCAATAGGCAACTATCACTAAAGAGACAACCAGAAAAGGTATAAAATACTGGGATACTTTTTTTTGAATAAGTAGTAAAACCGGAAAAGCAGTCAGCATGACCGGGAGGGATTGCAAAAATAATTTCCCGTTTATATTGATATCGTCGGTAGTATATAAGAGTGCACCTACTATTCCAACCGCATTCAAACCAAAAATCAATATCGCAAACCTGTCGTAAAATTTTATTTTATCATTCCTTAATGTGATTTCAAACTGCTGCATCTTATTTATTACTGGTCACCATTAAATTACACAGCTTATACAACACTCTTGCGCCAACATTGGCATCCCAGTCGGTATCACCGCCAATACCCACTTCACTCAGGTCAAAACCGATGATGGTCTTTCCGCTTTCGAGCAGTTTGCTGAGTAGGTAAAAGACCTGCTCAAGTTCAAAGCCGCCCGGTACTGGTGTTCCGGTAAAAGGACAAAGTTTCCTGTCCAGTCCGTCAATATCAAAACTGATAAAAACTTTTTGTGGCAATTTGTCTACTATTTCTTCGGCAATATATTTCCAGGTTTGTCCTTCGTACTGGCGGTTCCTTATCTCCTTATCAAAATAAGTAATGATACGGAAATTGCTTTTCTGTACATATTCCCATTCATCACCCCCAAAATCCCTTACACCTACCTGTACCAGACGTTGCACCTGGGGAATCTCTTCCAGTGTATTGTACATGATGCTGGCATGAGAGTAGTTGAACCCTTCGTAGGCAGTCCGCAGATCAAAATGCGCATCTATCTGTAAAATACCAAACTCACCATGTTTTTCTGCAATGGCTTTAAAGAATCCCAGCGGGCCACTGTGGTCGCCACCTACCAGGCCTACCAATTTATTTTTTTCCAATAATACCCTTGTTTGGTCATACACCCAGGTATTGAGAAAGATACTTCCTTCATTGACTTCTTTAAGTGTCTTGCACATGAACTGGTTTGCCGCGACTTCATCTCCTTTCGAAATATAATCAATATATAGTTCGGCTTCTTTCCGGAGGTAATCACTTTTCATAAGCAGTTTACGGTCGGTGGGACGCATATAGAATCCCTGTTTCCAGGCATCGGGGAATTCAGGATCAAAAAGATCCACCTGCATACTGGCTTTGAGAATGGCTTCTGGTGCGCGGGCTGTTCCGGCCCCATAACTTACAGTTACTTCCCAGGGAATCGGTAAGATTATTAAGCGGGCATCTTCCTCAGTAGACGGTAATCCAAAAATATTATTATTGGGATTACTGACACTGTTGGGATCATAATTGGACAGGTTGACCATATTGAGGTGGCATTAAAAGCTGTGTAAATTAAATGGCTTTTGGATAGCAGCAAAATCAGAAACTGATTTTTGCAAAAATGTCTGGCCTTTTATATGTAAGGGTGCCGGAATGGTCATAAAAAAGGAGCCATCGCTGACTCCATATATGAATTAATTAATTAATGCCAGGTTGATGTTACTTACGGCTGAGGTTTTTCAGGTGTGTGATATGCGAAGCCAGGGCCAGTCTCATCTTTGGATATTCAATATAAGGCACTCCAAAATCCTGACAGGCTTTCCTGATGATCTTACTGATCTCAGGATAGTGCACATGCGAGACTCTTGGAAAAAGGTGATGTTCTACCTGGAAATTCAATCCACCAACCCACCAGGAAATTAACCGGTTGCGGGTGGCAAAATTGGCAGTTGTCTTTAACTGGTGTATGGCCCACTCATCTTCCATTCTACCGGTAGTGACGTTAGCCTTCGGGAAATTGGTGTCTTCTACCGTATGCGCCAGCTGAAAAACAATACTTAACACAACACCGGTAAACATACCATAGATCAGGAAGCCAATTACCCAGGTAGAAAAACCGAGTGTGTAAATAGGAACAGCCATAAAAATAAACGCATGTAATATTTTAAAACCCCAGAAAGAGATATGATCGCCGATACTCATTTTGGTCAGCGATGTAGGGCCGATCCTGCCGAGGAAGTATTTTTTGTAGTCGGTAAAGAATACCCACCATATGTAAAGAAGGGAATAGGCTAACCAGAAATACCAATGCTGAAAACGGTGAATTTTATAATACTTCTGTGTTTCGCAAAGACGGAGTAAGGGCTTGGCTTCAATATCATCATCAATGCCTTCGATATTGGTGTAGGTATGATGTATGATATTATGCTTGGAGCGCCACATAAAATTATTCGCTCCCAAAAAATTTAAAGATAAACCTGCCAACTCATTGACCCATTTATAGCGGCTAAAACTACCATGCAACCCGTCATGCATTACGTTAAACCCAATGGCTGCTGTTAAACCACCCAATACAATACATTCAGTCATGGCCAACCAGGTGGCAGGGGTATAAAATACGAGGTGAGTATAAACAGCAATGAAACTTACAACGAGCAAAATGGCTTTGAAGTAGAGGGAAAAATTACCGGTAGATGCTTTGCCAGCTTGTTTAAAATAATCACTAATCCTTTTTTTTAATTCTGCATGAAAGGATTGTGAAGCTGTTGAGAATTTAGGGCTTGCCATAGACTATTTTTCTGATAGGCAAAGGTAGTCTATCTCTGCCAAAACGGAGGGAAAATTAAGACAACCGTTTGATGTGGATAACCTTGTTTTTTGTTGAACTTTTTAACAGTAAGAGTGGTATTAACACTAACACTAACACTAACAGCTATTTATGTTTCATGCTGAATCAGCGCATCCAAATCACGGATACCGATCTTCTTCTCACTGATAAAGCCTTCTGCATATTTCACACCGATTCGTTTGCCAAACATCCTGGATCTTGCAATAACACTTTCTAAAAAATCCGGTGTGGAGATATAGGTTTGCGGACCATCTGCTGCATTAGCGGTTGTATGAAATTGTGTGTTGTAGGCTTCAATGGATTTCATCCGTTGTTCAAAGACACCGCTGATATCGATCAGCAGATCGGGTTCATGATACCAGTCTTGTATATAGTGCAACAAATAAGCAGGCCGCCATTTTTCCTGGCCATTCCCCTTTTCATCGGTGGTCTCAATTTTAGCAAGGCCTGACAGGAAGCAACAATCAGCGATCATTTTACCCGCACGGCCATGATCGGGATGGCGGTCATGCAGCACATTCCCGATAATTATATCGGGCTGGTATTTACGTATCGCAGTAATCAGTTTTAATTTATTTGCTTCATCATTCTCAAAAAAACCATCTCTCATTTTCAGGTTCTCTCTTACCTGCACACCGATGATCATAGCGGCATTCGCAGCCTCACTGTACCGGGTTTCAATCGTACCTCTTGTACCGAGTTCGCCCTGTGTCAGGTCAATGATACCGGCTTTCTTTCCCCGTTTTATTTCATTGATCAATGTTCCGGAACAACCCAATTCTACATCGTCGGGATGAACACCTATCGCCAGTATATCAAGCTTCATGTGGGAGATTTAGAAAACAAAAGTAAAAGGAAAAATTAAGAGAAGGGAAATTACCACTCATGGACTGTGGCGTAGCCAGGAAATTTCACGCTGGCATTAACCAGTATCAGGTAACCATTGTACTATCGGCGATAGGGGTTCCCATACCAGGTTCCGTCGATCTCTTTCACGATATTTTCGATCTGTCGGTCCATTGTATTTTCTTTCATATCCCAGTCCTGTTTCAGGTTGCCACCAACAAACCAGGCTACCGTTTGATACAAGCGGGCATTCAGTCCCCCTTTGTATTCTTTGATGATCTCATAACAGTTATTACCCGTTTGCCGGTTGATGAGTTTCATCAGGATCTTTCCCTGGTATACAGAAAGATTTGAGAGCGGGTCAGTGAATTCTTTTTTCAATTCTTTCTCCCTTGATTTAATGATCGTTTTTCGTTCTTTTTTCCCCCTAACTCCTGCCAGGTTCTTATTAATGTCATTGATGGTACCACCGGCGATCCGGGCATAAGGATAGGTAACATACACAGCGTTGCGAAGCCGGGTCCATTCTTCTATAAATTTGGCCAGCTTATCCGGCGGGAGTTTGGAAATCCAAACCATTTGCTCTTCCTTATAATTGATAATCTCGTTCTGATAGAAGATGGCAGGTACCAGCACTGTATCGTTGGGACCCCATTTTTTCCGTTGTTCTTTCATGTATTTCAAAGCCAGTTCATTGGAATCAACCACAGGTACGGGTAATTCAACCTGAGCTAATAGCTGGCTGCCCATCAACAGGAGCAGGGATAGTAGGAGCTTTAATCGTTTACGATATGATCCGGAATGAGGCATTAGTATGTAAAATTAGCTAACAGACCCGGCATTTTCTATACCTGACAATAAAACTACAGGAGATGCTGTTTTGAAAAAGCTAAAATTATGACCCCGGGACTGAATGGCGGTTTAATTGGATCCGGCGAACCATGCTGATGGTGATACCAATAGCGGTGATCAGCACCCCGACCCAGAGCAGGTTAATAAAAGGAAACTTATAAGCCTTAAGCGTAATATAATCCATAACTGCATTAGACTCCTTGATTCCCAGAACGATGCTGTTATCCGGGTTCACTTTTTGTAATTGCAGTACCAGGTTTTCTGCCAGTACCGTATCGGGTATTGCCAGTTCAGCACCTTTGGCAAACGCTAATTTAGGAGCAATCGAATAAACAGACCCGGTTTTTGAATAGACTTTCAGGCGGGCCTCGTGCAGGCTTCCATTGGCACCGAAAATATCCACCGGGAGGCTGTCGGATGCTTTCTTTATTTCCTGTAAAATGATAAAGCCACGTGAATAGAACAGGGAATCACCGGCCTTCATCGGATTGGCCCGGAAAGAGGAAGTGTCCTTCAACTTATCTGGATTAGAGATAGAAGTGATATAAGTAAACACATCATGATTCCAGTAATGCCTTGAATCAGGATTGCTCATTAGCCCTTCATTACCTTTATAATTTACAAAAGAGTTCGGCGTGAGCATAAACTCTTCCTTACCGTTCTTGCTTTTGAAGCGTACTTTATAGAAGGATAATTGCTTCTTGGGATGTGCAGAATCACCTTCATATGTCAACGAATATTTCCCCATATCAACCGTCAATCCTTTTACGAGGGTCAGGTTTTCACGGGGGTCTTCGTTTTTATCCAGCGGTGCAGGGATACCATTGATATTATTCGATAACACTTCTTTTTTGGAAGAGGAGATCAATATCCCGAGCAGCACCAGTCCAAAACCAAAATGCGAAATAGAGCCGCCGGACAATTTTAGTTTCCCTTTCAGACCTAACCAGATATAAGATGCATTGGCAACGATTGTATAAACACTGCAGGCAACAGCGATCCAGATAGCCGCCATAAAACCATAGGTTTCCTTCTGGTAGTTCACTTTTCCAATACCCAGTATTAAAGTAGCTATAACAGCTGCAATAGCAGTTGGTACAGCTATTTTTTTCAGAAAATATTGGGTGGTCGTTGTTTTGTATTTCAGGTATTGTGTGACGGCCGTCAACACAGCTATAATGATCGCTACGAAAACATGTATCTGGTTATACATGAACTCCGCTTTTTCTGGTGGTGCCATTTTTGTCCCCAATATTTTATTATAAACCGGGATAGAAGTGATCCCAATAATAACCAGGGCAGAGAGAAAGAAAACCAGTGAGCCGATAAACATCCAGAATTCACGGGAGGAACTGCTTTCTTCTTTCCGGATCGTTGGTATATCCCGGTAACGGGTGAAGAAGAGGATAAAGGCAGGTAACAAGAACAATGACATCATGATCAACAAGTGTACCTTCAACGTGTTGCCTTCACCTGTAAAAGCATGGACCGAAGTATCTCCTAAAATTCCCGTACGGGTTAGAAAAGTAGAATACAGAATAAACCCAAAGACCAGGATAAAAAACAGATGGCTTGCCCGTAATGAATGGCCTGTATGTTTATAAATAAGTAAGGTATGTAACCCAGATATCAACACTAACCAGGGAACCAAAGAAGCATTTTCTACCGGGTCCCATGCCCAATAACCACCAAAAGTAAGAGACTCATAGGCCCACATGGCACCCATCATAATACCAACACCCAGGATGGCGGCGGAAAATAATGTCCAGGGCAGCCCTGGTTTTGTCCATTCACCATACTGCTTTTTCCATAAGCCTGCTATCGCAAAAGCAAAAGGAACGATGGTGGAAGCAAAGCCCATAAATAAAACCGGTGGATGAATAACCATCCAGTAGTTCTGCAGCAGGGGGTTCAGGTCGTTGCCATCTTTTATAGATAACATAAAGTCTTGTCGAAGACCTTGTGTTATATCGCCGGCAATATGCAGGGCCGCTGCACTATCCAGCACACCGGAGTCTCTTAATAACATAAATGGGTTGGAACCCATCTTCCATCCAAAAACATAAATGCCTGCGATCATGGTAGCGAGGCAGAATTGTGCGAGGCTGACCACGGTCATCACCGGGGCTTCCCATTTTTTACTGGTCTTCATCAAAATAGCACCCAATACACAATGCCAAACACTCCAGAGTAAGAAACTACCTTCCTGACCTTCCCAAAAGCAGGCCAGCAGGTATTTTACTTCCAATGAACGGCTGCTGTGCTGCCAGGCATATTTATATTCGAACAGATGATTGGAAATGATATAGAATAAGATACCGAAGATGGCCGCCACCGAAATGATCTCAGTTATGAACGCATAACGGGCCAGCTTTTTCCAATGCGCCGCATCGGCGTCATTTTTCGACTGGGCTGATTTGAAATACGAGAAAGTGGCGATGAGTGATGCCACTAAAGAAAGTACAATAAAAAAATGTCCTAACTGGCCGGGTAAAAGATGCTCACCGATATAGTCCATTCCGGGTTAGTATTTTTTGGTTGCTTGCTTATTGGCGGCAGAACTTGTTTCGATGCTTTTTTCTGTGGGCTTCATTTCTTCTTTATACTTTGACGGGCATTTGGTTTGCACATCTTTACATTCAAAATGGTCGCCCTCGTATTTGCCTTTTAATACCAGGCGTTCGCTGATCATCAGGTTAGGTATCTCGCCATTGCGATAAACCACTTTCATACCCTGGTTGGTACTATCCATTGCTATGGCATGAAAGCTCAGGTAATTGGCATCCCTGGTAGCGTCATATTCCACCGGTTTTGTTTTATCAAGTTTTACAGCCACATGGACAAATTTTCCCGGTTTGGCCTTGGCTTCTGCGATCGTTTCGTAAGTAGAGCCTGTATTTAAGAGACTTATCAGCAAGGCAATGGTGCCGGCAATGAATACAAGAAGGATAATATGAATTTTTTTCATGAGCTGCTGTTTGCGGTACAAAGTTAGGTCAAAAAGGGGAACAGGCGGGGCTCTTGTTGAAGTAAGTTTCAAAGCTTTCCATGAACGGTTACCCATTAGTTGCAAATCTAAGACGTTCTTTTCTGAGGCGGCTTTGCCCTTATCTTTGTCGTAATAAATAAAAGCTATCAAGCATATGTTATTCCAACTGAATGAAGAGCAACTGATGATCCAAAAAGCAGCCCGGGATTTTGCCCGGAATGAATGCTTGCCAGGTGTGATCGAAAGAGATGAAAAACAGGAATTTCCCCGTGAACAGGTCATGAAACTAGCCGAACTCGGTTTTATGGGTATGATGGTCGATCCTAAATACGGAGGTGCCGGTATGGATACGATCAGTTATGTACTGGCTATGGAAGAGATCAGTAAAATAGATGCCAGTGTAAGTGTGGTGATGAGTGTGAACAATAGCCTGGTTTGTTACGGCTTGCAGCAATATGGCAACGAAGAACAAAAGCAAAAATACTTGACACCTTTAGCACAGGGAAAAAAGAATGGTGAATTATATATCGGCGCTTTCATGCTCAGCGAACCTGAAGCAGGAAGTGATGCTACGTCACAACAAACTATTGCGGAAGATAAGGGGGATCATTACTTGCTGAATGGCACCAAGAACTGGATCACCAATGGAGGTACGGCTTCTGTTTATTTGGTGATGGCACAAACCGATCGCTCAAAAGGTTCAAAAGGGATTAACTGTCTCATAGTAGAAAAAGATTCGCCGGGTGTTGTAGTGGCAGCGAAAGAAAATAAATTAGGCATCCGCGGAAGTGACACACATACGGTTATGTTCACGGATGTAAAAGTGCCAAAGTCCAACAGGATCGGTGAAGACGGCTTCGGTTTTAAGTTCGCCATGAAGACTTTGGCTGGAGGAAGAATCGGGATCGCTTCACAGGCACTGGGCATTGCCAGCGGGGCCTATGAATTGGCGAAAGAATATTCCAAAACGAGAAAGGCATTTGGTACTGAGATCATGAATCACCAGATCATTGCTTTCAAACTGGCCGATATGGCTACCCGGATCGAAGCAGCAAGATTGCTTTGCCTGAAGGCGGCCTGGGAAAAAGACAATCATATTGATTATACGCTCAGTTCTTCAATGGCAAAAGTTTTTGCGTCCGAAACTGCCATGTGGACCACTGTGGAAGCGGTCCAGGTACATGGTGGATATGGATTTGTAAAGGAATACCATGTAGAACGCCTGATGCGGGATGCCAAGATCACCCAGATATATGAAGGTACCAGCGAAGTGCAACGGATCGTTATCAGCCGTTCAATATTGAAAGGATAATAGATATTGATAATAGCTTTTGCTATTTGCAGGCAGTAAATTCCTGGATCCATTTTTTCCAAATCGCTATGCGTTGTTCATGGCTGTTGTTATCAACCCCAAAAGATGTTGCTTTCATAAAGTATATTTGTTGCCGGTAAAAGTATAGACCAAAATTATTATAAAAATACCGTGAAGCGGGTATAAACGAGATGGCAAACAATCAAGACAACTATTTACAGATTACAGCAAGCCTGCAGGCCTACGGGGTAACATTGGTGGCTGTTTCCAAAACCAAACCGGTGGAGGATATACTTGCATTATACAAGCTGGGCCAACGGGATTTTGGTGAAAATTATGTGCAGGAACTTGTGGAGAAGGCCCGCCAGCTGCCGCCAGATATCAGATGGCACTTTATCGGTCACCTGCAAACTAATAAAGTAAAGTTAATAGCACCCTTTGTGCAACTGATCCACGGGGTAGACAGTCTAAAACTCCTGAAAGAGATCAATAAAGAAGCAGGAAAAACTAACCGGGTAGTGGATTGCCTGCTTCAATGTTTTATTGCACAGGAAGAAACGAAATTTGGTTTGGATGAGGAAGAACTACATTTGTTAGTGGAGGAACTTGATAAGTTGAAAATGCCTGGGGTTCGGGTTGTTGGGTTAATGGGAATGGGAAGTTTTACAGAGGATATGAACAAAGTGAGGAGTGAATTCCGAAAATTAAAAGAGCTTTTCAACAAATATTCCAAAGACCAAACATCAAATTTTCAACTTCAAACGCTTTCCATGGGGATGAGCAGCGATTATAAAACAGCCATCGAAGAGGGTAGTACGATGATAAGAATAGGAAGTTTGTTGTTTGGCGAAAGAGCAAACAGACAATAAAAAAAATAGCTGGCACTGATTATAAGCAAATTATTCGTATTTTTTACATTTAAATGTCCCGGCAATGCGGTTAATAACCTTGTCCTTTGTTATGATTTTTTCCCTGTCTGTGAATGCACAGGAGGAAAGAGACACCGTTTTAAGACGTTGCCCTCTTTTTATAACGGACACCCTCACTTCCAACAATTTTTTCATAGAAGCAAGACCAGCAACGCTGAAAGTGTACCGGGTAAAAGGTGATCTTACTGTTGTTGTAGAGCAGAAGGATCAGTTCTTTAGCATGTTTTTCAATGATAAACGTCTGAAAAGCGGAAAGTATAAGATTTCAGTGAGTCCCGACGGACGTAATGAATTAGCTGCTAAATATTCCTTCCGTTCCGGGGAACAGGTTTCCTATGTCAATGTTTCCAAAGGCACCGTTGAAGTCACATATGATAAAGAAAACAAACTATGGCGGCTCAAAGTAAACGGGTTGATCGCCAACCTCGTGGAACGGTCCGTCACTTATTATAAGGTCAGGGCCGATCTCTCCCTCAAATAATTTATTGTACAGGGTAACCCGTAACATGCAGGCCCAGTGTAATATCCCGGGTGGCTTTTAATATGCCATCTGCCTGTATTGTTTTTAAAATTCCGCTGCCACCTCTGGGGGTTGTTTTTGTTAGTTCTTCGGGCTGAAGCAAAGGGTCATCATCAAAAAGAAATTCATCTATCCAGTACTCACTGATGCCGGATTCTTTAATAGTAGGATGAATATGTTTTGGGTTCATGCTATTAGGATAGGAGGCCGGTACGAGGGTATAAAACTTATAGTAACCAGCTGCATTTGTTTTTACCCAGCCGCGGATATAACCATGCGGACCTTTTTCATTTCCTTTTTTACTGTACAGACCTTTCTGGTCAGTATGATATACATACAACACAATATCAGCAGCAGGTGTTTTGCCGTCGCGTTGGAAAATAGTCCCACTGATCTCGATCTTCGGACCCGGTTCCATAAAGTCAGGTAGGGAATCCACTTCATTTAACTGTTCAAACGGAACCGGACATTGATAAATAGCCGCACAATCCTCACAACGGCCACCTGCTTTAATATCCCCGGTTCCCGGTTGGTTGTTTACGTTGGGTTTGGACGTATTTTGCGAGCATCCGCATAAAGTGATGCTCATGGTTATAAGCAAGCAATGCAGGTATTTCATGGCAGTTTATTTTCCGAAAGATCTGTTTTCTTGTTATTGGATATCGGTTCCTTTACACCTGGGGTATTATTTACCTGACGAAAGGCAGGTTTGCGGGTCATCAGGTAAAGCTATCCGGTGGTGTAATCTCTTTTGACGAAGGTTATTTGTACTTTTATTTTGATGTATGCAAAACCGTGGTTTACTAAAATATAACCTGCAGCATGTTTTTTTCTGGATGCTTGTATTCGGGGTCTGGTTTTTTCTCCGGGTGGATGATTACCCAACGGAGCGAAAAGCGTTCGCCGTAACATTTATTAAGGTAGCCGAACTGGCCCTGATGATCTATGTTACCAATTATGTATTGATACCGCAGTTACTTTATAAAAAAAAGTATGCCTGGTTCGTTCTCATTTTCGTGGTCATGATTTTTGGGAGCAGTGTGATCAAGATGAATATACTGGGCCGGTTGCTAAACAATGACCAGTTAGTCCACTGGGCTGATGACCTGAAGAAAAGCCTGTACGATAATATTATCCCGCATTTCTTTCTGGTGATCGCCGGGGCCGCAGTAAAGTTGATGTTGGATTACGGTGAGTTACAAAAACGGATGGTGGAAACGGCCAAAGAAAAGGCGGAAGCAGAACTCAACTTTTTGAAATCACAGATCAATCCCCATTTTGTTTTTAATTCGCTGAACTCTGTTTATTTCCTGATCAGCAAGGATAATGCTGATGCCAGGGGTGCCTTGCACAAGTTCTCCGAAATGCTCCGTTACCAGCTCTACGAAGTGAAAGATGATAAAATACCGATTGAAAAGGAGATTCACTATCTCCAGGATTATATGGATCTACAGCAGTTGCGAAAGGATGAGAAATACAGCGTTCAGTTTAACTGTGCGCCTGATGTGAAGGGCTTTGCGGTGGAGCCCTTACTGCTCATCCCGTTTGTAGAGAATGCCTTCAAGCATATTTCGCATTATAACGACAAGCCGAATTTTGTGAAAGTGGATATGTTCCTGGTCAAATCCAATTTTGTGTTCTCAGTGGCCAATTCAAAAGAGAAACAACCCACGACAGAACAACCAGGTGGTATCGGGCTCAATAATGTCAAACGAAGATTGGAATTGTTATACCCGGGGCGGCATGAGCTAAAAATTGAGGATGCGGAAAACCTGTTTACTGTACAATTAAACCTTCAGGTGCTATGAGTATCAACTGTATTATTATTGACGATGAACCATTGGCAAGAAAAGGATTGAAAGAATACATCGCTGATGTTGATTTTCTTTGGCTTGTTGGCGAATTTGATAACCCGCTACAGGCGGCGGAACTCATCAGCAGGGGAGAAGTACAGTTGCTTTTTCTTGATATTCAGATGCCGAAGATAACTGGTCTTGATTTTTTTAAAACATTGCAGCAGCCACCGCCGGTTATTTTTACGACGGCCTATCCCCAATATGCTCTCGAAGGTTTTGAAGTGAATGCCCTGGATTATCTTGTCAAACCGATTTCTTTTGACCGTTTCCTGAAAGCAGCATTAAAAGCAAAAGAGTATTACGAAGTAAGGGATACGAATACCAAAGAGGCCCATGCAGGAGAATATTTCTTTATCAAAGCCGATAATAAACTGGTGAAAATATTATTTGATGAAGTGCTATATGTGGAAGCTTTACAGAATTATGTGACCATTCATACCGCTACCAAAAAGTATATGACCTATCTCACGTTTAAATCGGTAGAGGATTATTTGCCAGCGGATAAATTTTTGAAAGTGCATAAGTCCTATATCGTAGCCGCTTCGAAGATCGATACGATTGAAGGAAATGATATCCGCATAGGGCAGCAGCATATTCCCATCAGCCGGAATCAAAAAGAGGAAGTGATGGACCGGTTACTGAAAGGAAAGTTCCTAAAACGCTGACAGATCAATGAGCCGGTGGGGTATCTTTTCAATAAAAGAAATAAGCGCAACAATATTGTTTATAACGAGATAAGGCTTAACGCGATAAATAATCATCCGGAAGTTTCACACCGGTTATCTTAAAGTTTCATCCAGCCATTTATAAAATTCATGTTGCCAGACCAGTGCATTCTGTGCACTAAGCACCCAGTGGTTTTCATCAGGCAGGTAAACAAACCTGCTTTTAATGCCTTTTAATTGTGCCGCCTGGAAAGCTTCCTGTCCCTGCTCTATTGGTACCCGGTAATCCTTGCCACCCTGCACGATCATAATAGGTGTATTCCATTTGTTGACATAGTTAATAGGATTGAACTGACTATATGATTTTTGTGCAGCGGTATTTTTTTTGTCCCAATAATTACCACCCCAGTCCCAGTTGACAAAGAATAATTCTTCTGTAGTGCCATACATACTGCGCATATCAAAAATACCATCATGGGAGATAAATGTTTTGAACCGGTTGTTATGCAAACCGGCCAGCATAAAGACAGAGTAGCCTCCATAACTGGCACCTACACAGCCCAACCTGCTCTTGTCAACATAGTTTTCTTTACTAACCGCATCAATGGCACTCAGGTAATCCTTGATGGCTTGTCCGCCATGGTCTTTGCTGATCTGTTCATTCCATTTGGTACCATGACCCGGCATACCTCGTCTGTTTGGGGCTACCACGATATAACCCTGCGATGCCATCAGTTGAAAATTCCAGCGGAAGGAATAGAACTGTGTAAGAGGAGACTGTGGGCCTCCCTGGCAGTATAATAAAGTAGGATATTTTTTTGCCGGATCAAAACCCGGTGGAAAGATGATCCAAACCAGCATTTGTTTTCCGTCTGTTGTTTTTACAAAACGCCTTTCCGTTTTACAACTGCCAATGGAAGCATAGGTTGCATCATTTACATGTGTCAATTGTTGCATGTTGCCGGAGTTGATATCAACAGAATAAATTTCAGCAGCATGGTTCATATCAGTTCGGGTGACGATCAATTTATCTCCTGACTGGCCGATGACGCCGGTAATATCAAAATCTCCTTTGGTTATCTGTCTTATAACCGGGAGCATTTTGGTCAACCCTGGATAATTGACAGAAAATAACTGGATGGTTCCATTAACGGGTGCCCAGAAAAAAATAGTCTTATTATCATCTCCCCATTTAAAACCTTCCACATGAATATCATCCCGCTGACCGGTTAGGTTCATTTTAGTAATACCATTGGACACGATGATATCCTGTTTGTCTGACTCATATCCATCTCTTTTCATACTCAGCCAGGCCAGTTCCCCTTTTGTATTGTACAACGGGTTCATGTCATAACCCTTCATACCTTCGGTCAGATTTTTGGTAACACCGGCTTCGATATCGTAAGAGTAAATATCTGTATTGGTACTCACGGCATAATCCTTCCCGTATTTTTTCTTGGCAACGTAAAGCACCGCTTTGCTATCAGGTCTCCATATATAATCCTCATCGCCGCCAAAAGGTTTGGTGGGTGAATTATATGCTTCTCCTGTCATAAGATCTTTTTCTTCGTTCTGTTTACCGACCGGGCTGATAAATACATGGTCAAAATTGCCATCCTCCCAGGTATCCCAATGACGATACATCAGGTCATCAAAAACATATACATTCGATTTGGTCAAAGCGGGATATAGATCATTACCCGTCACTTTTTTAATTTTTACTTCTTTGTTGCTGAGGAGGTATTTGCCATCGGGAGATATATTTTTATCCGCCAGTAAACTATCCGGCCTGTTAATGGCGATAGGTTGCCCCCCATCCAGCGGAATGATATAAGATTTACGATTGGTTTTATTTTCTGCTGCGTTGGGAATGCCTACAGAATAAACGATATATTTCCCATCTTTAGACAAGCCAAGGCCACTAACCCTTCCCAGTTGCCAGAGTAGTTCCGGTGTCATACGGTTTTGAGCAAAGGAGAGCGTACTAATGAGGATCGTTACGAGGATGCTAATTTGTTTTTGCATACAGCGACTTTTTGTGATTGGCTAATGTACTACTATTTCGTTTTGGAAATTTTTATAGCGATGCAAAGTATTGAGTAAGGTTCACGCAGAGTACCGAGGGAGCGCAGAGGAGAATTGGCATAAACCTCTGCGAACTGCGTGGTCTCAACGTGAGGTTTTTCAAACTGAGAAATTACCGGGTGCAACTCGTTCATATGTTGGCCGAATGTTAATTGATCGTCCTTACAGCCAGCCTGTCGCTTACACGACAAAGAATCGACCGCAGAAAACGGTAATTTTGGGGTAATAGAAAACCCGGTGAACCGGTATCTCGTTTATAGTGTAATAAAAAAATAATTTATGCGAACTATTTATTTGTCTCTGATTGCTGTCTTTGCCTTGTTAAACAGCAGCTGTGGCCAGGCGCAGACGCAGTCTAAAAAAACTCAAAATGCCGATCCTGCCGAAGCGGATCATAAAACGGCGTACCCGATTAAGTTCACAGAGGCGGAATGGAAAGCCCGGCTTACGGAAACGCAATATTATATATTAAGGGAAGAAGGAACGGAAAGAGCTGGTACCGGTAAGTACGATCATTTTTATGAAAAAGGAACTTATTATTCGGCTGCAACACTTCAGCCCTTGTTCAGTTCCGAAACAAAATTTAATTCCCGAACAGGTTGGCCAAGTTTCTTTGCCCCGATAGCAACGGATGCAGTAAAATTGATCAAAGATGAAAGTTTTGGTTCCACCCGATGGGCAGTGGTAGACAGCAAGAGCGGTTCACACCTCGGGCATGTATTTGATGATGGCCCCAAGCCGACCGGCAAAAGATATTGTATGAATTCGGCCGCCCTGCTCTTTGTACCGGAAGGAGGAAAAGCTCCCACCAGTTCAAAGCCGCAATAAAGTAGATTAGCTTCCCCGCTGGGAGCCGGTGTTGGATTGCTTACTAACAAAAGCGCCTGACTTAGTTGCTTTCTGGATAAACTTGGAACCCTGGCTATTACCGGGGTTATTTTTTTTAGCGTCTTTCTTTTTTCCTTTCTTATTGTTTTGATTCAGTAATGACATACAGAATAATTATTTTTTATAAAGGTAATGCTTATTTGCCATCAATGAGATGGGAAGGCCAATGCATGCCATCAGGTTCAGTATGGGCACGACTGTCTTTTTCTGGAATAGGGTGACTAAAAATTAAACATTTCTTCCCTCAAGAATCTCCCAAATTGACCACTTTCCAGGTGATGTCTCGGCCAGCAGTATATATAATGTTGGCCTTGGTGCTTGTCTCACGCATCATCTTCGTTTTGTTGTATATGTTGTTCGCCTTGGTGTGTGTCTCACGCACCAAGGTTAAGACCTGAATAGAAATATGTGGCACAAGGAAGTTTACTGGGCTTGTTTCGAATTGGCTTCGCCTTGGTGTGTGTCTCACGCACCAAGGTTAAGACCTGAATAGAAATATGTGGCACAAGGAAGTTTACTGGGCTTGTTTCGAATTGGCTAAGCC
>JAWXCO010000113.1:0-2608 GCA_034408705.1 Bacteroidota bacterium
AGAAGTTTGACGGCTTTTAGCAAAGCCGATGGTTAGACACAGTCTAACCACAACCTTTCAACGTTTTTTTATTTATTGAACACTACGGACAACGGGGGAAGGCATTCAACAGCTCAGAAAAAATTTAGGTATCACTCAGGCCGACCTGGCAAAGAAGATTGCTATCTCGCATACACAAATGGCCAGGTATGAGATTAAAAATATCTACCCGCCAGCTGATGTATTGAAGAACCTGGCAGATGTGTTTGGTACTACGATTGATTTTTTAGTGATGGGGGATACAGATAGTAAAGCAAAGCAGTCTTTAAACGATGCTGAACTGATTAATCAATTCAAAAAAATATCTGCTCTGCCGGTTGAAGAAAAGAACTTAGTGCTTAAAATGATTACTGCTTACATAAGAGACTTTAATACGCAACAGGCTTATGCTTCGTAAAACAATAAAGCCCGGCGCTGCCAGGCTTTATTGTTTAGTCGTCATTCTACATTGACGAACTATATTTCTTAATTACTTTTTCATCAGTCATTTGTAATTCCTTGTACCCTTCTCGGTTATAAAATACATCTGGGGTACCTTGTTGCCTGATAATAAATGACCCATTTTTGATTTGAGTAATTCTATTATTTAACTCTGCTGTTAGCTGAACCTTTCCAACTGATGCAAGATATATTAACGCCTCCATTGCATTTACAGAAGTAAAATAGTTGGGGGAATAAAGCAGGTCTGTAACTATTGCGGTCTTATTCTCTTTAATCAGCCTTACAATTTCTTTTGGTGCCTTGTAATAGTTATAAGGGCCGGAACTCTTATCCTGATATTGTTTGATAAAAAAATCATTAATCCAGTTTTCTAAACCAGTGCCAGGAATGTTAAACCTGTAATCATTCCGCTTTGCTGCTAATGAGGTAAGGTTGCCCAGGTAAATTGTATCAGCTACCATTTCATTAAACCCAACAGTAAACAGCATTTTTGCATCTTTAATAAAAAAATCTCTTACGGCTTTAAAATCCATCATTCTATTTCTATCGACGTTGCACTCTGCATGGGTAACTGTCGTCAGAGTTATGTTACTTCTTACAGCAACATCATCTATAAACTCAAGCACTATGTTAGCCCTCAAATAATTTCCTTTCAGCAAGATATCCTTGACCTTAATTAATCCGTTGAGAGATTCTTTAACTACGGCTTTCTTGTCACCAAGCTTCTTTATTCGAACATCTACATCATTGCCTGTAATTTTATTATCAACGATGCTATTAACAAATGACACTATAAATGCATCTGATTTTACTTTAGAAGCTTTGTATTTCGAAGGGTAAGTTATTACTCCCCCACAGACCGGGCCATTTAGATAAACATCTATTCGCTTTGTATTTTCTGAATAATAGTTATTTGATTGTGCAACGCAATCTATTCCTGCAATAGCAACAAAAAGAAGGCTTAGTATTTTAAAGAAATTTATTTTCATAGTAACTGCCTCTAATTTGATTTTTGAAGTTTAAATTCCGCAGCTCTTCGTTGACGGTCTTGAGTATGGCCCGGCTCAACAGTAGGTTGATTTTGGATTAAATTATATTGACTATATATTCCATATCCCGCATTTGTGGTTGAACCAACATTCCCGTAAGCTGCTGCTTCATAAAGAGAACCCCGTTCTAAAGAAAATCGCATCCCAAAAACAGATAGGTTAACATTATCATTAGGCGCATTGCCTGGAACTATTCCATTTGCAAAAGCACCAAAATGGATAAGTGCTTCATGTTCCACAACCCTGCTTGCAAAGCCCATCACACCTGATACCGCATTTGCAAGCCCTCCTTCACCATATTTAAATCCCGATGGTGGCGATAGCGCACCAACTCCTTTCCCTGAAGCTTCACTCTCCATTGCATTCTGAACAGATGTAACTACATTTCTGTCTATTGTGATAGTACCCGTTGAGTTTTCGGGGGTTATTGCATCTCGCTGACCGGGTACAAATTGCCCGAATGCAGCAGGGCTACCTCCTGGTCCTTGAAGACCGCCACTGCCATCACTTTGAGTAAGTGTGCCTACTGTTATAGTTGGCCCTTTACCATTATCTTTTAATGCGTTTAAAATTTCTTTTTTGCTATGGAAACCACCAAGAGCCATCATAGCTTTTAATTTATTATCATTCTTTCCTAAACTGCTAATGGCATTTCTTGTTTCTTTCAACATCCGTTTTAATGCATTTCTATCTTCCTTGTCCAAATTCTTATCAATAACCAACATTCCATCCGGGTCAACAAAACGAACTGGATTATTTAAGGCATAATTATACGGACTCCATCTTCTGGTTACATCTGCCTTTGGGTCTATCACATGCCATCTTCCTATTTGATTATCGTACATCCTTGCTCCATAGTCAATCCATTCCAACCCACTTCCATCGGAGAACTCCTTCCGCTGTTCCTCTTTCCCATTAAACTTAAATTTGTTTTCAGCACCTCCGAATGATAATGCTTTAGAACTGATTCCAGCTTGAACAAGGCCGAACGGATAGTAATGCGTTTCTTCCGATATCGGCCCTCTTATATGTGTTACCTGTAAATTATCAAAGAACACATCAAACTTGCTTTCATTGCT
>JAWXCO010000114.1:0-8890 GCA_034408705.1 Bacteroidota bacterium
CGCACCAAGGTTAAGACCTGAATAGAAATATGTGGCACAAGGAAGTTTACTGGGCTTGTTTCGAATTGGCTAAGCCGACAAAGAGCTAGTCCTTGTTTTTCTTCTTTTTCTTTTCTGATATTACAACAAAGGTCACCGGTTGCTTCCGGTAGGCTTTTACTGTTCGGCCGTCCTGGATAGCGGGGTTCCAGCGGGGAGCTTTTTTAAGTAAGCGGATCACCTCCGCCTCCATGCCATAACTATGACGGGTAAGCGCTTTTATATTTGATACTTTCCCTTCCTTGTCTACTACAAATTGTATGATCACGGTATAGTGACCATCCGGTGCACTATTGTCAGTTGCCACCCCCGCATTGAGATTGTTTTCCAGGAATTTTATCCAGGCTTCAGCTCCGCCTGTAAAGCTGGCTTCGATCTCCACTTTTTCAAATACCATTTCTGCGGCTGTGTCGGTAACAGGTAGAGTATCCCGCTCAATCGTTGCTACCTGCCCCTTATTGGTAGCACCCGGTTGTGCTGTAAATGAACAACACAGGGCGAAAAGGAGCCCCGGTAAAACAGGGAGGGTGAAAATAAGTCTCGACTTTTTGGACATCGTTGCGGCGTTTTAGAAGCAAATTATCAATAGTTTTCTATAATACGGGGGAAACTTACAATTTCTTTCAGGTCGAATAAGGCTAAACCCCTCCCGGGTCGTTATTTAAAAAATTACTTTTGGGTGTAGCTTTATTAATAGAACAGCTATACCAGTTGATGGGAATGGAATTGTAAAATATTCAATGAATGGCTGTAACAATGCCATTACATTTTTCAGTTAAGCCGCTTTACTGTTACACAAAATGAATAGAAAATATGGAATGCTTTTTCGGCAGCATCGTGATCGGCATGATAAAAAATGAGCAATTCGCTGATTTATTCGCTGTGGATCAAAAGAATATCCGCTTTGTTCATTATCCCGATTGCCAGCAATTGATAATCTGGCTTCCACATCCAGGCCGGGAATATGGTTTGCTCAGGTTGATCAATACGACAACGGGACGAGTTATCAAAACATGCCCGGTTGCAGACAGGTTAAGTGGAAGCATTCAAATTCTTTGGGATACATTCCCGATCCCGCCTGGCAACTATCTGATTCAGGTGGAGAGGACAAATGGAGGCAGCCATACCATTGAATTTGAAAAACTGGATGAAAATGTGAAACCTGTGACGCAACCACCTGCTTCGAAAATGGAGGATATAAAAAAGGATAGTGAAAAGCCGGATGAGCCCATTCAATACAGGGATGGCTTTGGAAATTTGATAGAGAATGAAGACCTGGTTTTAAGAGAGCGACTTATAAAAGAACTGGCGCAAAAATTTTAAAGGCAAATAAACTACGAAGGCAACTTCAGGGCCGGTACTATTATTTACAGTGATAGTGAGAACCGTATTGAATTTTATCATGAAATGGGGGGCGGTAATTGTATGTTGTATATTGATGTACCCACCAAAGAGCAATGGGAATTACATACAAAAACAGCTTTATCAGTAAGGGATGAGATACTTAAATTTGTTGCCAGCAAAGTGCAGGCTGAACAGGCACCTGACTGCAGGTATGAAATAAAAAGCAATTCGATCATTTTTTATTACCAATAAATATAGCGGCTTCGTTTTTCCGAATGGATATCAAAAAAATCGCACAGAGGATTAAGAGGGAAAGAGTTATTCGAAACTACGTTTCTCTTTCTTTTTTCCTGCGATTGGAAATATCACTTTGTATTTTTTTCTCTTTTTCCTCTCTGAGCGAATAGAAGCACCATCGTATTAGCTATGATTAGAATATTTTATACTGTATCCGCAAATCAATAAAATCAGCGGTGAATTTGTGCACTTTCATGTTAAATCCTGCATAGAAGCGTTTATTAAACCGGTACCGGAGACCCCAGCGATGATAGGTGGCTGATTTGAAGAAGGCAGGGTAATCTGTGATATAGCGTCCGTATTGCTGGCTGAAAATAATTTTATTAAATAAGAATTCATGTCCTACATATACACTAGCGAGGGTGGAAGGTTTGCTGTTATCAGCAGGAACTCCCGGTGCATCCACGAATTTGTTATAGTAGAATTCAGTACCCGCAGAAAGAGCACTGATGCGGCTGACCTTTTTCGTAGCCACCAAAAATAATCCCGCCATATAATTCCTTGTCGTTTTCCATTTCCGGTGGTATCCCTGTTTGGGTACATACATGAATCCCAGGTCTAGCCCTGCTTTTTGCTCACTCCATTTATACCGGAGTGGCTTTTTGTATTTGGGTAAATGGTTGTTTTCGGGATAATACAGAAGTGAAGCGGAAAAGGTACTCCAGTTTAATCCGGCATTGGGTTCTTTGTAATTACCGTTCGACATATGATTGAAATTTGCATTCCCCTGTAGTATCAATTTTTTTGAAAGATGCCAACCAAAGCCTGCGGATGCATGCAGGTAGGGGGTAATATGCAGACTGTAATTGTTATTCAATTTATTAGTCCCACTGTCAAACGGATTGGTGAAATAACCGGCTCCCATATCTCCCCTGAACTGAAACTGGAATTTATTGCCGATCCGGTAAACAGGTTCTAAAAAATAAGAGAGAATATATCCATTACCCAGTATCGGGGTGCCCAGGTTATAGAAAGAAAAAGTGAAACCCTTTCTTATATAGGTTCTGCAATAAGCGTAGGAGGCAGAGTCGATCAATTGTTTGGAAAGGTCAAAAGAAAATCCTTTGGGTTTTGCATTTTCAATGCTTTCCACATCATGATTATGTACAAGTACAGATCCGCTATGGAATTGCAGCCCATATACTTTCCGTTTGTTGGTTTCCGGAGGGGTAGACTGGGCAAAAGCTGACAGGGAAAACAGGCATGATATAATCAGGATCCGGTAGTGCATACAGGGTGAAAAATAGTTCAAAAAAATGAATTGGAAAGCGCTGGATTTTTGCAGACCCGGTTATTTAAACACGATGCTGTTCATTATTTTCCGGGCGGTTGCAGTATGTGTGTTTTTCTCGGCTGCAGCTACAAAGGTTATCATATATAACCTTGATTTATAAAAGCAATACCATTGTGTAGTACGCACTTTAATAGATGGATCCAGCTTGTTGTAGCCGGAATATGTGATCTCCGCCGCATCCATATTGTTCCATTTGAAATACCGCAGCCCTTCTTCATTAAATTCGGTAAACTGTTTTTTGATGCCATTGGTCACAGCCGGAAACAGGTCTTTAATTTTTATTTCGGTACCATAGCCGGCTTTTTCCGAAACGCTGACATTAATATTTTCAAAAAAATCGTCCGATTCGCTATCAGGAGGGGAGGTGAAGAAAATGCGATTGCCTTCTTTTACTTTATTAATCCAGGTAAGGGGATAATTGGCTGTGAATTTACCAGCAGAGTCCGTAAAAGTTTTCCAGGACTGGCCATTGGAGAGAAGTGGAACTAGCAAAATGAGCAGCAGGTATAAGGAACGGTGCATAAATGGGTTTTAAAGTGTAATATAGAGTGAAAATTTAAAACCGGGGTTGCTTTAAGTACCAGTTTTTATAAAAGTACCCATCCATGGGTATAGTTATTGCAAAACCAATTTTTCATCTTGAAAGATCAATATACGATATGAGAAAAATAGTTATTGCAGCATTTTTGTTCCTGTCGTTTGGAGTAAATGCACAAGAGGGCCACAGCACCGTTCTTTTCCCGGTAAAAGGAGAAATAGTTACCGTCACTGATTGGTGAAGCCGCTCCCCGTATATTATCAGTGACAAATTCTTTCAGGCAACCCGTGACAGCATCCTATTGCAGATCGGGGAAAAAGAATTTGAGGAAATGCAAAGCAAATGCAGTCTCTCCGGCTGGCCCGAAGGGTTTTACAAGCCTGACCTAAATGAGCAAGAGGATAAAGCTTTTGATGCAGAACTGAATAAACTTAAAATGTATAAAATAGCTGCTTTCACACATATTTACAATGGCAAAACCTTTGACCCCTATTCCATTCTACGGGTTCCTTTTGAAGAGAATTAGCAGTGGATCCCGCCCATGCAATGCGATGTTAATGTCTATTTTTTATTGAAGGAAAATGATGTAAAACCCATTCAATAAAGGTATAGCTCCCAGACTATGTGGGTAATTGATTAAGAGTTGCCTTTTCTTCAACCCCTTCATTTCCTTACCTTTGTGTATTATGTCAGCAGAAGCAAACCTGCCTGCCGGAGAAGCAGGAAAAGAAGAACGCAGTTTGAATTTCCTTGAAGAGATCATCGAAAAAGATCTCGAAAATGGTGCTTATAAAAGCATTGTCACGCGTTTTCCTCCGGAGCCCAATGGGTACCTGCATATTGGCCATGCCAGTAGTATTTGTTTAAACTTTGGCCTGACTAAAAAATACCCGGGTTATACGAATCTTCGCTTTGATGACACCAATCCTGTAACCGAAGAAACAGAATATGTGGACAGCATCAAAGAAGATGTGAAATGGCTGGGCTTTGAATGGAAGCATGAACGTTATGCAAGCGACTATTTTGATACATTATATGAATATGCACATCAACTGATCGATAAAGGGCTGGCCTATGTGGATGATAGTACTTCAGAAGCGATGGCCGCGATGAAAGGCACTCCAACAGAGCCGGGGAAAGATAGCCAGTACCGCAATCGTACGGTTGAAGAGAACAAGGACTTATTTGTGCGGATGAAAAATGGTGAATTCGCTGATGGCAGCCACACCCTACGGGCAAAGATCGATATGTCACATATCAACATGCTCATGAGGGACCCAATCTTGTACCGTATCAAACATGCCCATCATCACCGCACCGGCGATAAATGGTGTATTTACCCGATGTATGATTTTGCACACGGGCAAAGTGATGCGATTGAAGAAATAACGCATTCCATTTGTACCCTTGAATTTGTTCCTCACCGGGAGTTATATGACTGGCTGATCGAAAAACTCGGTATCTATCCCTCACACCAGTACGAATTTGCCCGTCGGAATATTAATTACACCGTAACAAGTAAAAGAAAATTGTTGCAACTGGTAACAGAAAAACATGTCACCGGTTGGGATGATCCAAGAATGCCGACCATCAGTGGCCTGCGCCGTCGTGGATACACTCCCGAAAGTATCCGTGATTTTTGCGACAGGATAGGGGTGGCCAAACGGGAAAATATGGTTGATGTAGGATTGCTGGAGTTTTGTTTACGGGAGCACCTGAATAAAATTGCCCTGCGAAGGATGGTGGTTTTTGATCCGATTAAAATAGTTATTACGAATTATAGCAGTGATGGAGAAACGCTTTTGAGTGAGAATAACCCAGAGGATCCGAAAGGAGGGGAAAGGGAAATTCCTTTCTCCAAAGAAATTTATATCGAGCGGGATGACTTTATGGAAAACCCATCCAAAAAATATTTCCGCATGGCACCGGGACAAATGGTACGGTTGAAGTCAGCTTATATCATTAAGTGCGATGAAGTGATAAAAGATGCAGATGGGAAAATAACCGAACTGCAGTGCAGCTACCTGCCGGAAAGTAAAAGCGGCCATGATACCAGTGGCATTTCTGTAAAAGGTACCCTGCACTGGGTCAGTGTAAAATCGGCGATATCACTTGAAGTCAGGGAGTATGACCGTCTGTTTAAAGTAGAAGATCCTACCGATGAGGAAGGCGATTTTAAAGAATACCTTAACTCCGAATCACTTAAAGTAATAACTACAGCTTTTGCCGAACCAGCACTGGCTAAGGCCAAATTTGAGGACCGCTACCAGTTTATCCGCAAAGGATATTTTGTTCTGGACAGGGATAGCAGTACCAGTGGTATTGTTTTTAACCGCACGGTAGGTTTGAAAGATGGTTGGGCAAAGAAAGGGAAAAGTGAGTAAGAAAATTTAAGCAACACTCCCCGTCTGGCTGCATTAAAATTAATCAACCAGCCATTTTTTGATCGGGCAACCAGTTATACCCGTAATTCCAAAATCTCCCGAACTCTACAACAGGCTATTTATCTCCTGATATTATTCCTTTTTGGTGTTTTTTGCCAAGGGAATAAAGAACTAATGAAACCTCAGGAAATCATGAGTTTTATAATAAGGCTTCTATTAAATTCTGGTGGCAGCTTAAACATCGAATATGGAAACTTATTTTTTGTTTAACAGAGAAAAATATTACAATGGTATAAAATAATTTGATAACTTATTACGCCAAATCCAAGCAATTTATTCTTCAACGCAGCCTGCCTTTTTTCTTCACCAAGTATAAACCGGGTTTGCATTGATAAATAAAGTAAACCTTTGAAGCCGAAACTTCAACAGTCAAATAAAACATTAAACTGCTTTTACCATGCGTTCTTCCCTTTACCATGCGAGGTACTATTATTTGTACCAACTTCTGTTCTTATTTTGTTTTCTTTTACTCATACAGTCAGTTCTGGCGCAAGTTGGCCCGGGTCCGTCTGACTTTGCCCGGTTCAAGCAAAACAAAGAAGAATTTATGCAACGGCGTGCAGAAGCTCTCGCACAAAAACGAGGCGTTGAAAAAAACAAGCCTTTTGATCCGCGGCTACGTACTGAGGCGGTTAGACTCATGGAAGCGCAGAAAGCCCAATTGCAAAATTCACGTATTCAAACAAATATAGGTATCGATGGTTCATGGACTGAACTGGGACCCAATCCAATTCCAAACGGACAGGTGGTAACAGGTCCGCAAACAACTGCTTCCGGAAGAACGATCTCCATTGCAGTACACCCCACCAATCCCAATATCGTTTATGTGGGTACAGCACAGGGAGGCCTTTATCGTACTACTGATGGAGGTACTACCTGGGTACCTTTGATGGATAATGCGCTTAGCCTTGCGATCGGGGCTATTGCAATTGCACTCTCTTCTCCCGAAACAGTTTATGTGGGAACAGGGGAACCTAATTTTTCTGGAGACAGTTACTTTGGTGTTGGTGTTTACAGGATTGATAATGCAAGTTCTGGCAGCCCAACCATTACCGGCCCGTTAAATGATGAAGCTGGCAATGCGGATATTTTTACCGGACGATCCATTGGACAAATAGCGGTACACCCGACGAATCCGGCTATTATTTTTGTCGCCACTACTTCTGGTATCGGAGGCATCGGTGGTGTCGCTTTCCCTGGTGTTCCAAGCAGAGGTATTTATCGTTCTACCGATGCTACTTCAGCCGACCCCACTTTTACTAAGTTAACAGGCCTGGAAGGTGGCGGCAATTTTAGTGTTCGTGACCTGATACTGGATCCCTTGAATCCTAATTTACTCGTCTGTAACCTGATTGCAAACCCGGGCGGCATCTATGTGTCAACTAACGCATTGACGGCTTCACCAACTTTCACCCGCACAGTTACCTTTTCGAGCACTTCAATCAGTGAATTAACTGCTGAGTTTGCCATTCAGCATACATCGGGCCCTAATCCTACTATTTATGCAGCAACAGGTAATCTGGGCGGCAGGGTTTTGATCAATACAGATGGAGGAACAACCTGGACCCAGCAGATTGATAATAATTTTTGCACCGCCCAGTGCTTTTATGATATTGCTATTGCTGTGGACCCTGCCGATGCAACCCGGGTGTATCTCGGAGGTTCACCCACTCTTGTATTTGGTATTTCAACCAATAGTGGTGTGACATTTACCAATAACGCCGCTACTGCAGTTGGATTACATGTGGACTCACATGTGATTGGCGTGTCTCCTTCCAGCCCAACTACTATTTATTTCGGATCTGATGGTGGTATCTATAAATCTGTAAATGGAGGAACAACCTGGACATCCCTGAATAACTCAACTTTCAGGGCCACCCAATTCATGGGACTTGCCGTACACCCTACCGATCCTAATTTTACGATCGGGGAACACAGGATAATGGTACCAATTTTTACCAGCCCGGCGGCACCTGGTTCAGGGCGGATTTTGGAGATGGAGGGTATGCTGTGATTGATCAGAATGCAACCGATGTTACCAATGTGAGGATGTTCCATACTTATTTCAATCAGACAAACGCAATGGGCTATGCAAGGGTAACTACCACAGCTTCAGCTACGGAAGGAAACTGGCCCTTTTTTGGTTGTGGATTTGGAGGTAGTACACCAAATGGGATGACTTGTGCGGCAACGGCCTGTTTATTTTATGCGCCGATCGAAGGCGGACCTGGGAACCCTAATACACTTTACATCGGTTCAGACGTTTTATACCGGTCTTCAGACGGTGGTACAACCGTTAATAAAGTAAGCCAGGAGCCTGTTTCTTCTGGTGTTGCTATTAGTGCTATTGGAATTTCTCCGCAAAACGATAATGTCAGAATGGTCGGATTGGCCAATGGCGGACTTTTCGGAACAACAACTGGCGTAAGCCCACTGGTCAACCTGGATCCGGGCAATACAGTACCCAATAATTTTGTCGCCCGTACAGTTATTGACCCTAACGATGTGAATACCGCCTACGTTACGCTTTCAGCTTTTGGGGTGCTGGGTGTTTGGAAAACAACAAACCTGAACAATCCAACACCTACCTGGACAAGTGCTGCAAGTGGTATTCCACAGGTTCCGGTCAATGGATTTGTAGTTGATCCCTCTAATTCAAATAATCTTTTTGCAGGAACAGATATTGGTGTATATGGATCAACAGACGCCGGAGTTACCTGGACTCCTTTTGGAACAGGCTTACCGGTTGTTGCAGTATTTGATGTTGCCATTGCACCAGGAAATAAACTTAGAATTGCTACCCATGGCCGTGGTTTATGGGAAACAGCTTTAGCCGCTGTTGCACCTACTGTTACGATTAACCAGGCAGCAGGACAGGTAGATCCGACGACTACATCACCTATCAATTTTACCGTTGTATTTGACCAGATTGTC
>JAWXCO010000115.1:0-96206 GCA_034408705.1 Bacteroidota bacterium
AAAAAAATTCAAATCGTCTTAGGGATAAAATCCTTGCAAACTCAATACTGACAATACTTTCAAAGAACTAATTAATTCAACAACGCAACGCTAATGATAATAATACAATTACAACCACAGCCCAAATCAGTGTAGAACTTAAGAGTCTCTATGTATCTGATAAAGACTTCAAAAATGATTTTTCTACCTTACAGGTTTATTCATATGGAAGGGATAAAAAACTTGCCCGGTATGTTCTGTTTGAAATTGAAAATTTGTTAATGCAAGGTGGTGATAGGGATTATGAATATGACCCTGCTACTATTGAACATATTTTGCCTGAGAATCCACCAGTAGCCTGGGACTCATTTTTTGCTCCAGTAATACAAGAAAACTATACTTATAGACTTGGTAATTATTCCCTACTTGAAGATCATCTAAATAAAGAATATGGAGACAAATTACTGGATGTAAAAAAAATCTCATATGCAAAAAGTCAATACGAAATGCCAAAAAAAATACTAACTCCAGACTGGACTCCAAATACGGTAGAACTTAGGCAACAAGAAATGTCAAAGTGGGCATCGTCAATTTGGAGAGTATGGGTTTACCTAAAAATTAAAATCATCTATAACCAACTCATTCAGGCTAAGAATTAGGACTACTGCCGTTGCTGCTTCGGCATATATTCATCCATATATTTACTGTATGTTTTATTCCAGTCGTTTAGTACCGAAGTCCGTTGTTTGTTGAGGTCCGCATTTACAGCATTATATTTTTTCAGCGCTGCATTAATATCATTCACCGCCTTATTGAACTCATCCACATCCTGCTGGGTTCTTTTATTGGCAGGCTTGGCTTCAAATTGTTTTTTCAGTTTAGTAAAATTCTCTTCCTTCAGCAAATAATCCGTCATTATCGCTCCCTGGCTTGATTCTTCCTTGTAAAAGTTCAGCGCATTGCGGCAGGCCACGATCAGCGATCCGTCATTATTGTATCCTTTCAGCTCTTTTAGTTTTCCTAATCCTTCTTCAGCAAATTTTTTCAGGGAGTTGATGTTCTGTTCTATACTCACCAGGTTTTTCTTTCCCAACGCATCCATCAGGTAAGCTTCTTGCTTGTAGGGTTTAAAGAAGACCAGGTACGCTTCATTACAATGAGTCATTACCGCATTCACAATTTTTGATTTGGCCTCCAGTTCTGAGTCCGCCCCATCGACCAGTTTGATATTGTTCTTATCGGCAAAAACCTTTTGCATGGCATGCTGCCGGTCGGCCGCTTCACTTAGTTTTTCCTGCGCTTTTTCCTGGGCCAGCATATAAGCCTCCATTGCATCATAACTCTGCTCAGCGATCTCTTCCATGTTCACGATCTTGCCATAATCTTCATTAAAAACAATATTCAATATTTTCAAATGCGCAATCGTCGTATCCTTTAGTGTCTTATCCCCCTTCCACGGCGGCATAGCCATCACCATGTATTTGGTATCGCTGATGGAATTGACCACTTCGATCCTGCGCTTTTCTACTTTGCGGGCACTCTTGCCATGCGATACTGCACTGATATAAGATAAATATTTTGCCGAGAGGTCGGAGTTCAGCTTGTTGATATGGTCCAGGTACTGTACGGCTGACTCGTAGGGTTGTGCCTGTGGGCGAAAAGAAAAGCACAATAAAAGAATAAAAAGAAAACTGGTTTTCAATGTCCATCTCATACTCAATTAGTTTTTGGTACTGTCTTCTGTAAATTAATTAAATCAGTTAAAATCAGGAAAGCTTCCTGGATATAAATATCGTCGGCCAGGTTTTCCAGCCATATATCGTTCCCTTCTTTGGCATACTGATTAGTCAGTAATTGCTTATCAGCAGTGTGATTTCCCACCGTATATTTTCCGGTCGGCGTTCCATCCCCTCTCATCGCATCCGTTTTTAGCTCCTGTTCCTGTGCCCATTTTTCAAACAACTCTGCTTTCAATGGTATGGTACGGGTGGTTTGTTGCATTATTTTCTTCTGTTCCTCAATTATTTTTTTTATCAGCTGAAATTCAGGGTTGTTACTGATCCTCGCAGCACTGCGGCGGGCCAGCTCACTCACGGGTAAATAAGCAAGTGGTTTGTAATAATTATTTCGTTTGGCCGAATCAGCCGGCAGCACATATTTTTCAAATCGTTCGCCAATCTCCAGGCCATCAAAAGCATCGGGTATTTTCACATCGGGAGTTACACCGTATTGTTGGGCCGTTTGTCCGGTCAACCGGTACAGTTTTCCGGTGGTAATTTTCACCATATCAAATTTCTCTCCGCCTGTTACGGTCTTGCTGGTAACTGTATCCAGGGGAAACATTTGTTGCATGGTGGCTTTGCCATAAGAATTGCTGCCCACCACCACCGCACGGTTATAATCCTGCAAGGAAGACGCCAGCATTTCCGAGGCCGAAGCACTCTGGCCATTGATCATTAGTGTGAGCGGGCCATCGTAGATCGTACCGCGGTTGGGATCTTTTAAGTTGGTCTGTTTACCATCTTTAGTTTTGATAGCAGTAAGCGGCCCTTCATCTACAAAGATACCGATCATTTCCAGGGCTTCCCCCACAGAACCCCCGCCATTGAAACGAACATCAAGTATGAGCCCGTCAATATTTTCTTTTTTTAGTTTCAAAATTTCTTTAGCCACATCATTGGCACAGCTGGAACCTGTCTCATTTTCCCATTCTGTATAAAAGCCGGGTAATAAAATATAGCCGATCTTTTTTTCTCCTTTCAGTACAAAGCCTTTGACAATATTCTCTTCACTCTCCGATTTTTCTTTCCGTAGAAATACCATACTCGTGGTACCATCCGCTTTAAGCAGGCGAAACAATAATTTATCATGAATGGACTCATCTACCACATCATACACCTCCTCTACCTCGGCCCCGGTCATATCCTGCACTTCCTTTCCTTCCCATTGCAAGCTGATCAATTCATCCCCCTGGTTGATCTCTCCCGACTTCCAGGCCGGGCCTCCGGGTGTCAGCCTTTCTACAATGATATTCCCGTTCTCGTTTTCACCAAAGACGATTCCAAAATAATAGGCTTCCGTACTCAATGCCGCCTGGAATTCTTCTTTTCCCTGCGGAGAAAAATAATTGGTATGCGGGTCAAAACTGGTGGCAATAGCATTCAGGTATATTTCTGTAACCAATGTAGAATAACCGGCAGGGTAATCAAGAATCCGCTTCAACCCTTTTAACTCTGTCTTTTTTATTTTAGCTCTTATTCCCGGTTCCAAATTAATAAGCCCTGTTTTGAAGGTTATTTTCTTTGTACTATCAGCATTAACTGCATCATATACACCGTCTAATATTAAATACTTAAGGTAACGGGACCATTTGTTAGTTAATGCAGCCACATCAGGCGAAAAAATAAACCCGTCGCTACGGCTTCTTGATGAAGTAATTGTTTCAACCAACGAATAGTCAAATGGCTTTTGTAATAATTTATTAACAATAGTGTCAGCTCTCATCACTACTTTCTTATAAAACTCACTGAACTTATCATAAAAACCCCATCCGTTACCCAGCATTTCATCATCCAATTTGGTATTAAAAACAAGTAATTGCTGGTACTCAGCTGCTGTAAATAAAAGCCGTCTTGAGTCTGCACTATTTAAAACTTTACGAAAAACAGCCACAGAAAAACTATCATCCACCTGGCGGGGTGCATAATGCTTTAATTCCACCATTCTTTTTAGTACGATAGCTTTTTCCTGTATGGCGGGTTTTTGCGCATTAGTAATTCCGGAACAACAAGCGATGGCAAGGGCAACTGCCCCAACAAATCTTTTCATACTGGTGGTGGTGGGTATAGACTGTAAACTAATTAAAGTAGGAGAGAAAAAAGGCAGGTCCTGGATTTTTCTTCTTCGTTCTACATACCCAATCCTGTAACTCAGACGGGTGAATAAGCTCAACCACTTGGTCCTCAGAGCCGGCCGTTGTTATGCCCTGTTTGACGCAGGTTGCATAATCGCAACCACCTTTGTCAAGTTCTCCTTTGAGAATCAATTAAACTTGAAATTAGGACTTTCAGTAATGCAATGTTGGATAACCTGTCCCGATGAAAGAAATCATACCTTGATAGCAGTAAATCATACTCTTTTATACCAAAATACTACTATACATATATAACTTTTTTTTAAAAGCATATAACATTGAAATGGTTCAATAATCTTGAGCAAAGCAACTATTTATGAACCTTACCTCGTTATCACCCTCATTCCTCCCCCGCTTCCTGCATTATTCAATCCTGTCTTACTCAAACTATAAGTAAAGCTGAGTAAAAAGAACTGGCGCAGGGTCAACAGCCGGGAATCTTCAATATAGTTGTTGCTTGTATTCCGGCTTATCCCGATATTCTTATTCAGCAGGTCACGGGCACTGAATTTCAGTTCGCCCCTGTTAAACTTCAGTACTTGCCGGCTGATGCTGGCATTCCATACCGGTACTTTGGTATTGAAGCCGGCCGCCCGCTGACTATTAATGGTGTACACAAAATCCGTAGAGAAGAAAAACCGTTTGGGCATTTCCCAATCAATAGAAGCGCTGTACTCCTGAAACAGGTAATCAACTTTCTGTGCCGATTGCAGGGAGTATTTTGTTTTATTATAATTAAAGCCAGCCCCCATTGTAATATTCAGTTTATCGGTGGGATTCATATCAAGCCGGACATCTGGCCCTGCACTAAGCGTGTTAATCGTGTTGGTAACAATAGTTCCTGTAGCCGTATTCACCAGTTGCTTACTCCTGTTATATCCCCCATTCCCACTCACTTCTAAACTTCCCTTTAAAAAGCGGACCGGCATGCTGTAGCTGATATTGGTATTTGTGTTATAAACGCCGTCCACATTGACAGGTTTTGTTTTTCTCACTCCTGTTTGCAGGTTGATAGAGTCATAATTGACGATCTTGTTTTGTGTGGCCTGCATGGTCAGGTACAAGAAGAGGTTTTTGTTCTTATAAGGACTTACAATGCTCAGGTTGGCCTGCACGTTATGATTATACTCCTGCTTCAGGTCCGGGTTTCCTTCACGGATATTCAGCGAATTGCTGTTATCAAGCACCGGCTGCAACTGCGACATACTGGGCTGATTGGTCGCTGTAGTATAGGTCAGCGATAAATTTTTATACCGGCTAAAATTGTATTGGAAACGGGCTTTGGGCAAGATGTTTCTGAATGTTTTACTGATCAGCGAATCTTTCACTCGGGTCATGATCTTGCCTTCCAGCTCGGCTTGTTGCCAGGTGGCGCCAATAGCATAGTTATATTTTTTCTTTTGCGTCCGTAACCGGAAGCCTCCATTAATATAACCATAGGTGTTTTCAAAATCATTGCTTAGTACTGTATTCAGCCGGTCATACTTGCCATTGGATTTATTATAGTCATTGGTTATTTTTCCCGAATTGCTTTTAGTATTGCTCTTACTGGCGCTTAGCTCAAGCAATGATCTTTTCCAGAGTGGCTCGGTATAAACCGCTCTTGCAGTATACCCTTTCAGATTATTTTGGTTCTTGCCCAGCTGGTTGAGCGTATCTGTTCTTAACAGCGAACCGCCAGGGTCATAAAAACTATTGATAGATGAAAGGCTGCCATCCCCATCGCTTTCGTTCAGGCTTGTTTGCAGTGACAAAGAAAAAGTTCTTCCCTTCCGGGCAAATTTTTTGCGCCAGATGATATCATTCCTGAACGTATAGCCTTCGCTTTGTGATGTGGTGTTACTAAACCCCTCGTTGGTCAGCGTTTTATTTTCCGATAAGGTCTGGTAATCGGTCTGCGACCGGTTATTTGTTTTCTGGTAACTAAATGAAGGTGTGATACGGATCGAGTTCATGGAGTCCACCTGGTACAATGTATTCAAATTGAAACGATGACTGTTACTCAGGTTATCTGTATAAGAATTTTGGTTATAGAAATAAGGAGAAGGCAAAAAGTATTGTCGTTGAATATGACTTTCCTGGTTGGGGTTAAAACGATTATAAAAATAATTGCTCTGGAAATCCAGTTTGGTGCCAATGATATTATTATAATTCAACCCGCCACCCCAGGCTGTATTGATTCCGCCGTTACGGCCCCCTGAGTTTAATCCCAGTGCTCCCGCTTCATCAGCAGACATATTGATACTGATATTACCTCCGCCACCGCCCCGTTGCATCCGGGCCAGCTCACCGGAGAAGTTCAGGATATCCATAAAGGAAAATCCTTCAGCATTGCTGTTATTGCCCATACCGATCGCCGAAAACTGCCGGGCTCCTTTAAATGAATTGACATTGAACTTTCCTTCGTAGCGTTCTTTATTCCCTGCACCGGCATTCACTTTTCCAAACACCCCCTTCTTTTTATCTTTTTTCAATTTCAGGTTGATGGTCTTTTCATAATTGCCATCTTCAAATCCGGTGAGTTGTGCCTGGTCGCTTTGCTTATCGTACACCTGCACTTTATCCACTGCATCTGCAGGGAGGTTCTTCGTGGCGATCTTGGGATCATTACCAAAAAACTCTTTCCCATCTATCAGAACCCGGGTCACTTTTTCTCCCTGCGCCTTAATGCTGCCATCCTTATCTACTTTTACCCCGGGTAATTTTTTCAATAATTGCTCTACGCTGGCATTGGGCTGCACTTTAAAGGAGCCGGCATTGTATTGAACGGTATCCCCGACCATGGTTACTGGAGGGGCTTCTGCCCTTACAACCGCTTCTTCCAATACTTTTACCGCATCATTCATTGTCACATTTCCCAGTTCCGCATTTTTAGCCGCATCGCTGATGGTAAAAAAAATATTATTATTATGATAGCCAGTGTGAGTGATCAGCACCCGGTAGTCCCCGTTGGCCAATCCTTTTAGTTCAAACCGTCCGTCATTGCCCGTCATGGTAAAAGTTACCAGCGAAGAATCCTTTTTCTCCAGGATCGTGATAGTAGCGCCGGCAACGGGTTGTTTGCTGATGGTGTCAAAGACAATACCTTTTACTGAGCCGTTCTTCTGGGCTAAAACTGCCGTGGTAAAAAAAGCCGATAGTAACAGGAAGACAATTTTTCTCATAGCTAATTCATTTCGGCTACGAAAGTATTCCGGGATCACCGCATTGAGGGTTAACGGGGCTTTGTTTAAGGTTAATGAAGGTTAAAGAATAAATAGTTCGCAGTTCCAGGTTCGTGGTTTAGAGTTGTACAACCGGGAACTGGCATCGTTTCCAATAATGCTATTTGCTTTAAAAGAATCACCCAAACTAAGAACCCCGAACTACGAACTTATTCCTCAACTGTCTTTCCCCTCTCCTCATCTTCTCTGTCCTTATCATATACCAGTACCCTTACTTTCCATTCCATTGCCTCGTAAGCCTGCAGGGTGATCTCAATCCGAAGTTTTTTTACTGATTCATTGTCGGGTTCTAAGGAAAAGAGCACACTGGCAAATTTTTTCTCTTCCACGGGCATTTCGTATTTTCCTTTCAGGTGAAAGTTCCTGGTACCCGCAATATCCACCGACAGATGGTTGAGCTGGTTATAAAGGGCCTTGAATTTTTGTTTGGCCTTCTCAAAATTTTCTGTAGTCAGCATCAGGGCCTCCCAGCTGCAGATCTCCTTCTTTGCAGAATAACGGGTGACGGTCGCTTCTTCTGCACCATTCACATTAAAATTGCATTGGTAGTCGGTTGATTGAGTATTCTCCATTTTTACTTCGCCCATCAGGTTGATAAAGCGGTTGGGGTAATCTTCAATTACTTTTTTTATATCCGCTCCCACAGCATTGACCAGGGGTAGGCGTAATTGAGCATCGGAACAATTAAAGAGCAGAGCCAGAATAGTAATAAGCGTAAGTGTTTTTACGGATTTTGTCATTAAGTTGGATTTAACGGGTTAATAACAGACCCAATATTATTAAATTTTAATTTTATTTCATACTTTTAAATGCTTTGTATTTGTTAACCCTTAGTAAAATCTTCAATATGAAAAAAAGAACCCTCACCCATCATTACGAGTCTGCAAAGATCTATCGGAATTATTACAAGCCTTCTTTCAATTTTATCCGGTTGCTGAAATCTGTATTGTCTGTTTTCATTTCCGGCTCTTCGCCTGCCGCAAGCACTTATTACCGGAGAAAATAACCGGGCGCCATTTCTTTTTTCTTACTAACTCCCCAACATACTACCGCGCTTTAACCCGGCGTGGTATATAACACTAAAACGTCCCGCCAATAAAGCGAGACGTTTTTATTTGTGAAAGCATAGACTTTTAATACATTCTTACATCCCGCATTTCCCTTTGGAACTGTCTTGGCATTCCAGGTATAGAATTATTGTTATTGCTATTACCACCCATACGCTGCAGGTTAAACATAAAGCTGAGCATAAAGTATCTTTTTAATACAATACTACGGGTGTCCTGGAAATAGTTATCACTGGTACTGCGGGTAATACTTTGATTCTGGTTCAGGATATCATTTACAGATAATTTTATCTCCGCATTTTTCTTTTTAAATAATTGTTTACTGAAGCTGGCATTCCACAAAGGGATACTTTGATTAAACCCTTCGCCAAGTCCTGTATTGATGAGGTAATTAAAATTGGTAGAGAGGATAAAGTTCTTCGGGAATGTATAGGTCACATCACCAGTATAAGTTTGTGTAAAATAATTGATGTCTTCCTGAATCGGGTTGGAATAGGACGTTGTACTGTAACTAATATTGGCCTTCACTCCAAAATCGATCTTCTCTTTATTGATATTCACACCGGCTCCCTGCGTCAGGGAGAAAGATTTAGACGTGTACTTTACCTGCCTCAGCAAGCTCACATCCCGGCTCACATTCATACTATTGGTAAGGTTCACACTGGATCCTTTCAGCTTAGGGTTTTTAAAGGGTAATCCCAGCGTTATGAATGACCGGGCATTATAATAACCATTTACGTTGGCGTAACGGGTTATTTGTATCGGCCCCTGTACACTGATATCGTTAACAATTTTATTCTGGGTGGTAGTAAAGCTCAGGTTAGCAGCCAGTAATTTAAAGGTGAGGATATTAAATGTATTAAATCCAATATTAAAACTATGATTAAACTCCTGGTTCAGGTTGGGGTTTCCAATTTTTTGGTTAAGTGTATCAGTCACATCCGGTACATTCTGTAATTGTGAAATGCTGGGCTGGTTCGTCCTCCCATTATAGCTAAAGCGAAGGTTTTTACTCCGGCTGGGTGTATAGTTGAAACTGGCTGTAGGGAAAAGATTGGTATATGAATTATTATTGATGGAATCCTTGCCTGTCAGAGCCTGGTAACTCTGACTCTCAAGGGTCGCTTTTTGCACACCCAATCCAAATTGGTAATTATATATCTTTTTCTGCACCCTGAAATTGGCCCCAAAGCGGTGCGCTAAAAAAATATTTTTAAAATCATTTGTCAGGCGCAGGTTCGGTACATCATACTTACCCGTACCCACATTGTAATTATCTACCTGCTTATCCGAAGTGCTGACATTATTAGTATAGGCATAATTCAGTTCCAGTAATTTATTCAGGCCAAATGGTTCTGTGTAAGAAGTACTGATCAGGTTATTACTGGTCGTTGTTTCCTGCTGGGTTACCTGGTTTTGTATCAGGGACCGGTAAATTATACCGTCCGGCCGATAAAATTCATTATCGGAGAGGGTAAGCCCTTCGCTTTCACTTTTTCCTTTTGTATTGTTCCACCCAAATGTTACCGTTCTTCCCGTTTTGCCAAACTTGTGCCGAAATAAAATATTATTACCGAAGTTGTACCCGTTTCTTTCATTGGTATTTCTATTACGTCCGGTAACCGCCAGGTATTCCTCTGTGGGTGTGACGGAACGGCTGAAAGAAGTGTCGTCACTAAAATTGTTTGAATTCTGCAGGGTAAGGGAGGGGGTGTACAAAATAGAGTTCATTGAGTCTATCTGGTATTCAAAACGCAGGTTGAACCGATGGTTCTGATTTTTATTGTCGGAAGCAGATTGTTTGTTTAATACCACGACCGAATCATCATACGTAGTTTGCCGTAGAATGGATTGTTCCTGCCGGGTATTGGAGTTGGAGATAAAATAACTTCCGGTCACTTTCACTTTACTTCCCCACTGATCAGTATAGTTTAAACCAGCAGACAGTGATCTTATAATACCGGTGCTGCCACCGCCGCCACCAGCACCAAAATTACCACCGCGGCCACCAGATACCTGCATACCACCACCACCAAAATTATTGGTACCACCGCCACCAAATCCACTAAAACCTCCCATTGAACTGATGATATCTGAAAAAGAAAATCCCTGTTTATTAATATTATTACCATTAAAAAGAAGGGAGATCCTTTTATTACCATTGAATTTATTTATGCTCAGGTTGCCTTCATAGCGTCCGTCATTACCCACACCTACCAATGCTCTTCCAAAATATCCTTTATTGCGATCCTTCTTCAATTTGATATTGATGGTTTTGCTCCGGCTGCCATCATCTATCTTGGTAAATTTTGACTGTTCGCTCATATCATCAAAGACTTGTACACTTTCAATCATATCAGCGGTCAGGTTCTTTGTTGCCAGTTTGGGATCATTTCCAAAAAACTCTTTCCCGTCTACCAATACTTTCTGTACAGATTCTCCCTGAGAAGTGATATTGCCTTCTTTATCGACTTCCACTCCTGGTAATTTTTTCAGCAGGTCTTCAGCTGTTGCGTTTGGTAATGTTTTAAACCCGCTTGCATTAAATTGTATGGTATCATTCTTGACGACAATCGGTGATTCGCTAATTACCACCACCCCTTCCAGGGTTTTATAATCCTTTTCCACGTCCAGGTTACCCAGGTCAATACTTTTGGTAGTTGCGGTGATCGTAGCCTTTTTTTTAAATTCCATATAGCCCTTGCTGGAGATAACCACCCGGTATTCGCCTTCAGCCAGGCCTTTTACTTCAAAAACGCCCTGCTTATTAGACAGTGTAAAAGTGGCCAGTGAAGAATCCCCGGCATTGAGTACAGAGATTGTGGCATCTGCAATAGGTTGTTTAGTAGCTGTATCAATCAGTTTTCCTTTGATACTACCATCAAATTTTTGAGCGTTAGCAGTAAAATGGACGGCCAAAAGGAGGAAGGATAAAGTAAAAATCTGCTTCATAATCAAGATAATAAGTGTACGAAAATAGACGTAAGATGCCCCTCCAACCTTCGGGGATTTGTTAATTTTTTCGAAATTAATGTGCAAACCGTCTGGATTTATCGACGAAAGGATTAACTAAACAGGTATTCCACATCTTCCCGGGTCAATGCTTTCACAAACGAAGCATCATCAGAAATGATATCCTTGGCTAAAGCCCGTTTCTTTTCCTGGAGTAACAGGATTTTATCTTCAATGGTATCCTTACAGATCATCCGGTAAGCAAAAATATTTTTGGTCTGCCCGATACGGTGCGTACGGTCAATGGCTTGTTGCTCCACGGCGGGATTCCACCAGGGATCCACAATATAAACATAGTCCGCCGCCGTCAGGTTAAGACCCACACCACCCGCTTTTAGCGAGATCAGGAACACCCTTATTTCATCATTATTCTGGAAACTTTCAATAGCTTTTTGCCGGTCCGGAGCAGTAGTACTTCCGTCAAAATATTCATACTTCACTCCCAACTCATCCAGTTTGGCTTTGATCAGGGCCAGCATCCCGAGGAACTGGGAAAAGATCAGGGCTTTGTGATCGCCAATATTTTCAGTTATCTCCCGGGCCAGCTCATCCAGTTTAATAGAATGGTTTTCAAATTTCTCCTGCTCATTCAATATCGCCGGCGAATCACAGATCTGCCGCAACTTCATCAGGCCTTGCAAAATGGTCAGCTGTGATTTTTGAATACCCTGCGTTTCAATGGTACCCAATATCTGGTTACGAAAATCATTCCGGTACGCATCATAGATATTCCGTTGCTCGTCTTCCATTTCACAGAACAGGATCATTTCCTGTTTTTCCGGGAGGTCTTTGGCCACCTGTTCTTTTGTTCTGCGCAGTATAAAGGGATAAAGAATTTTCTTAAGGTGCTCCTTCCTGTCTTTCTCACCGAATTTATCAATAGGAATAGCAAACTCCTGCCGGAAAAATTCCATTGTACCCAGCATGCCTGGATTCAGGAAATTCATCTGGGCAAAAATATCAAAGGTATTATTCTGAAGGGGCGTGCCACTCATACAGAGCCGGTTCTTTGCATTCAATAAGCAAGCTGCTTTGGTTACCTTACTCGACGGATTCTTGATCGCCTGGCTTTCATCCAGGAGCACATAGTCGAAGTCTATCGTCATCAATAATTTAATATCGCTGCGCAAAGTACCATAGGTAGTAATCGTAACGTCGTGGTCGGTCAACTCTTCCCGCACTCTTGTTCTCGTTCCCCCATGATGGATCTTATAGGTTATCTCCGGGGTAAATTTTTTTATTTCATTCTCCCAGTTATAGATCAGCGTAGTGGGACAAACCACCAATGCTTTCAATTTCCCATTTTCCTTCTTAAAATATTCCATGAAAGAAAGTGCCTGGACTGTTTTGCCAAGCCCCATATCATCCGCCAGTATACCGCCCCATTTTATATCCCGCAGGTAATTCAGCCACTGGTAGCCCGCCACCTGGTAAGGCCGCAGTATCATTTTCAAATGATAGGACGGCTCGATCTCTTTTATCTGGTTGAACTGCCGCAGATTTTCATACTTCTCTTCCAGCTGAACGATCAACTCCTCTTCATCCCTTGTTTCATATAATTCATCCACCACACTTAAGTGATAGCGGGACAATTTCAGGGTATCTGTTTTTCCTTCACCGACCCGGAACAATAACGAATATTTTTTCAGCCATTCTTCCGGAAGGATACCGAGCGTACCGTCATTCAGTTGTACAAACTGTTGCTTATTGGCCAATGCTCTTTTAACTTCCGCCACCGTTACTTTCTGGTCGCCAAATAAAATATCTACTTTGGCATCGAACCAATCGGTATTGCTGCTGATAAAGATCTTTGTCTGTGGCTTGGCCGTATTGAAACGGAAATTTTTTAAAGCTTCAAATCCAAACACCGGGGTCTTCATCTCCTTCATCGCATCCACAAACAGAAAGAACCAGTTGTTTTTTAAAACATCGGTTCCTTTTAATGCCAGCGTGCCGGTGTCTTCATTGAATACAAAACTGGAATGCAGGTTTTGGAGTTTCTGAATAAACTCGTTTTCTTTTTCCCTGTTACGGTGTACGACCAATACTTTCTCCCCCTGCGGTACAATCATTTCATCCCGGTCGCGGGTTCTTGTTTCATATCCTTTGTAAGAAAAGGAGGGCTGAAATACCAGGAAGTCTCCTTTTTCCAGCAGGAATAATTTTACTTCAGGATTACCGTCTTTTATTTCTTGTACCAGTGATTTATCAAAATCCACTTTATGATCTTTTGCCAACGGCATAATAAACCCGTTCAGTATTTTTCCCCATTCATCTGCCGGTACACTCATCTTACCGGTAGGTAGGAATTTTTCTACCAGGTGAATGACATCATTGTCTTTCCAGAGATGGGCCTGGTTATTATATAAAAAGAATAAAGGGCTGGCGGCTTCATTGTCCCCGAGATTAAATTCCAATGGACCTACCTTTACCCGGCACTGCATCATGTAGTGCCCGCCGTTACCAACAGGTGCTTTTATAATAAAATGCGGCCGGGCCTCTTCGGCCTGCAGTTGCAACTGCTGCAGGTTGTTTGTTTTAAAAGGCTTTTTATCTGGTAATAAGAATACAAACGGGTTACCCACCGATTCAGTAAATATTTTTTTTAGCTTGGGTAACAGGTATTCTGCCATCAGGGCTTTTGTCTCATCGGGCAGGTCATCTTCTTCTGCATGTATAATATTCTCCCAGATGCCTGAGAAAGGCGAGTTGCGGCTGATATACTTATTGATCTCAGATTCCTGGAGTTTTCGTAAGAGGGGCAGCAAATCCTGGTCACCTTCTGGCAAATTATCCGTGTTTACATAGCGGCTGATGTCGAGTTTTTCTACTATACCGGTAAAAGCCTCATTTGCTTCATTGGGTTCACCGATCACTACATCAACTGTAAACTGCGGGTAATTTTTTTTATTAAAGTTGAAAACAACGCCTAATCGATGAGATGGCGATGGGATAATCTCCTCCATCACTTCCGGTGTTTCGGTTGTTTCCTTCTCTTTTTGAGGAAGCAAAACCGGTTTGGGGGCCGAAGCCACCTGCGCTACCCGTTTGATACTTGCATCAAGTACCCGCAAAAATGGTTTTGCATCTTTATAAGCAAACTCAAACTTTCCTTTCAGATCATCTTTTAAAGAATAGCCGTATGCTTCCAGTAATTTATTTTTTTCCTTATCCCAGTTGCGGATGGTATCAAAATAATGGGCACCATGTGCATTCAGCAATTGCAGAAAAACGATCAGTTTGGGCAGACATAAAAGGTGCTCTTCATCTTCATAATCGCAGCTGGTATCAAAATTTCGTTCTTCGTTCTTTCGGAGGATAACTTTATACTCCTTCCCTTCCAGTTTTAGAGACGCTTTCACCATTTCATTCTCAGCAAAATCAATAATGGCTTTATTCGTCCGCAGGTAGGCTTCTGCCTCAATAAATAATTCCGGCGAAGAAAGCAGGCGCAGTGTTTTTAATTCGATGGCTTTCATCTTTGCCACGGTATGCCGTTGGTCATATTTTATTTCTTCTGCCTGCAGGTGGCCACGATCGATCATATCCTGCAACTGGAACATGGCGGCCGCTTCATGCCGGCAAATATCACCCAGGTTATACGGGCAGGCACAGCGCAATGATGTGGCTTTTGGATCTTTGAATTTCTGAATATAAACTTTATAATAGGTAGCGTAACTATCATCCTTTACCCGGAACACGGCGGAACCGAACAAGTCATCGTATTCTACCAGTTCTACAAAACCGATAGCATGGATCTTTTTTCCTCTGCGGATCACTTCGTCCGTTCCGTGGGTATAAACGTATTTAACAAGGTGCGGTAATGCCAAGCGATATACAATTTTAGACCTGTCTGCTCACCTTCGCTATAGCTTCAGCCGAGCAAGACCGGCAGGTTGGTGTAGGAAGTGCGGGATCATTTACCCCGTACTTCAAAAAAGATTAATCGGCAAATGTAAAAGAATGTACAGCGGATTTCCTCGTAAAAAGAGGGAAATAATAAATAAATTTTATTAGCAAATAGTACAAAAAAAAGGGAGTATCTTAGTTGGTTTATTATTTCGACGTCAGCCTGCCTTCGTGGTATACCGGCAGCACATTCGCTATATCATTCGTCAGGCAGAATTTAATATCTTCTATTAATCCAAACCGTTCTACCAGCCGATGGTAATGGGTTAGCTTTGGTGCAAAATCAATGATATTGTTTTTATGTTTGGCATACATAGCTTCGGCCATCAGGGAGCTGTCACATTGTACCGTAAACTGTTTGGCGATGCGGTGGATCACCGATCCCGCAAATAAAGTGTCTTCAAGATTGAACCGGTCTTTCCAGCCAGCACAACCCAACACTACATTCTTTTTTTCTGCCACTAAAAAATCGCAAACCGCTGATAGATTTGGGAATGAACCTGAAACGATCGTATCCGCATTTTTATCCAGGGCCATATGAAGCAACCTGGTGCCGTTAGTAGTAGTCAGTACCAGAGTTTTATTTTCAATAAAACTACGTGGATATTCCATTGGCGAATTGCCATGCTGTAAGCCTTCTGCGATCATACCATCCCGTTCACCCGCAGCAATACCCCCGATATTTTTGCAGATTTCTATCGCTTTAGGAACTGAGTCAACCGGTATCACACATTTAGCACCATTGTATAAAGCAGCCGCAATGGTAGAAGTAGCCCTGAACACGTCAATAATGACCACCACGCTGTTGCTCAGGTCATATAAATGTAATAAGGCCGGGGAAAGAGAAGTATGGAGAGTGGGCTTGTTGGTCATAACTGGATTGCAAAAATAATGGAACCGGATTTAATGGAAAGGATTCGCTAGTTAGCCAGCAACTTCTTCCACTTATCACTTTCCGCAAATTCTTTTATGGTTTTATTCCGTTGCTCCAGCAATCGTCGCATGTATTTAGTAAGATAAAGGCTGTTGAACCATTGACCGATCATCCCATAGGGTGGTTCGAAATGAAAGAGATCGATCATGATCGTACCGTTTTCACAAGGCTTGAAATGATGCTCATGCTTCATCATTTTAAAATCTCCTTCTACCTGTTCGCTGATAAAGGTTTCCGGCTTTTTCATATCCGTAACTCTTACCCGCAATAACCGGTTCTTAAAAAGATGTTTAGCCTGCCAGGTTACGGTCTCTTCATTTTCAATTAATCCAAACCTGGTTCCCGCTACGGCTTCTTCCTTGTAGATTGCCATGGATTGTTTGTGCAAGCCAATATGCCGGCTAAGATTAAAAACAACGTCAGCGGGAGCAGCAATAAAAGTCGTTAGATGAATTGTTGGCATGGGAAGCAAGTTTGAAATTCGAAATATAAAACACAGGCTGCTATCACAAAAATCTTACCGAGCTGCTATTTATGAAAAGGGAATCTTGGAAACTTTTGCCTGCAATAATTTATCCCGCACTTTAATGTAAATATCCGAATCGATCGCCGCAAAAGCTGTTCGTACATATCCCATACCAATGGCTTTGCCCAGGCTGGGTGATTGGGTGCCGGAGGTAACATGACCGATGGTTTCTCCGCTGAAATCTTTTATTTCATAACCTTGCCGGGGGATACCTTTCTCTATCATTTCAAAGCCGACCAGTTTTCGTTCCACACCATCAGTTTTTTGCGCAGCAAAAATTTCTTTGGAAGTAAACTCCTTGGTGAATTTGGTGATCCAGCCAAGTCCTGCCTCCATTGGTGATGTAGTGTCATCAATATCGTTTCCATATAAACAAAAGCCCATCTCTAAACGCAAGGTATCTCTTGCTCCAAGACCAACGGGTTTCATTCCCTGGGGACTACCAGCAGCAAAAATAGCATCCCATATTTTGTCTGCTGCATCCTCCTTGTCTTCAAAATAGATCTCTACACCACCCGCACCGGTATAACCCGTTGCGCTCACCATTACATTGTCTACACCAGCAAATATTCCTTTGGTAAACGTGTAATATTTCAAATTCAATATATCCATTTCGGTTAATGGCTGTAAAATTTTAGTGGCATTCGGCCCCTGTATGGCCAGCAAACAGGTTTTATCAGATATATTATGCATCTCTGCGTAATGCGTGTTATGCTGTTTGATCCAATTCCAGTCTTTTTCAATATTGGATGCGTTGACCACCAGCATGTACGTCTTATTTTCTTCCACGCAATAGACGAGGAGATCGTCCACAATCCCGCCTTCGTTATTGGGGAGACAACTATATTGTGCCTGGCCGGATTTCAGTTTCGCTGCATCATTACTCGTTACCCGTTGAATAAGTTCAAGAGCTTTCTCTCCTTTCAGGATAAATTCACCCATATGACTTACATCAAAGACTCCGGCATTTTTCCTGACAGCGGCATGCTCGTCATTAATACCTGTATAAGAGATTGGCATATTATAACCGGCAAAAGCGGCCATTTTAGCTCCGAGGGCAATATGTTTATTGGTAAACGCTGTGTTTTTCATACCGGCAAAATTGTCCGCAAATGTAGATTAAATTCATTTGTTAACCCTTCCCATCCGCAGGTGGGGGAACGAAGACATTTTTTCATTGGTTCAGAAAGGCTTTAGATGCTACACGAGTTGGGGCACAATCCCAGGCGGCATTTTTTTTCCCCTTTGACTTAGTATAAATTCAAACAAAGCCGGCGTATAAGTGGGCCTGTTTTGAAAAATTATCTTTCACAATTATAAAGATAAAACAGAAAAGCCCCTGCCGTTGGAAACGGGGCGGGACCTTTCTTCCCCTTTACAGGGATTCAACATCAACCTAGTTTATAAAAATATTTTAATGCCCATAACTTACTACCCGGGATATCTTCCAGTCCCCGTTTATCTTCTTCCAGATATGGACAAATTTAAAACTGCCGCAATCGCTTTTGCCATTCTCTGTATGGCAAAAGCGGTGCATTCCTATTTGCATGGCGCCAAAATCTTTCAAAGGATATACTTCCAGGCTACCCGCTATTAATTCTCTTTTCAGGTCGTTCTCCTTTTTCCCGGCTAATCCTATAAACGATTCGATAGTGTGACTATAGCCTGTCAGCCCGTCTTTATCATGATAAAATTCGAGGTCTTCTCTGAACAAAGTTTTTAATTTCGCCACATCCCGGTTGTTAAAGGCATTGAACAATACACTGTCCATCTGTGCTATGGTGCGGTATAATTCATCACCTGCCGGAGATGGTGCTGCTGTTGGTATTATGTTTTTAGAAGCCGAACAAGACAGTATCAAAAAGCTCAGCGACAAAAGCCAACATACTTCGGGGTTATTTCTGATCATTCTTTCAATTAAACAGGTTCCTTAAAACCATTCCACTAATGATGATACCGGTGACGGGCCTCCTGCAAATGAGTCTTCCTGGCTTTTACTTACTCTTTTCTTTTTAAGAACGATAGGCTTCGCCGGCTTTTTGCTTTTCTTTTCTTCCAGCTCCTTCAGCTCCTGTTTTTTCTTCTCGATCGTTTTTTCCAGGTCAAGGCTGTCATTATTTTCATACCTGTAATCCGATGTTGGCGGGGTGCTGTTAATTGTTCCGTTCGGGTCTTTCAGTTCTCCATCAATACCCATCACATAGTCTACATCCGGCCGATACCAGAAATCGCTTTCGTCGTTATTGATCTCAAAACCTGTGACCCTGTTCTTCCGACCACTTTTTTTCACCTGTATATTGATAGAGTTCAGTTTTTCCACTACTGATCTGTCAAAGCGTAATTTTTTACCGGCGGGTACCTGTATCTCAATTTCAATGTTCTGTCCCCTAAATTTATTTTCACTACCGATAGCATAGCCGTTAGCAAGATCCAGCACACTATCTCTTGATACGGCCGTAAACTGGATCTTCTCTGCCCGGTTCTTAGCTTCCTGATTGGTTCTTCCGAAACTGTAACGTTTCACAAAAACACGATATTGATCATCTGTACTTGCTTTTACATTGAATTTAATAGCGGCAATCTTCAGGGTATCAGAAGAAAGATCCCATCCATCCCGGCCATCATTCATCCAGCCAAAGCTTCCACTGTATTCGAGTTGCGGCTGTGATACGGCAACGATCAGTTTACTATTGGCGGGTTGCGTAATAGTTAAGGGAATATCTACATGTTCGTATTCACGAAAATCTTTTACCATGCTGGAAACAAATAATACCATGGCGATCCAGCCGATTGCCCACAAGCCACCAAATGTCCAGCCCAGGTAATTATTTCTTGATTTAGCCCGGATGATACGACGTATGATCCAGGTAACAAAACCGATCAGGGGAACGACAAGGAAGAAAATCAACGTGCCCCAGGCAAAGATCTGCTGCCATTTACTGGTCCATAAAAAATTATTGATCGGCCACCAGGCAATACCACCAAATAATAAGGCGATCAGTGCAACAAATAATGAAAAAGCAATAACCCCGGCAATAAACAGAAAAAATACTTTGAAAAGAACTGCGATCGCATGCCCAAGGCCACCACCACGGCGGCGAACTGTTTCATTTACTTCAGAAGCAAAGGCTTTTCCACGGGTACCGGCAAACTCCTTTGCCTTATTACTCATATTTTGGGCAGACTCCTTTACTTCTTCGCTCCAGCCCTTCATCCTTTCTTTCATATTTCCCATTCCTTCCTTTACATTCTGGCGTATCCGGTTCACATCCACTTTTTCACCCCGCATTTCCATTTTTTCATAGTCGCTGTTGGCTTCCGGCAATACGATCCAGAATATGATATAGGTTAGAATAAACGTACCACTCAGTGAGCCAAATCCAATATTCAGGGCAAGATCAAAGTCGGTATCCCACCGGAACCCGCTGAGAACACTGATCAATATATTGAGCAGGATCGGCGCAGCAAATAGTAAGCGAATACCAGATGCTTTTTTATCAAAATATGCAGCTAATCCCCCGGCCACACCACCTAATATCCTGTCGTCCGGGTTTCTATATAGTCTTTTGCCGCTGTATCCATCCAGGTCTCTCGGAGGCAATATGATCCATAAAATGATATAAGCAAGGAACCCGATACCGGTACCAAATCCTATAACGGCAAACAATAAACGAACAACAGCAGGATCCACATTCAGGTAGGAGGCAATACCGCTACACACACCACCAATGAACCGGTCATTACTGTCGCGGTATAAACGACCCCTTGGTTTCTTTTCTGTGTAGGTATAGTTCTGCTGATTGCTTCCTGTTTCAGCAGATGTGGTAGAAGCGCCGGCATTCTCTTTCTCTTCTGCTTCAAAATCTTCTACAGTTCCCATTGAGCTTATAACTTCCTGCACATCTCCGTCTGTTACAGCTGCAGCTCCTTTACGGATCTTTTCGTGCAGCAATTCTGCAATACGGCTTTCGATATCGTTGATGATCTCATCACGGCTTTCTTCAATAGCAAAATAGCGGCGCAAACTTTCAATATAGGCCTGCAACTTTTCATAAGCAGAATCTTCGATCGGGATAACCCGGCCGCTTAAGTTAATGTTGATGATCTTTTTCATGTTGTAATATTTGGTTGATGTTGGTCTCCTGTCGTCCCTGGTAAAACGGGATTTGGAGTTTATATTGATTAGTTATTATTAAGGGGTTCATCCGATTTCTTACTCGTCAGTGCATTCACCCCGTTTGAAAGCTCGTTCCAGGTTTGCTCCAGCTCTTTATAAAAACTGCTTCCCTTTTCTGTCAGCGAAAAATATTTGCGGGGAGGCCCGGAGTTGCTTTCCACCCATCGGTAGGTTAGCATGTCTGCATTTTTAAGGCGGGTCAATAGCGGGTACAGCGTGCCTTCCAGTATCTTCAGGTTGGCGGCTCTCATTTCTTCCACAATATCACTCGGATAGGCCTCACCCCGGCGAATGATCGAAAGGATACAGAACTCGAATATGCCCTTCCGCATCTGGCTTTGTGTGTTATCTATATTCATTTTTTTGTTTTAAGGGTAGTAGGTTTGATTTTGAACTTTTCCTTCTTCCCATTGCTATTTCTTACTTGCCGGAACGAAGATAAGGTGATATTTGGTACTATGCAAACTAAAGTACCATATTTTTTAGAGTAATGCCAGTCCGAAAATCCCATTTTAACCTGTAACGTGAGCTGGGCTTATGTTTGGATATTACCAACCCAGTGTTTTAAATTGCCTCTGGTTTTTATAAATGGTAAAATAAGTGGACGAGCAGTCCATTTCGGTGGGTTTTAGGTTACTTTGCCCCATGCGGTATTCCTACTTTATTTTTCTTTTTCTAATAATATCCCTCGCCGGCTGTTCTGATAGATACCGAGCCTTTCAAAGCCAATACCAATTCAAAAGCCCTGATGGAAAACCCGATTACAGCCAGCTGAATTATTGGGCCGCCCATCCCTGGAAATGGGATCCATCTGACAGTATTCCCGCACCCTTGAGGAATGAAATGAGAGATTCGCTGGCAGATGTATTCTTTTTACATCCCACTACTTATACCCGTAAGCAAAGTATGAAGGGTCCCAATGCCGCAATTGATAATGAATATACCAATGCAAAAACAGATTATTCTACTATTCTTTACCAGGCCAGTGTATTTAATAATCATTGCCGCGTTTTTGCGCCGCGATACCGGCAGGCTCATATTAAAATGTTTGTTGAAACAGATAAAGAAAAAGCCGCCAATGCTTTTGAACTGGCTTATGCAGATCTAAAATCATCTTTCGAATTTTATTTAAAGACCTGGAACAAAGGAAACCCCATCATTATCGCTGCTCACAGCCAGGGTAGTTTATTAGGTGAACGATTATTAAAAGAATTTTTCCAGGGAAATTCAGTAAGCTCCTTATCTCTTCGAAAACAATTGGTCGCTGCATATATTATCGGCTGGCCTGTAGCGAAGGATTATTTCGTATCGATAAAAATGTGTGAAGACTCCCTGCAAACGGGGTGTATCTGCAGCTGGCGTACCTTTAAAAAAGGGTTTGTTCCTTCTTATTTAAAGAATGAAGATGGCAATTCATACGTCACGAACCCACTTACTTGGACATCAAGCACTGAATATGCGTCAAGGAAACTAAATAAAGGAAGCGTTTTAACTAATTTCAACCGCCTGTACAAACAAACAAGTGATGCACAGGTCAGTAACGGTTTGTTATACATTAGTAAGCCAAAATTTCCCTGGAGTTTTTTATACTTCACAAAGAATTACCATATTGCGGATATAAATTTATATTATATCAATATCCGTGAAAATGTGGCGCAACGGATAAAAGCTTATTACCAACAAACCAACAGCAACCTTGATTCAAAGAATTAAACTCCTCCTGTCTTCAGCGCTGGCTGCCCGGATCTGTTTGTTAGTAGCAATACTATCTAAATTAGGGCTGATGCGGATATACCTGAACGTAGGTACCGATAAGGCCGCCTTATTGATCAGCACAAAAAATTTTCTAGCAGGGCATGGGATCAGTATTGGCAGAACATTTATAACAGACCTCGCTGATAAAACCTATGTGCCTTACACAGGCTGGCCACCAGGTTATTCGTTGTTGTTAAGCCCTTTTTTATCCTTATTCCCGGATAATTTTATGCTGGCCGCTTTTTGTGTAGATATGCTGGCTGCCATTATTTTCTTTGTTTTCCTCCAAAAGATACTTCTCCAGTTAGGATTTTCTCCCTGGCTCGCTGCATTATTTTTATTGTTCCAGGGCGTTTTTGTCAATGATTATATTGTATCCTCTCATCCCACCGATTTCCTGGCTATGGCATTCGTTGTTGCCGGATGGTATTATTGCAATTTACTTTTTGGTAAAGAAAGAAAATGGACCAACCAGGTACTATGCATTTTCTTTTTAGGTTTTGCTACATTAATACGCTACCAGTATATGCCAGTCTGTGTATTGGGAATGTGCTGGGCGTTCTATACCGGCTGGAAACAGCACCAAAATGGGTTAAAAAATGCAGCTGCTTGTATTGCTATTTCTCTTGTTACTATAACAGTGATCACCCTGTTCTATCAAAAGAATGTATCCGGTCATTTTTTATACCAGCTCCCGGGTATGACAAAAGGGTGGTATCCTGGAAATATTTTTGAAGCTGCCCCTTTTTCATTGAATAGTTTTATTGAAATCAATTTTTGGGGTGTGCAGCTTTCTTCCTTTACCGGGGCTCAGTATACTACCTGCATCCTGCTGTTCAAAATAATAGCTGCGGGCTTATTAGTTTTCTTTGGTTTTACCTGTCTGAATTGGTTTCGTAAAAAATACAGTACCTCATTTTCTGCAACTGATAATGCCTGGGTCACTGGTACCTTAGTAAGTATTGGCATCGTTTTTATATTGTTCTGGCTATCCATAACCAATAGCCGGCAAACAGGCACTACCTGGACCTTTGTCAAGGATGGGCGATACTTTGCTTTTGTGATTTTATTTATTCAACTCTTTGTATGGCAAAAAGTTTTCGGAAGGAACTTTACATCAAAAATTATCCGGTCAGCCATCCTCCCTTTGCTCCTTGTCTTATACAGTTTTGCAGGGCTTCATGACGTTTATATCATTGCCAAAAAAAGCAGGCAGCCGATATCCTCCTTTAAGAATATTTTACCCGCTCAGCCAGATATGAAAGTACTGCTTGATTATATCGCTGAACAACGAAAAGTGAATCCGGGAAAAACAATCTGTATCGCCGGTACAGATAACCAGTTTGGTTATTTTGCTGATTGGTATGGTGCCAATGCTTTGTTCTATGATCCGCCTTATTTAACTAAGGCCCCGGAGACCTCAAAGCCGGTAACTTTGCTGGTAGCTTTCCAGCTGGGAGCTACTCCCTTTTTTAAAGAATTGATCTCCAGACCTGGCTTTTCATTCTATAAACAAAACAATGGTTGGTTGTATTATACACTCCAGGCTGAGCCTGGTAAAACAACCGCCCCATGACAAACGCTTTTGTTACCATAATTATTCCTTGTTTTAACGAAGGTCCTGTTCTCCGGCAGGTGGTAGCAGAATTAGTCAATGAAAAAAAATATACCATTATCCTTGTTGATGACGGTTCGGTGGTGCCAGCACAATCGCTTATCGGCGACTTGCCCGTTACAATTATCCGGCACATTGCCAACCTTGGTCAGGGAGCTGCATTACAAACCGGCTTTGAATATGTAAAGAAGTTACCTGCTGATTATGTAATAACTTTTGATGCAGACGGACAACATGCTCCATCAGATATTCAACAGCTACTGGCTCCATTACAAGATGGTCGTGCAGATATTGCTCTCGGGTCAAGATTTTTGATCAAGGGGCAACAAAACGCACCGCTAACCAAAAAGTGGGTTTTGCATGCCGGGAGGCTGGTTAATTATTTTTTTTCAGGATTATATCTTTCCGACTCGCATAATGGCCTGCGGGCTTTCACCAAAGCAGCCATAGAAAAAATAGCATTAAAGGAAAACCGGATGGCCCATGCCACAGAAATACTCTATGCAATCCGTAAACACAAACTCCGGCATATAGAAGTGCCGGTTACTATCAACTACACCTTTTATTCAAAAAGTAAGGGTCAGTCTGTTTTCAACAGCATCAGAATCTTTTTTGATTTAGTTTTACATAAAATATTTGAATGAACGGTATTAAAATACTCCTGATTACTGGTGTTGCTTTTATTGCCGTTTATTTCTTTATCCGGCTGCGAAATAGCCTGTTGGATATCCTCCTGCTGCTTGTCTTAATAGCCGCTGCAATTGTATTTATCCTTTTCCCTGACATTACCAACCAGCTCGCTAACAAACTGGGAGTAGGTCGTGGGGCGGACCTTGTGTTTTATACCAGCATTATAATTTTCTGGTTTGTTATTTTAAAATTGTATGCCCGTATCCGGAAATTAGAGCAGCTGTTGACTTCTATTCTCCGCAATAAAGCCATTGAAGAGGCGCAAGAAAAAACACCTAAATAAGTCGCATGGTCATTTCCTGCCCGCTTTGTAACAACCAAAACACATCCCTGCTTTTTATAAAAAAAGACATCCCTTATTATTCCTGTACCAGCTGCGGGTTTATTTTTTCCTCAACCACCAGCAACGCAAACCTGGATAATAAAATAACCGATTTCGAAACTTCCTACCTGCAATATTTTGATGAAAAAAAATCAGATAAAAAAAACCATGCTAAAATGCTGGATTGGGTCAATCAACTACATCCCGGGAACCATAAAACGCTACTGGATATAGGTTGTGGCAGTGGAAAATGGGTTAATTATCTTACTGGGCAAGGTCTTACAGCCACTGGTATTGAACCATCTTTTTCATTGTATGATCATTTTCTAAATGGCAACCCTGCTTTCTTTTACGGAACAATTGATGAGTTTGCAACCGCCAATACCGGAAATGCATTTGATGTCATTACCACATTCGATGTGCTGGAGCATATAAAAGACCCAGTTAGCTTCATGAAAACAATTACCCGGCTTATGCACCCTGGTTCCCATTTGCTGATGTCAATGCCGGATGTCCGAAGTTGTCATCGGAAGATAACCGGGAAAAGATGACATTACTTTAATAAATATCATTACTCATATTTCTCCAAAACAACCTTGCAGTTGGCTGCAAAGCAGGCTGGTCTTACCCTTCTAAATACTTCCCATCAATCGAGATATTTTCAAACAAGTTATGTGTGGGATTATTTTAAAAATTTTGTGTTGCAAAAAAAATCTGCTTACTCCCCGGCTCAAAAAAGTTGGTTGATTTCGTTGAATTTATTTGACAATATGTATTGTGTACTGCAAAAAACCGGGAACTAATCAGATCCGCTTTTTCCTTTCAGCCAAACCAGTTCTTCTCCTGTTATTTTAACGATCACAAATTTCTTTACCTGGCTGATGGTCATCTCATCCAGCATCTTCACTACTTCGCTATAGGAAGCGTTAGGTGACGGTTTAATAATTACCATCAGGCCATCTCTTCCTTCCTTTGCTTTTTGAGTGATGTCTAATTCCCGTTGTTTATCACCAATAATTTTTCGAAGAGCCGAATGCCCGGACGGGGTAGTTTCAAAAATCTTTCCTCCCTGAATAGCGTCTTCCCATTGCCCGTTATAGTAATAAAATTTGTCCTCCTCCAATAAAACAGTCAGTGCATTAGACTCACCAATTGGCATAGGTTTTCCACCCTCTTTGGGCACATAAATATCCATGACGGTTGGCTTAGTGAGCTCTGCTGTTATTACAAAGAAAGTGATCAGGAGAAAACCAAGATCTACCATGGGTGTCATATCCACTCTAAGGGAATGCCTTATCATCCGCATTACCCCTCTTCTTTTCCGTGAACTTACCCGGCCCTCGTTGCCGATTGATTGCTGTACTTGCATAAGCGTAGTTTGCCTATGAGATACAATCCGCTGGAAAATCCATACAAGATAAAATCCATTATTCTACCAATACAAATGCAGCCCAGTAATAAGCCGGATATTTTTGGCGCATTTCCGCCTGGGCCTGGTAAAATGCCCCGGCAATTGTTTTTCCTTTCATCCAGTAAGTATAAAAAGAGGTCATTAATTCTGCTGTTTCTTTATCCGGAACCTGCCACAGACTGACGATCATTTTTTTAACGCCAGCCATTTTAAATCCCCGTTGTAACCCAAATACCCCTTCAGTTCCCTTTACATCCCCCAATGCTGTTTCGCAGGCACTCAGTACCAGCAATTCGGTATTACTTAAATTCAATTGCGAGATCTCGTAGGCGGTAACAATACCGTCTTCCACTCCATCCACCGGAGTCTTTCCACTCCAGGCATAATTACCTCCCGCCAATACCAGGCCGCTCCGGAGTAACGGATCTTCTGCTAATGAATAAGCATTGGCCTGTCCGGAATCCGTTTTCTTCTTTTTAGCCTCGGGTAAAAAAAAACCATGTGTAGCAATATGAATGATTTGCTGTGCGTTGCCCGTCATTGTTTTCAAGTTGCCTTCTGATGCAGACTGCTGAATAAATAAACGGGTACTAATCTTGTTTTGCTCAAACAATCGCCCGATCTTTTTTATCTCTTCTGCCGTACCAGGCAGGTTGACCCAGGCCCCATTTTCGCTACCTCTGTTTTTGAAAACAGAATTGATCGTCGTACTGAGCTCCGTATTACTCTTATTTTTTCGTTGCTGCACTAATTGCAGGCTATCCATGGTAAACTGTGCATCACCAAATAACACAATACTGCCAGGTCTTACGGTTGTCTGGCTTTCTGTTCGTAAGGAGATCTGCCGGGTACTGGTGTATTGCTGCAACTGGTATTTATCCATCAATATTGTCGTACTGTCAACTGGCAGCGCATGAAAAGCCACACTGTATAATTTGCCGGCAGGCGAGTAGGCTATTTTTTTTATTCCTTTTAAAAAAGGTTCAAGGGGTTGCCATATCAGTTGATAGAGCTGGTTACCCAATTGGGCTGCACTGCCTCTTATTTCTAACCCGCGATAAAAATTCTTTACCAGCTTCGGAGCGGTATTACCTGCACTGTCAAACAATAATTGCAATTGTTTTTTTTCACAAAGGGGAACAAACCGGGGTGCCACATCGCCCTTGCGAAGGATATATGCCCCATAGATAACAGAGTCGGTCCATTTTTTATTATAGAGTTTAAATCTTGTAAACTCGATTGCCGCTTCATCTTCTTCCAGATTTTGCTGCACATCTTTCATTGTTACCTGCAAAGATTTTTGCTGATTACTGAATACAGCAGATCGCCTGTTTAGCTCTTTCTCCAATGTCTCTGCGCCTGCTTCCATGGCTTTTAGATCTGCAGTTTGGCTCGTAGTAGCCAGGGTATATTGTTTCGCCAGTATATTTTTTGAAGTCATCCATTGGGTAAATATCCTTTTTACAGCGGTGTCTTTGTTATTACGGACCGACTCCAGCATATTCCGGGTATCTGCAAGGGACAGTGATTTAAAACCCAGCTCCAGATTATAATTATTTTCAAGAATCGCAGCCGATGCTTTGGGATTATTGTACAAAAAACTGTTGTTGCATTCCACTATTTCCCTGTTATAGTCCAGGTATTTTGCCTTTTCCTTTTCGGAAAGTATACTGAAGGTACCCGCAATATTTTGCAGTAGAATACGGCTGCTTGATAATAGCAATGGCTCAGCTTTCTGGTACTGACCCATTTGAGTATATAATAAGGCAAGGTCATTCTGGCTTTCTGAATAATAGGGATGCTTTTCTCCCAGCAACATTTTTCTGAGCCGGATGGCTTCAAGGTAGAACGTTTCGGATTGAGCATAATGTGTTTGGGTTTTCCGGTAAAACGCCGCGACATTATTAAGACCGGTCGCATAGGCAGGACTGTTTTCGCCTTTTACTTTTCTCCAGATATCTTTTGCCTGTATGATCAGTGGTTCTGCTTTTTTGTATTGCCCCATCACGGTGTATAGAGAAGCCAGGTTGTTGAGGCTGGAAGCATAATCTGTATGATTGATGCCAAATATTTTTTCCCTGATCTGGTTAGTACGTATATAAGCCTGTTCTGCTTTGGCATATTGCTCCATACTCTGCCATACGTTGGCAATATTATTCAAGTGAGTAGCATAATCCGGGTTGTCTTCCCCTATTGCATTTTTAACAATCGCCATAGCCTTGGAAAAAAGGGGTTCTGCTTTTTCATACTGACCAAGGTTGAAGTATAAAAAGGCCAGGTTATTTAACCCTGTCGCATAGCTAATATGCGTTTCGCCAAAGATCTTTTTCTTTATATTGATCGACTCTAAATAAAGAGGTTCTGCTTTTTTATATTGACCCATCGATTCATACAAGTTACCCAGGTTGTTGAGGCTACCCGCGTAGTCGGGATGCATTTCCCCAAAGGACTTTTTTAACAGCTCACTTGCGAAAATATAGATGGGTTCTGCCTTTTCGTATTGCCCGCTTTCGGTATACAATCCGGCAATATTATTCAATGTAGAAGCAATATCCGGATGTGTACTTCCAAGTGTTTTTACCCGGATCTCGCCTGCTTCCACAAACAGCCTTTCTGCCTTTTCATAGCGGCCGATATGCTGGTAAAGTTGTGCCAGGTTATCCAGCATACTGGCATAATCCGGGTGATTTTCTCCCTTCGTTTTTTTAAGAATACCAATTCCTTCCAGGTAAAGCGGCTCTGCTTTATCATATTGACCCATGTTGCCATATAGCGCGGCAAGATTATTCAGGCTTAAGCCATAGTCCCGGTGTGTTTCTCCTAATACCGATTTCCGTAATTCCAATACCCGGATCAAAATAGGTTTTGCTTTTTCATACAAGCCCATTACAGAATAAAGTGTAGCCATATTATTCAGGCTGGTGGCATAAAGGGCATTGTTTTCGCCAAGAATTCTTTTCAGGTTATTGCCCGATTGGGTAAAAAGCTGTTCAGCTTTGGCATACTGGCCTATAAACTGGTACAAGGAGGCAAGATTATTCAGGCTGGTAGAATAGTCGGGGTCGTTTTCACCCAGTATTGCTTTATTAATAGTATTTGCCTGTATATAAAGGGCCTCCGATTGCTGGTATTTACCCATATCTCTGTATACCGCTGCAAGGTTAATAAGGCAGGCTGTGTATGTCTTATCCTTTTCCCCGGAAGTTTTCGATAGCAAGTCTTTTTGCAAAACAAAGTATTGCTCCGCTTTTTCGTAATGGTACAATTTATAATGACATACAGCCAGGAAGAAAATAGTGCCGTTATAAAGGGAGTGTTTTTCGCCAAAGTCTTTCTTAACTGCTTCCGCAGCTTTTTCAGCTACCGGGATGGCCTTTTCGTATTCGCCTTTTTCAAACAGTCGCATTGTTTCCTGCAACAACTCAAGAGTGGTCTGCGCTTTTATACAAACAGAAAAAAATAACAGGCATAGTGCAAGTATAAATTTCATAGCAGGAGGTTTGGCTGATTGGTTGGTTAATCTACGAAATCTTTAGCTTGGCAGCAAAACAGATACGGATGGGTAGGGAGACTTCGTAAACTTATGGGAGCTAACTGTATTGAACTGCAATCTATTCCACCAGCACAAACGCCGCCCAATAAAATGGAGAGTATTTTTTCCGCATATCTGCCTGTGCCTGTGTAAATGATTCATTGATAGATTTTCCTTTCATCCAATAGGTATAAAAAGCTGTCATCAGTTCGGCCGTTTCTTTATCTGGTACCTGCCAAAGACTTACTATCAGTTTTTTCACTCCCGCCATTTTAAAAGCCCGTTGCAAACCAAATACACCTTCACTTCCTTTCACATCACCAAGAGCTGTCTCGCAGGCGCTAAGTACAACAAGTTCGGTGTTGCTTAAATTCATTTGAGATATCTCATAAGCCGTTACGATTCCATCCTCTACTCCGTCAATCGGCATTTTACCACTCCAGGCATAGTTGCCGCCGGAAAGTATTAAGCCACTTCTTAATAAAGGGTCATCGGCTAATGTATAGGTATTCCCTTGGTCAAATTCTGTTTCTTTTCTTTTTTTATCTGGTGTTGGCAAAAAGAATCCGTGTGTCGCAATATGGAGTATTTGTGGTGAGTTGCCGCTTAGTGCTTTTAAGTTTTCTTCAGAAGCGGTTGTTTGTACAAATGATTTGGTGCTGAGTTTATTTTGGTCAAATAATCCTTTGATCTTCTTTACTTCTTCAGCCGTTCCCGGAAGGTTGTCCCATACACCACCTCTGCTACCTCTGTTTGGTGGAGTATAAATAGAAGTTGATACCACTTCAGTTCCTGATGGAATAGTTCGTTCTTTTACCAGAGCAATACTATCCATTGTAAAATTTGCATCGCCGAATAAAGCTATCCCGGAAGGTTTCGTAATTTTATTTTCTTCTGTTCTTAATGCTACATGCCTTGTGCTGGTATAATGCTGCAACTGGTATTTGTCCATTAGCAAGGTTGTGCTGTCAACTGCGAGAGCATGAAAAGCTATACCGTATAACTTACCCGCCGGTGAATAGGAGATTGATCTTACTCCTTTTAAATATGGTTCTAATGGTTGCCATATTAATTTGTACAAATCCTTTCCCAATGCAGTGTTTTTGTTTTTTAATTCTAACCCTCGATAAAAAACTTTAGCGGTCGAAGTAGCTGATCTGCCGGCACTGTCTAATAGCTTCTGTAATTGCTTTTCTTCGAAGAGGGATACGAATTGCGGAGCTGTGTCACTTTTATGTAAAACATATGCTGCATACATTACACTATCAATCCCTTTTGCATTGTATAAGCTAAATCGCACAAATTCAATAGCAATTTCGTCCTGTTCCAATTTCTGTTGAATATCAGCTCCTGTTAACTGAAGGGACTGTTGCTGTTTTCGAAACTCCGTTGATTTTTTTGTTAGTTGCTTTTCAAGACGCTCAGCTTCAGTTTCTGTTTGTTTCAGGTCTGGTTTGCGTTCTGCTTTGGGCAGCCCATATTGTTCAGCAAGTGTTTTTTTATACGATAGCCATTTTTTATACAATTTTTGTATTATCGTATCGCTGCTTTGGCGTAACACCTTTAATACATCCTGAGTATTATTCAATATTAATCCCTTAAAAAGTAATTGTGTATTGGCGATAAGCTTTATTGTTACCGGGTTTGCTTTTTTATAATTATATAAAAAACTATTTGTTGTTTCTAAAACTGAAATTTTCTCTTCAATATAAATTTGTTTCTCCTGCTCTGATAAACCATAAAAATTTACTTGTATATTATTAACAATAACTTGGATATTTTGAAAAATAAGAAGCTCTGCTTTATCCGATTTTCCTGTTTTCAAATATAAACTTGTCAACTGATTTAGTACGGTTGCATAACCAAGGCTTACACCACCCTTTATTTTTTCTCGTTCCACCCATAGGCTCAAAATCGGTTCTGCTTTATCGTATTGGCCAAGTATACTATATAATTGGCCTAGAAGAGAAAGGCTCGATTTGTACTCACGGCTATTTTCTCCTCCGATAGCTTTGAAAATATCCATTGCTGTTTTCCCCAATGATTCCGCCTTTTCATTCTCTCCCATCGCCATGTATAATTCTGCCAGGCTGTTCAAGCTTGCAGCATACGAAGAGTTTTTTTCACCAAATAAGCTTTCCCTTACTTCTTTTGCCTCAATAGCTATAGGCTCCGATTTCTCATACAAGCCCATACTTTTATATAAATTAGCAAGGTTATATAGCAAAGTAGAATACATTTCCCGGGTTTCTCCAACTGAATGCTTAAGTTTCTCTTTGGCAGAAAGATGTAATGCCTCCGCCTTTTCATACTGCCCAAGACTTCTATATAAGTTTGCAAGGTTTTGTAATATAATGGCATGTTTGATATCGGATTCGCCAAATACTTTTTTCGATATCACCATTGCTTCACTGTATAAGGTTTCCGCCTTTTCATATTGACCGATGTCTGCATTCATGGTTGCATAATCATGAATACTACTGACATACTCTGCAAGGTATGCAGAGCCCTTGCTTTTATTTATTTCAATTCCCTTCTTGTAAAAGGATTCCGCTTTCTCATACTGTTCCATTTTATTATATGTATTGGCCAAACCACGTAGACAAGCTGTATAATCCATAGAAGTTTCACCCTTAGCATTTTTCCAGTTCTCCATTTCAGAGAGGTAAAGGGATTCCGCCTTCTCATATTGGCGGGTCGTAAGGTACAGGTCAGCAAGATTATGTACACTCCTGATAGAAGATGGGTGCATTGCTCCCAATGTTTTCCTTTTTATTTTTATCGCCTCTATAAATAGAGGCTCTGCTTTGGAGTATTCACCCGTAGTTTTAAAAAGATTTGCCAGATTGTTCAGGCTTGCCGCATAATCATAATGCTCCTTACCCAATACGGTTTCCCGTATTTTTAACGCTACTCTCAGAAGAGAATCGGCCTTTTTATATTGACCCAGTTCTTTATAAAATAGCCCCATATCATTTATAGCAATAGCAAAAACGGGATGAGCTTCTCCTAGTTGCTGCCTTGTTACTCTAACAGCTTTTTGAGAAATAGAAATGCCTTTTTCGTATTCACCGGCATCGTAGTAAGTATTTGCCAGATTAATAAGATTATAATAGTCAGTATTATTTTGTGCTGAAGTAATATTACAACAGGTAGATAAAATTATTATGTAAAAAAAATTGCGCATTTTATGCATTCTAAAATATGCAATCTTTTCAATGCTTTCGTACCCACTAGCAGGTATTTTTAAAGAGGCACAGGAAAGCGCCTCTTTAACTAACTATTATATTAAAAAAAATTAAAACTCCGCACTACCCGGTGTTCTCGGAAAAGCAATTACGTCCCGGATAATGCAATACAACCTCTCCCCAATTAACATTGGTTAAAAAATAGACATTCTCTCCTCCCTCTCCTTTAGGAGAGGGAGAACATACTACTTCAGGTGCAAGAATGATTATTGGGGTGAGGTCAAAACTCCGCACTCCCCGGCGTTCTCGGAAATGCAATTACATCCCGGATATTCGTCATCCCGGTAACAAAGAGAACCAGCCTTTCAAAACCAAGACCAAAACCAGCATGAGGAACCGTACCGAAACGTCTTGTATCCAGGTACCACCAGAGTTCTTCTTCGGATATATTCATTTCTTTCATCCGGTCGAGGAGTTGATCAAACCGCTCTTCCCGCTGCGAGCCACCGACTATCTCTCCTATACCAGGAGCAAGAATATCCATCGCGGCAACAGTTTTCCCATCTTCATTCTGCCGCATGTAAAAGGCTTTGATCTCCTTTGGGTAGTTGGATAATATTACTGGTTTCTTAAAATGCTTTTCTACCAGGTATCGTTCATGTTCACTTTGCAGGTCCATTCCCCAACCAGTGATCGGGTATTGGAATTTCTTTTTCTTGTTATGATTGCTCTCTCTTAAAATGTCAATGGCTTCCGTGTAGGTTATGCGTTCAAAATTATTGTTGAGTACAAATTCCAGTTTTTCCATCAGTCCCATTTCACCCCGCTTATCCTGCGGCAATTGTTTTTCTTCCTCCGCTAAACGCTGTGACAGGAATTCCAGGTCTTCTTTATTGTTATCAATGGCATACTTAATAATATACTTGATGAATTCTTCCGCCAAATTCATATTGTCCTCCAGGTCAGAAAAAGCCATTTCGGGTTCGATCATCCAGAACTCGGCCAGATGCCGGGTGGTATTACTATTCTCGGCCCGGAAAGTGGGACCAAAGGTGTAAATATCACCAAAAGCAGTGGCACCAAGCTCTCCTTCAAGTTGTCCGCTAACCGTGAGATTACTTGCTTTTCCAAAAAAATCTTTTGAGAAATCCACTGCGCCTTCATCTGTTCTTGGGGTCTCATCAAAAGGCAAGGTTGTTACTTTAAACATTTCACCTGCACCTTCTGCATCACTACCTGTTATGATAGGCGTGTGCATGTAAAGGAACCCTTTATCATTAAAAAATTTATGGATAGCAAATGCCAGCGCATGCCGAACCCTGAATACTGAACCAAACGTATTGGTACGAAAACGTAAATGAGCGATCTCGCGTAAAAATTCAAGGCTGTGTTTCTTGGGTTGTAAGGGATAAATTTCTGCATCGCTGTCGCCCAATATCTCGATCTCGGTAGCATTCAAATCCATTTTTTGTCCCTTGCCCAATGAGGGAACAATAGTACCGGTTACTTTCAAAGAAGCAGATGTTGTAATACGCTTCAGCAATTCTTCTTCCTGGCTGCCGAGGGCCACCACTACCTGCAGGTTATTATTGGTGCTGCCATCATTGAGCGCTACGAACTGATTGTTACGAAACGTACGCACCCAACCCATAACCGTTACTTCCTGACCGGCTGGTTCTTGTACCAGCAGCTCTTTAATCCTGATCCGCTTATTGAACATACCTGATTTTTTGGAGGGCAAAGATAGTACCCGTCAGCCGAAAAGCCTTTAGAGCGGCTATGCCAGTTAACATTTCAATAATACTACGGTCATGAATGTATAATATACTGATGTTAATCTTGTATCCAAATAATTACCGTATGAAAGCTATATTGCTGGCCCTGGTCATCCATGTTTTTATCTTTGTTTCCTGTAAAAAGGACCGTGTAAATCCGGCCATAACGGAAGACCCTGTTTCCTTTTTTTAAACCAGGTCTATTGATATCGGGTTTACGGGTATTTTCCTCGAAAATAATTTTGCAAAGGACTTAGAGCCGGATTATGTTACCATCAGCGCCAATTCAAAAACAACCTGGGTCACGCTGCAGGAAAAATGAGCTCGATGCAAAGGTTGCAGCGTACTACTTATATGATGATAGCTGCAGCGATGATAAAGGAGCGGAGCCGAAAGGGCTGACCATTGGAAAAATAAGCGACCGAACTATCCTTTTTGGGGCTGAAAAGAGCTGATGCCGTTGCGATGTGTAATATCACCTACCCATATTATCCCGTATTTATGAAAACATTGAAGACCGGAGATGCGCCTGAAGGAGTTCAATTTTTCCCTGCCGGCAAAAGCCCAACAGGCAGGAGCCTGCTTGTAGTAAACAGTGAAAATGATGGGTAATAAAAGTATTTACGACGAAATAAGCATGCTGTTCACTACCGGAAAAGCCGTTGATCTCAGGATTCACGGCTTTCCCTTTCCTGCCCGTTTTGCCTAAAATTTTTGATTTTACCAAATTAAGCGTATAATTGCACCGGAAAGAGGCTGATAAACATCGTTCTCCCAGACAGTTTTTCCCATTTTTACCCGCCTGTTTCATTCAACAAAAACTCAAACATTTTTTCAGATTTCAAGATTGCTCACCGCGAGTTGTGACTAACATCAAGATTTTTATATGTACGATATTCTCCAACTGAACGAAATGCTCGTTCCTGAACTGCTGGACATTGCAGAACAACTTAAAATATCCAACGCCAAAAAATTAGGTAAACAGGACCTGGTTTATAAAATCCTTGACAGCCAGGCCATTGCCGGCTCCAAAGGTGCCAAACCTACTGATGACGGTAAACGTAAACGCATCATCAAAACCAATACCAGCACCGGCGGCAGTGAGGAAGCCGTAGTTGAAAGTGGCGATACCGAAAAAGCAATTATTAAAAAAACCAATATGCCCCTAAAAAAAGACGATAGGAGCCCTATTAAACGGGCACGGAAAAAACCCGATGAGAAAGAGAACGTAGTGGAAGACGGTAACGAAAGAGAAGCACAGGCCCCATCTCAACAAACTACTGATGCACAACCTACCGGTGAACAACCGGATGCCAACAATACTGCCAATGCACAGGAAAAATTAGTACAGGCCATTTTTAATGATGGTAATCAACAATCACCCGAAAATCCATCCGGTGCAGGGCAAAATAAATTCTATCCTCCGCGCCGTGAGCAGAACCAGCAATTCAATGTAGAGTTTGACGGAGTAATACTGGGGGAAGGAGTTCTCGAAATGATGCCCGATGGTTATGGTTTCCTCCGCTCTTCTGATTACAACTACTTATCATCCCCGGATGATGTATATGTTTCTCCTTCACAGATAAAACTGTTTGGGTTAAAAACCGGTGACACCGTACATGGTGCGGTTCGCCCGCCTAAAGAAGGCGAAAAATATTTTGCTTTATTAAAAGTGGATACCATCAATGGTAAGAGTCCGGAAGAAGTGAGGGACCGTGTACCCTTCGATTATTTAACACCCTTGTTTCCGTATGAGAAACTGAATTTATTTACCACTCCATCCGATTATTCTACCCGTATCATGGATCTCTTTACTCCTATTGGTAAGGGCCAGCGTGGATTGATCGTAGCACAACCGAAGACCGGTAAAACAATGTTGCTGAAAGCAGTAGCCAATGCTATTGCTGCCAATCACCCCGAGTGTTACCTGATGGTGGTATTGGTGGATGAACGCCCGGAAGAGGTGACCGATATGGAAAGAAGTATTAAAGGTGAAGTAATTGCTTCCACCTTTGATGAACCTGCTGAAAAACACGTGAAGGTCTCTACCATTGCCTTACAAAAAGCAAAACGCCTCGTAGAATGCGGACATGATGTGGTTATCTTATTGGACTCTATTACCCGTTTGGCAAGGGCGCATAATACCGTGGCTCCATCTTCCGGTAAAGTTTTATCTGGTGGTGTGGAAGCCAATGCGATGCAAAAACCTAAACAGTTTTTTGGTGCAGCACGTAAAATTGAACATGGTGGATCATTGACCATTATTGCAACAGCGCTTGTTGATACAGGTAGTAAGATGGACGAGGTGATCTTTGAAGAATTCAAAGGAACCGGCAATATGGAATTGCAACTGGAGCGTCGTTTGTCTAACAAACGTATCTACCCGGCAATTGATCTGGTGGCGTCCTCTACCCGTCGTGATGACCTCTTACTTGACAGGGATGTATTGCAAAGAATGAACCTGCTCCGTGTTTTCCTGACAGATATGAATGCTGAAGAAGCCATGCGGGAATTACAAAACAGGATGAAAGGAACCAAAAGCAACGAAGAGTTTTTGGCGAGTATGAACCGGTAATTCGAAGACACTTAATTAGCTATTTTGAAAATAATACAAGCTGCTCTTATATATGGAGCAGCTTTTCTTTTACGTTTTTTCCTCTTTCAATTTGGGCAATTGATTAATTTTCAACTCGATTAATGGCCGTAGAAAAAGTACATATTGAGCAATTCCTGGAACTGGCGAAACAACATCCTGTCCTGGATGTGCGTTCGCCGGGAGAATATATACATGCGCATATTCCCGGTGCATACAGCTTACCATTATTTACTGACGAAGAAAGAAAAATTGTCGGGACAGCATATAAACAGCAAAGCCGGGAAGAGGCCATCAAGATCGGGCTTGATTTTTTTGGGATGAAGATGAGGAAATTGGTGGAGGAAATTGAGTTGTTAGTCAAGAATCAGGAGTCAGGAGTAAAACCCGAGCTGGAGTGGTCCCGACTTACGACTAACGACTCCCGACTCATTCTCGTTCATTGCTGGAGAGGCGGTATGCGGAGTGCAGGAGTTGCCTGGTTATTAGATCTGTATGGATTTAAAGTGTATACCCTGATAGGTGGTTATAAAAAATTCAGGAACCATGTGTTGGAAACGTTTAAACTCCCCCTTCTGTTCCACATACTCGGCGGTTATACCGGTTCCGGAAAAACGGAGTTATTAAAAACACTGAAAGAAAAAGGCGAGCCTGTAATTGATCTCGAATGTCTCGCCAACCACAAAGGTTCCGCTTTTGGTAGTATTGGAATGCCGCCCCAACCGGGCCAGGAGATGTTTGAAAATTTATTAAGCTGCGAGCTGCGAGCTATTAGCTGCGAGCAAAATACAGGGTCTTCGAAAGCCCCCTTTAAGGGGTTGGGGGCCATTTGGCTTGAAGATGAAAGCCAGCGCATTGGCCAGGTCAATATCCCCCACGGGCTCTGGAAAAACATGCGGGAGTCATCAGTGTATTTTCTCGATATTCCATTTGAGGAGCGATTGCAGCATATTGTCCGGGAATATGGGCAGTTAAACCCCGAAAAACTAAAAGATGCAATTACGCGGATCTCTCAAAAATTGGGCTATTTGAACGCAAAAACAGCCATTTTGCTCCTAAATGAGGGAAAAATCAGTGAAACTTTCGATATTTTACTGAAATATTATGATCGGCTTTATTTCAAGTCTTTACACAATCGGGAGGGGATAAATTCGTTATTACGTACAGTTAACTGTAAATCCGTAATCCCTGAAAATGCCGACCAACTTATCCTTGCCCAGCATCAGCACCCTGAAAAGGCTTAGGCTTATAGTCCTGCTTTTATTATCCCCGCTATTTTTTTTCGCACAAACACTGACCGGCCTGTGGACCGGAGCCCTGAGCAACGACAGCACAACGGTAAGAAAAGACCAGTTGTTTGAAATTGCATTGACCGAGTACAAAGGCAAAGTATATGGCTATTCCCGAAGTGAGTTTATTGTAGATGATACGCTCTACTATGTGGTAAAGAGACTGAAGGGAACAATAGAAGGAGATGTTTGCGAAGTAACGGATGATGAGATCATCTCTTATAATTTTCGCGGTAAGCTGGATAAGGGCATCAAAGTTACCAGCATCTTTCGCCGTAATCAAAATGATAGTGCCTGGTACCTCGATGGCACCTGGAAGACCAATGCCACTAAAAAATACTATTCAGTTACAGGTAAAGTAAGCCTAGAAGAAGAGAAAGATCTTACGGCTTCAAAAATATTTCCCCACCTGGAAGAACTAAAGCTGGCTGATGATATCGCATTCTACAAAGACCGGCAGGAAACTGCACCCATTGTAAAGCTGGTGAAGCCCGAAAAAATAAAAACAGAATATTCTACAAAATCAAAACCCGGCTTGGCCAATACTGATGTTAGTATTGCGGCGAATAAACCCAACCTGGAAAGAGCAACGACAAAACCGCCTCCCATTCCTTCTTCAATTACTCCAGACGATGCTGCAACACCATCAAATTCTGCAGTAAAAGAGGCAGCTATAGCTTCCATGAATAAGCCGGTGACAAATTTACCAACGACTGATAAAAGAGATATTGCTACAGGTAGTGTTGATCTTAATCCAACTTCACCGGTGAAAACAATCACTGAGAATAAAACGACTGGAAAAGAAGTAACTGAGCTGAAGAAACCCACCGGGGATTTACCAAAAAATAATACCGTGATAACTACAACAGATCCTGTTGCAATAACGACGTCTTCCTCACCGAAGATCATCGCCGGGAATACTGTTTCCGTTGAAGAACCGGCCCTGCTAAATAAACCCGCAACCAATTTGCCGAAAACTGATACAAAAAGTATTGCAAAAAACAAGGTTGATATTATCCCTCTATCTTCTTCAAAAACCGTGGCTGAAAATAAAACCACAGCGGCAGCTATTCCTGGTAAAACATCAACTGATCCCGTTTCAGTATCAGGAAATAAACCTGTCAAAACCGGAACGGTTGCAATGAGTCCTGACCAGCAACAGCAAGTAGTTGCCAAAAATGATGAGGGTAATCAGCAACAAAAACAAACAGAAACAAGAACTGTTGTTAAACCCAATAACCAGCCAACATCAACTTCTGCAAAACCAGTAGCCGAAACCAACAAGCAAGATATTGTTACAAAAAATACTATTCCTCCAACTTCGCTTGTCACTAACAACCCGGTCGCAGAAAACAAGGATACAAAGACTGGCCCTGCTGCTATTTCGATTATTCCAGAGGAAAAAAAGCCGGCTGTTGATATCATTGCCAAAGCAGCCCTTGTGGCCGGAAGAAAATCGGAATTCTCACAGATTGTGACATTTAAAGCTGATAGCCTGGAATTATCGCTGTATGATAATGGGGAGATCGATGGGGATACTGTAAGTATTTATATGAACGGGGAAGTGATTTTATCAAAACAAGGATTAAAAGGCAGTGCCATCAAGAAAACGATCTATATTACTCGGGATAATGAAGATTTTACATTGGTATTGTTTGCAGAAAATTTAGGGAAGTATCCCCCTAACACCGGTTTGCTGGTCGTGCACGACGGTGAAGACGTATATAATCTTCGTTTCAGTTCCGATTTTCAAAAAAATGCAGGGATCGTATTCAGGAGAAAAAAATAGAGCTGTCGTTGAGATGTAGTGGTGCAAAATTTCTGGCAATTCTTCATCTCTGCGGCTATATTCTCACAATCTATTCCGAAATTTGAATAATGAGGCAATTCCTTTTGTTCTTATTATTCCTTTTCCCGGTTATTGTTATTGCGCAATCAATACAGATTGATACCGTTTATTCAGCTTCTACAAAGGATAAATATGTGATCACCGTTCGAAAACCAGCTGGTTTTATCGCTTCTAAAAAATATCATCAGGTTTATATGACAGATGGTGGAATCGGTATTGGCAATTATGTATTGGGTAAAAGTGCATCGTGGGCAGCTACTATTCCTGCCAATTGCGTCATCATTGCCATCGGGCATATTGGTGATTATAATATAAAACGTCCCCGCGACTTTATTCCATCTGATATTACGAAGAATGTAGAAACAAATTTTGGCAAAGCCGACAAGTTTTATTTTTTTATGAAGAATGAACTTATTCCTTCGATAGAGGAAAAGTTACCTAATAAAAAAAGCAGGGCTTTTATTGGTCATTCATTTGGGGGATTGTTTTGCTTATATACTTTATTCAAAGACGATAATTTGTTTGACCGGCACTTTGCTATCAGTCCTTCCTGCTGGGCCAATTATTACGAATTGGATAAAATAGAGGACGCCTATTCCAAAAAAAATAAACAGGTAAAAGCAACTGTGACCATTTATGTGGGTGGGCTGGAGTTTTTAAATAAAGTTTTGTATTCAACCCGCAGTTTTTATACGACCGTCACCGGTAGAAAATATAGTGGCCTTACGATAGTAAAGGATGAGATTGGTAATGCTAATCACTTCAGTATCCGCAAGCCGGCAGTGGACAGGGCTTTTGAACAGTTGAAAGATTAACTTTGAAAACTTTAAGACACACGAATGAACCCTGAACGAATTATTCTTACTCAATACTCCCGAGGTGCCGGTTGCGGTTGCAAGATTGCCCCCAAAGTGTTAGACGAAATATTGAAAAGCAGTTTTGTAATCCCCAACGATAGCAAATTATTGGTTGGTTATCACAGCAGGGATGATGCAGCTGTATATGACCTGGGAAATGGAATGGCCCTGATTTCCACTACCGATTTTTTTATGCCGATCGTAGATGATGCTTTTGATTTTGGAAGAATAGCCGCAGCCAATTCCATCAGCGATGTGTATGCCATGGGAGGCAAACCCTTGCTGGCTATTGCCATTCTTGGATGGCCGGTGGAAAAACTACCAGTTGAGGTAGCACAGCAATTAATCGAAGGCGGCAGGGCCGTTTGCGCCGAAGCCGGTATTCCCTTAGCCGGAGGTCATAGTATTGATTCGCAGGAACCGATCTTTGGTTTAGCAGTAACAGGCATTGTGCCAATTGAAAATTTAAAGAAGAACAATACTGCACAGGAAGGTGATTATTTATTTCTGACCAAACCTCTTGGTGTTGGTATTTTATCTACAGCGCAAAAAAGAGGTTTATTAAAGGAAGAACATTTGCCCATGATGATTGAACAAATGGCAACATTGAATAAAGTGGGTGAGGAACTTGGCAAGATAAAAGGAGTAACCGCCATGACGGATGTAACCGGTTTTGGCTTGCTTGGCCACCTGATTGAAATGGCCGAAGGAAGCGGGTTGAGTGCAGAAATTTATTACGACAAGCTACCCATTGCAGCAGGGGTGAAAGAATATATTGCCCAACGCATTTTCCCCGATGCCACTACAAGAAACTGGAATGCCTATAGCGATAAATTAAAATTTGTCCGAAAGGACTCCGTTGGAGAAAAAGGGGTGAATGTGATGGAAGCTTTTACACTATTGCCCGACCCACAGACAAATGGGGGATTACTGGTGAGCGTGAGGGAGGAAAGCCTGGAAGATATAAAAGAACTTTTTCGAAAAAATAACCTTTCCATATATAATGAACCGATTGGGAAGTTAACTGTAAGATCGGAAAAGGTTGTTTTGGTTAAGTAACAAGTCAGTTTATAAGCTGACTTAAATTTTCAAAAACTTCAACTGAGCAGTTTTAAGCCAAGGGTAAAATGCTTATATGAGTAAAATATATGTTAAGCCGATGAGGTCGGTGAATAGTAGAGAGTTGGGTTTTCGGGATGCTTGGTTTCGAGGAATCAAATTTTGAACTTTTTGAAACTCTTTTTTTGTTTATTAAAAAAGAAATAGAATAAATCAAATTTATCTCCTCTCCAAAAACACTTCCGCCATCATACACCTTACACTACCGCCTTCTACTTCTTCAATAGTAGGTACAGCAATCGGCAGTAAAGTAGCATAAGCTTCCAGCATTTGCTTTTGTTCTTTCCGCAAAGAATTAAAAGCTGTTTGGCTCAGTACCAAAAAGTTTTCGCCTCCTGAGCCTGATGAAGGAGTGCTTTTCACTTCCAGCATATTGCCGGCAAAGCAGTGCATCTGCTCACGGGTAATGGCAATAATAGAATGATTAGTTGATTCTAGTAATTGCCGGACAGCTATCAGTTCCCATTCTTCTTCTATGGCATCTTCACAGAGTACACAAAAGCTTTCACCTAACGCCATTACCACATTGGTATGGTACACCGGCATACCATTTTTATCGGTGGCTAAAAACACAATTGCCTGGTAGCCGTTGGTGGCGGCATATTTTTCCAACACCGATAAACTTGTCCGTTCCGATACACAGGCATAAATCATATTGTTGTCATGGTCTATTACCATGCTGCCGGTACCTTCAAGAAAACGTCCTTCGGCTTCGTATTCACTCCAGTCCTGTACATCTCTTATTATAAATGCTGCGGCAAGCTGCTCAAGTATTTCATTTCTTTTTTCTATACGCCGGCTGGGTGCATACATCGGGAACACAGCAACCATTCCATTCGGCGAAGTGCTGAGCCAGTTATTGGGAAAGATAGCATCTGGTTTGGCGGGTTCTTTGGTATCTTCTATTACCAGCACATTAATGTCGTGGCTTCGCAGCGTTTGCACCATCAGGTCAAATTCTGTCAATGCCCTTTGTTGTAACCCGATAGCTATCGGGTCCTCCTTACTTATATCCGGGTTGGATTGAAAATAATTATTGGCAGCGGTTTCTTCATTAAAACCAAAAGCAGCGGGGCGAACCATTAATATGGTGGTGGCTAAAGGCATAAGCTACCAGAACGGCTCCTTCCATGTATTAAATACAGCTGCGATAGTATCCACCCGGTTGATTTTGCTTACGGCATAATGAACAGAAAAGGGGAATTTTTTTAGCCCGGCACATCTAACATCATCATACTTTACAGACGCAAATAAGGGGTTCAAATCGAAGGCCTTGTATATCAAATTAAAATCTAAAAGAAACTTGTTGCCCAAACCCGATGAAAGCTGATTATAATAAGTAACTACCTCTTCAATATCGCTAAGAGCTTTAGTCGAAAAAACTATTTTATATTTCTTCATACCCGGAGCGACTTCAGGTGGCGAAGTGCTTCTTTAGAGGCTATAATCTGAGAAGGGTTAGCAGCTATATTTTTAAGTCTTTTCCTGACTTCTTTTTTCTGCCATTCCGGAACGGCAAATTCCTTTTCCTCGACTTTTACATAAGTTAGATCGTTAATAAAGCTCAGGAATGTCTTTACTTTTTCGTCAGGAATGGAAAGGACTATTTGCGTCATACTCAAATTTACAATTTTCTACTATTTTCTATAATAAGTTATCAATTTTTTTTGCCAGCTTCTGATCTTTTTCGGTAACAATATCGCCGGCATCATGTGTATTGAGCCAGATTTCAACGGTATTATAAACGTTTATCCATAAAGGATGATGGTCCAGTTTCTCTGCTTCTATCGCCACTCTTGTCATAAAGGCAAATGCTTCGCTGAAATTTTTAAACTGGAATTTTTTATAGAGTTTGTTATCTTTTTCCTGCCACATAAAACTGAATTTATAAATTACACAATATCCATTTCCACCTAAAAAAAAAGGTGTTCCTTATTCTTTATTTTCTCGTTGGTCAATTCCAGCACCAGCTGAACACTATTGATCGTCTTGATAGTTTGGATCGTTTCCTGCAACGATTCGTCACTTACTTCATCACCTTTCATCAACCACAAAAAATCGAGATGTTTAAATTCGGGCAACAAGTATTCCCCGTCAAACTGGTTATTATAAACATAATGGGATAAGAAACGGGTGGGTTCACAATACTCATACACAGAAAAAAAATAATTTCGTTTCTTTTTGGTCAGCTGTATTTCCAGCTCATTGTTATTACGGAAGTTGAGACCGATCGTATTATTAAGGTGCCAGCAAAACTGATAGTCTTTTACCGGGGCCATGATACCGAGCAATCTTGTATCATCGAAAAATTCTTCGGTGAGCCGATCAGTATCCAGTATCAATTTGGGGTTGCGGTCTGCCATGGATTGAAATTCTTTAATTCATCCTTCTACAAGCTCAGCTCTCACTACAAATTACAACTTAAAATTCAACCACTGCTTCCAATGTTTCAGCACCCCGTTTGAATTTTACTTTAGTCTTCTCTCCTTTCTTGAATTTACCCAATGCCTGCATATAATTTTCAAGGGAGGAAATATTGCTATCACCCAATTGTAAAATAATATCCCCTGCTTTTAACCCCGCCTTTTGAGCGGGTTTTCCATCGCTTACACCATCTGCCCTTACACCGGGCCCGGCAAAAGTATAATCAGGCATGATGCCCATCGAAATACTGAACCGGGCACTGGTAGAAGTTTGCGCTTCTCTTGTTTTCAGGAAGGCCAGTTTACCTTTTTTATCCAGGGATTCGATAAGCTGGTAAATATGCTGAATGATCAGATTTTCCCCGTCATAATTGATCTTATCCGCATCGTCGGAAGGTTTATGATAATCTGTATGCAGCCCGGTAAAATAGAATAAAACCGGGATATCTTTCCGGTAAAACGAAGTATGATCACTGGGTCCTGTACCGCTGCTGTCTATTTTGATCGTTAAAGTAGGGGCAGTTTTCTTTACGTCATTCGGATCAGCGAAATAATCTTTCGTGATCACTTTAGACCATTCCGGTGAAGTGCCATAGCCGCCAATCGTTACTACTTTGCTGCTGTCATTCAATCGGCCCACCATATCCATATTGATCATATAGTTCACCGTCTTCAGATCAATGGTCGGGTTTTCAGTAAAGTATTTCGACCCATACAAACCCAGCTCCTCTCCCGAAAAGGCAATGAAGAGATAATTATTATTGGTGGCTTTGGATGCTTTCAGTTTTCTGGCCAGCTCAATTAAAGCCGCCGTACCGCTGGCATTATCATCTGCCCCATTGTGAATCATTTTCTCCCGGGTCCTTAACATCGAGTTACCATCTTCACCATAGCCCAGGTGATCGTAGTGGGCACCCAATACAACCGTTGTACCTGCTTTGTTATCAATGTAGCCAACCACATTGCGCCCGAACCTGGTTTTTTCACTGATGGATATTCTTAGTTTTATATTCAAGGTTGCCGACTTATCAGAAAAATATTTTTTAACAGCAGGCTTTGACACATATATGGCCGGGATCGCCAATTTCTCTGAATTGTCCCGGGCATCAAAACCAAGCCGGTCTTCGTGCGAAGAAGAATTATAAAAAATCATAGCTACCGCACCGCGGTCATTGATCCCTTTAAAGTTAGTCCGTATATAATCTGTCACATCAAAATGAGGATTATCCTTATTTTCTTCCAGCACATCTTTCAGGTCAAAAAACCAGGGCATACCCACCTCCTGCAAAGCTATGGAGGGTACTGCTTCAATTTTTTGATCGGGGCTGAAAGGGAATATGAAAAAATCCCTGCCCGTTTCCAACTTAGTTCCATTAATAATCAATTCAGTGACTTCATCCATTTGTTTACCATCTTTAACAATGAAGCTTTGCGGGTAATACTCAATGCCTTTGGGTATCAAACCAATTTCTTTGAATTGGCTGCTAATATATTGCATGGCCAGCTCTTCACCATTCGTCCCGGTTCTTCTTCCTTCCAGTTTATCATCGGCAAGATATTCGATATGGGCCTTTAGTTTATCGACTGTTGCCGTGTTGGTTTGGCTGATATTCTTCGGGGCGGAGCAGGCAGCTAATAATAATACAAGTAAAAATAATTGGGGAAAAGAACGGTGCATAAATAGTTATTGTGAGACAAAGTTATTGGAGTAATAAGAGAGCTCCGGTTATTTATTGTAAAAATTTGGACACGTTTTTGCTGATCACTTACCCAAACCCCGAACACTTCAGTTCACACAGTACGGGCTGTGAGTCCCACGGGAAGATGCCCGGAGTACTGGAAGATGATTAATCCTTATTTGCAAAGTAAAAGAACCTGGCAGGCAACAGTCTTTCTTCCGGATAGAGCAGCCTAAAAATCGCAATTCGTAAGGCTGTTTGCCGCCACCATTCTACATTTGCAGACTTGCCCACCCTGGAGGTAAGACTTCCCTGTGTGTGAAAAACAAGAACTTACATATCGCTTTAGTGGGTAATCCCAACAGTGGAAAGAGTTCTCTTTTTAACTGCCTGACCGGGTTGAATCAACAGGTCGGAAACTTTCCGGGTGTAACAGTTGATAAGAAAACCGGTTCTACCTCTTTATCCGCAACACAGGAGGTAAAAATAATTGACCTGCCCGGAACCTATAGCCTTTACCCCCGCCGGGAGGATGAATGGGTAAGTTATAAAGTGCTCATGAGCCAGGACAAAGACCTGCGAGCCGATGTGGTAGTGGCTGTGGCAGATGCCAGCAACCTGAAGCGTAACCTCCTTTTCTGCACCCAGATCATTGACCTGAAGGTACCTGTGGTAATCGCTCTGACCATGATGGATTTGGCCAAGCGAAAAGGGATCAATATCGACATTGCAGCACTGGAAAGAGAGTTGGGTGTTCCCGTAGTTGCCGTGAATCCCCGAAAGAACAAAGGTATCCCGCAATTGAAAAAAGCTATTGAACAAACAGCAAAACATTTATATCATTACCCCGTCAGGGATTTTATTGATAATAAAGCATTGGCCGAAAATGCTATTACAGGTGTAAAAGAACATTTTCCCAAGCTGAGCGATTATTCGGCGATTCATTACCTCATCAACCATGAGACCTTTGACCTGGAGGAGCCGGTGCAGAAAGCGATAGAAGATATTGAGCTGAAAAATAATTTCAACCCGACCAAAACACAGGCTGAAGAAATTTTGCAGCGCTACAGTCGGATCCGGCACATTATGCAACAAACGGTGTCAGAACCGGATCCTTTGCAAAAAACGCTCTTTACCGAGAGGCTGGATAATCTCCTGCTACATCGTGTCTGGGGTTATGCGATCCTGCTTGCCGTTTTATTCTTATTGTTTCAAAGTGTTTTTTGGCTGGCGCAATTCCCGATGGACTGGATCGAACTGGGTTTTGCGAAATTAAGCCAGTGGCTATCTTCTTCTTTGCCTGATAACCGTTGGACCGACTTATTAATAAATGGTGTGATTGCGGGCATTGGAGGCATTTTAATCTTTGTGCCGCAGATAATGATCCTGTTTGGGTTGATCACCATACTGGAAGATTCGGGTTATATGGCCAGAATCAGTTTTCTATCGGACAGGTTGATGCGAAGTGTTGGACTGAATGGAAAAAGTGTGATGCCGATGATCAGTGGTTTTGCTTGCGCAGTGCCGGCCATTATGAGTGCCAGGAATATTGAAAATAAAAAAGAACGCTTGCTGACAATACTAATCACCCCGCTGATGAGTTGTTCGGCAAGATTACCAGTTTACACTATATTAATTGGTTTAGTGATTCCTAAGACCTATTTACTCGGCTTTCTCGGTGTGCAGGGCCTGGTGATGATGGGCTTGTATTTACTCGGGTTGGTGATGGCCCTGGTCGTATCCTATGTAGCTAAGTGGTTTATCAGGATCAACGAAAAAAGTTTTTTTATCCTGGAATTGCCAACTTACCGTTCGCCTAGATGGGGTAATGTGTTGCCAACGATGATCAGTAAAGCAAGAATTTTTGTGATGGACGCCGGTAAGGTCATCATGATCATCAGCCTGGTATTGTGGGCTCTTTGCTCCTTCGGACCTGGCCATAAAATGCAGCAGGTTACCCAGCAATATGAAAAAGCCCTGTCGATACCGGGCGCAGACAGTATACAACTAGGAAGAGATTATAAAACGGCGAAACTGGAAAAATCTTACGCCGGTATTTTAGGAAAAGCGATTGAGCCGGCCATTACTCCCCTGGGTTACGACTGGAAAATTGGTATTGCGCTGATCACTTCTTTTGCTGCCCGGGAGGTTTTCGTGGGAACCATGGCCACCATTTACAGTGTTGGGGATAATGATGAAGGAAGTTTATTGCTCAAAGAAAAAATGAAAGCGGCCGTACGACCTGATGGAAAGCCGGTGTTTAACCTGGCTTCGGGTTTGTCCCTGATGATATTTTATGTATTTGCCATGCAGTGTATGAGTACACTTGCGGTAGTGAAAAGAGAAACAAAAAGCTGGAAATGGCCGGTGATTCAATTGATCTATATGACAGGGCTTGCTTATTTGATGAGTTGGATAGTGTACCAGTTATTTAAATAACAGTGCTTATTTGGTAAGCGGGGATGGTCGGTAATTTGGTTCGTAATAATCCCACAACATTTTTGAAATTTTTCGCGTTAGTATCCATGCTTCATTAGTATCACCCCAACTAATATCTTTGTTGTTTTTGGTAAAAACGGAAAAAATATAGGGGTTATGAACAGCATTCACAATCATGATTTCACTTCTTGATGCGTTGACAGCACCATTCTTACTATATACCTCAATATAAGGCGGTATTTGGGATAAGGCTTCCGCATCCCAAAAGTTGCGGCCGAGTACCCGTTGCATTCTTTCGCTGGCAGATGGAGAAATTACCTGGTTTCGATAAATCATTTCAAACAGCTTCGCCATTTCGGCAGGTGTTGTTTGTCCCCAGCCATATTGGGTTCTGTAGTCTTCCCGACCCGGTGTTCTGGAGTTTACTCTTGTGCTTTTTAATCCCAGGCTGTCTAATATTTGATTGATTCTTGTACCTTTTCCTGCAAGGCCCTGAAGCCAGAGACTTGCTGTGTTGTCGCTGGTGGTCAGCATCAGCAACATTACTTTTTTCAATGCTATTTTTTCATTGCTTTTAAAGGAACCAAGAATATCTTCTCCTTCATAGAGTAGTGAATCTTTATAGATAATTTCCTCATCATACGTTAACTCCCCTCTTTGTATTTTATCCATAATTCCAATCAGTATCGGCACTTTAACAATACTGGCTGTCGGGAAAATGGTGTCGGCATTAATCGAAACTATTTTTCCTGTTCGCAGATTTTTTACATAAATGCCAATGTCGCCATTGTAGCCACTTATTGCTTCTTTCAGCTTTTCTTCTAATTTTTTATCCGTTTTTTGAGCAACACCCAAAAAAGGCAGCGAAAATAGAAATGCAATTAATATTTTTTTCATACTGAGCCATTAGTTATCCATGAATTCAACTTATATCACTAATAAATACAATCTGTGTAACCTGCCTGCCGGTAGGCTGGTCTGTGGCTGAGTGTATTTTTCTTATACATTTTATTTGTGTAGTTCGTGGTTTCTTTCTATTTCATACTCATATAATCAAAAACCAAATCACAAAATGCTTTAACCCCGGTTTTCATCCCACTGTCATCCACATAAAAATCAGCTGTGTGGTGGGGTGGTGCTGTTGCCGGATCTTTCCCCTTAGGCATTCCACCCAGATAAAAAAAGAAAGACGGGGCTTTGGTGCCATAGTAAGAAAAGTCTTCGGCACCGGTTACCCAGTTTCTTTCTTTTACATTTCCTGCACCGGCTGCTGATTCGAGTGAAGGAATCATTTTTTTAACCAATTCGGGGGGGTTGTAGGTCACCAGTGTTTTGGTGTCAAAAGAAACATCAACAGTAGCTCCTGAGGCTTCGGCAATTTTTGTCACGGTCCATCGGATCCGTTGCTGTACTTCTTTTTGCATGCCTGTGTCCAGGGTACGTATAGTTCCGTCCATCTGGCATTCTTCAGGAATGATATTTTGTCTTACCCCACCATGTATTTTACCAACTGTTATGACCACTGGGGCTTTGGTCAGTTCCATCTGCCGGCTTACGATATTTTGCAAACCTTCAATGATCTGTGCGGAGATCTGTATGGGATCAATTCCTTTCCAGGGTTGTGATCCATGGCTGCCTTTTCCTTTTACCTTGATGGAAAACCAATCCGACGACGCCATAAAAGCCCCGGGTTTATATTCAATTTTTCCCACTTCAATATCGGATTCGATATGCATTCCGAATATCACATCTACTTTCGGATTCTCCATCACGCCTTCTTTTACCATCAGGGCGGCACCGCCTTCTTCACCTTCAGGTGGTCCTTCTTCAGCTGGCTGAAAAATAAATTTTACTGTGCCTTTGATCTCGCTTTTCATTCCTGCGAGTATTTCTGCCACGCTCATCAGCATAGCCGTATGGGTATCGTGGCCACAGGCGTGCATCACACCAACTTCCTGCCCGCCGTAGGTTGTTCTTTGTTTGGAAGCAAAAGGGATATCCACTCTTTCTGTAACGGGTAATCCATCTATGTCGGCCCGGAGTGCAATACAGGGGCCGGGTTTTGCGCCCTTTAAAATGCCCACCACTCCTGTTTTGGCAACTCCTTCTTTTACATCAAAACCCAGTTTTTTCAGGTGGTCGGCTATAATTTTTGCTGTTCTTGTTTCGCGGTTACCCAGTTCGGGGTTTTGATGAAAATCCCTTCGCCAGCTAACCGATTTGGTTTCCATTTTATCAGCTTCAGCCGAAGCTTTTGCTTTCAGTTTTTCAATCTCTGTTTGGGCAGAAAGCCGTGTCGATATATTAATTACCAACAGGAACAGCAGCGTTTTTATCATAGCCTATTTTTTTATGAATTTAGTGTAAATGATGCTTTGTCCGGCATCATCCTCATCTTACCTGATTTTATTTATATTTAAACCTCCATGCTGCTACGCCATGTTCCTTTTCTGAAGGCTGTTTTCTTACACAGCGTTACTGCTTTCGGCGGGCCGCAAGCGCATATCGGTATGATGATGAAAACATTTGTACAGAAAAGACCCTATGTAACCGAACAGGAATTGATGGAGTATAATGGTTTTTGCCAGTTGCTTCCAGGTGCTTCTTCTACCCAAACGCTGACCCTGATCGGTTATAAGAGAGGTGGTGTTCCCCTGGCCATAGTAACCTTGCTGGTCTGGATCTTACCTGCTTCTATACTGATGGGGGCTCTGTCATTTTTACTCCCCTATATTGACAAAAGATTCCTGGGGACTGATATTTTCAAATTCATAGCGCCAATGGCCGCAGGATTTCTGGCTTATGCCGCCTTTACAGCTTTCCCTTTAGCTATTAAGAATACGATTACCTCGGTTATTATGCTTTTTAGTGTAGTGGCCACGTATTTCCTGTTTGGACAACCCTGGGTTATTCCTTCTTTAATTATTGCAGGGGGCATTATCACCAACTTAAGCCGTAAACGTATCCCACAGGTAGAACAAAAGCCCCGGAAGATAAGATGGTGGAATTTCTGGCTTTTTGGAATCATCTTTATTGCCGCAGGATTTATTAGTGAAAGAGCAAGGATCGATAGTTGGCCGGACCGGAAGCCGATTAATCTTTTTGAAAACACGTACCGCATGGGGAGCCTTGTATTTGGTGGTGGCCAGGTATTAATGCCGATGATGTATGAACAATGGAGTGTGCGGCCACAGACAATAAAAGAAAAAAATCCTAATGCTGTACAGATCGATGAGCGGGAAATGTATACTGCTATGGGAATAGTAAGAGCTGTGCCCGGGCCTGTTTTCTCCATCGCTTCTTTTGCCGGCGGTACTGCATTAAAAGATATGGGAACAGAAATGCAGGTAGTCGGTTGCCTGATCGGGATGATTGCTATTTTTCTTCCCAGTGCCCTGCTTGTACTATTCTTTTTTCCTATCTGGAGTAACCTGAAAAAATATGCGGCTGTGTATCGTTCGCTGGAAGGGATCAATGCCGTGGTTGTTGGTATCATGATCGCTTCTACTTTTTATATCATGAAGGATATTTCTATAACGGGTCTTAAAACAGTCAGCTTTATTAATATAGGAGTGATACTGGGAACATTCCTGCTGTTGAGTTTTACCCGGATCGCCGCGCCGCTTATTGTACTGGCCTGTTTGCTGCTGGGCTATTTTTTATAATACCTCCCTTTCTCTATTTCTTCCAGTACTTTATCCGGAACCAGATAACGGGCGGATTTTCCTTCTTTGATATACTGACGGACAAGTGTAGCCGATAATTGCAGTAACGGTGCATCCAATACCGTTAACCGGGCGCCGATGGTATTGTTGATCTCAAAACCCGGCCTCATATAAACATAAACAGGATAATTTTTTACGATCACTTCATAGTTCTTCCACTTGTGAAGATTCTGAAAACTATCACTACCCATAATGATACAGAATTCATGCTCCGGGTGTTTTTCGGCCAGGTAAGCCAGTGTGCTGCTGGTGTAAGAGGGTTTGGGCAATCCAAATTCAATATCCGAAGCTTTAATACGATTATCCTCTTCTGTAGCCAGGCGAACCAGGTGCAGACGGTGGTACTCATTCAATAAGTTCGATTCCGTCTTAAAAGGATTTTGGGGAGAAACAACAAACCAGACTTTCTCTACGTCGGTTTCATTTAAAATATGGTTGGCAATAATAAGATGGGCAACATGGACCGGGTTGAAGGAGCCAAAATAAAGACCTATTTTCATCTATTTGATTGATTATCAATAGTTTATTTCCACTAAAATATGCTCCGCTTCATTGAGGCGAAGACTCAGGTGATAACCGGAAACGTTTACAGAGATGGGATCTCCTAAAGGTGCCACCTGCTCCATCAGAACTCTTTCGCCAGGTACACAGCCCATTTCCATCAGCTTCAGAAAAATATCATTACTGTTGAACTCTTTGATGATCCCCTCCTGTCCTGGTTTTAATTCTGATAGCCTGACAATCATTTCCTGTTTATATTTAATATTATGCTTAAGCTTCGGATTATAAATACAAAACTACCTTTGTTAGATTGTTTTTGTTTACGAATTTTGAAAATATGCCCCTTCCCTTTTCAAAATCAAAAGTTTACTTCTTTTTCCAACAGATCAAATTCACGTTGACCAAACGGACAGCATTAAAAAAGCATATAGAATTAATTTTCAGGAAAGAAGGCAAAACGCTGAAGTCGATCAATTATATCTTCTGTACAGACAAGGCTTTATTAAAGATAAACCGTCAGTTCCTCTCTCACGACTTCTACACTGATATAATCACCTTCGACCTTTCTGAATCAAAAAAAATTCAGGCAGAGATCTATATTAGCGTTGACCGGGTGCGTGATAACGCCATCCACCTCGGCACTTCCTTTAAATCCGAACTTCACCGGGTTATTTTCCACGGAGCCCTTCATTTGTGCGGATATAAGGACAAAAGCAAAGTTGAACAGGCAAAAATGCGGGTGGAGGAGGATTTTTATCTCCACTCTTATTCAATATAAGGGGAAGAAGCCTCTTTCACGTGGAACGTTTCACCCTGAAACAGTTCCACATTTCCCGTGAAACGATGTTATAAATACTGTTCTATTTACCCTTTCGCCACTATGATATTTTTGTTGATTACCTTTGCCGACTTATGTTCCCAGAATACGATGTAATAGTAGTAGGTGCCGGCCATGCTGGTTGTGAGGCGGCTGCGGCAGCGGCTAATCTTGGTTCCAAAACTCTTTTGGTGACCATGAATATGCAGACTATTGCCCAAATGAGCTGTAATCCAGCGATGGGGGGAATAGCCAAAGGCCAAATTGTCCGGGAAATCGATGCCATGGGTGGTTATTCAGGAATTGTGACGGATTTGTCAACGATCCAGTTCAGGATGCTTAACCGGAGTAAGGGACCTGCTATGTGGAGTCCCCGGGCACAAAACGACCGGGTATTATTCTCTATTAAATGGAGGGAAATGCTCGAACAGACACCAAACCTTGACTTTTACCAAGACATGGTTAATGGACTTATTATAAACGAGGGCCGCTGTCAGGGTGTAGTAACAGGATTGGGGCATGAGATAAGAGGAAAATCAGTGGTGCTTACCAACGGAACATTCCTGAATGGAATTGTTCATATCGGCGAAAAGAATTTTGGTGGCGGAAGAATGGCAGAAAAAGCAGCAACCGGAATTACTGAGCAATTGGTTTCCCTGGGCTTTGAAAGCGACCGACTAAAGACAGGAACTCCACCCAGAATTGACGGCCGCACCCTGGATTATACAAAAATGGAAGAGCAGCCAGGGGATGAGGAAGTGGTTGGATTTTCTTTCCTTGATATTGAAAAACCAAAAACACAAAGAAGTTGCTGGATCACCTATACCAGCCAAAAAGTGCATGATGTTTTGAAAACCGGTTTTTCAAGAAGCCCCATGTTCGCCGGGAGAATTGATGGGGTAGGACCTCGGTATTGTCCAAGTATAGAGGATAAGATCAACCGTTTTGCAGAAAGAGACCGGCACCAGCTTTTTATAGAGCCCGAAGGATGGAATACGGTTGAGATATATGTGAATGGATTTTCTACTTCTTTACCTGAAGAAGTTCAATACGAAGCTCTTCGTAATATAGTGGGTTTTGAAAAAGTCAAAATGTTTCGGCCTGGTTATGCTATCGAATATGATTTCTTTCCTCCTACTCAATTACAATATACACTTGAGACGAAATTAATTCAAAACTTGTTTTTCGCCGGACAGATCAACGGCACTACAGGTTATGAAGAAGCCGCATGCCAGGGCCTTATGGCCGGTATCAATGCGCACCAGAAAGTAAGAAAACTGGAGCCCGTAGTTTTACGAAGAAGTGAGGCCTATATTGGAGTACTTATCGACGATCTGATAAGTAAAGGAACAGATGAACCTTACCGGATGTTTACCTCAAGAGCTGAGTTCAGGACACTCTTGCGTCAAGACAATGCTGATCTCCGTTTAACAGAAATTAGTTATCGTCTTGGTCTTGCTTCACAGGAAAGAATGGATAAAGTGATTGCTAAAAGAAATGGGGTAGATGAGATCAAAAAAATTCTTAAAAATTTTGCTGTTGAGCCGGAAGAGATCAATTCCTATTTTACATCAATTAATTCGGCTATAATTACAGAAAGACAAAAAGCACAAAAAATATTACTTCGTCCTGATGTAGAGCTGGACGAGTTTGCAGCAGCATTACCCAGATTACAAGAAGTGCTAAAAGACTTTTCCAAAGACGTCATTGAGCAAGCTTCTATACAGATAAAGTACGAAGTGTATATTGAAAAAGAAAAAGAGCTGGTCAAAAAAATGTCACAGCTTGAAGAACTGCAGATACCGGACAGTTTTGATTATAAAAAAATTGCTTCCTTGGGCAACGAAGCCCGTGAAAAACTCAGCCGGATCAAACCCCGCACCCTTGGCCAGGCTAGCCGGATATCAGGTATTAATCCGAGTGATGTGCAAATCCTGATGGTCTTTATGGGGAGATAAACGCTGCATAACATTAAAACAATTTCCCTCTCCAATATATACAGTCAAAAAAACAATTGACCCGCCGCAGTTCCCAATTAATACTGCATTCCCGAAATAAATCAACTGGTCTTAGTACCTTCATAAAAATTAATCTCAATGAGGAAGCAACTCTTGGTTTCAGCGATGTTGGCAACTTATATATTATTTATCGGAATCACCGTGCAGGCCCAGGAATATAAAATACGCCAGTCAACCAATATGGTCGGAATGAAATCCGAATCAGTTGTATATGTAAAAGGAATGCGCAAAAGGACCGAAAATTCGGGAATGATGAGCATGTCCCTACCGCCAGTGGTCATTGAACAATGCGACCTGCAGCGCTATATTAAATTAAACGATAAGAAAAAGTTATACTTCATAGAACTCTTCGGGAAAGAAGATGTAATAAATGAAGATGCAAAACCTGCGGTTGTAAAAACCAAGCCGGTTGTAGCACAACCCAAAGAGAAAATGGTTCCGCAGCAAGTAGGGGTTATCAACATGTGGCATAATATCACTGACACTGGTGAGCGGAAAAAAATGAATGGTTTTACCGCCCGGCATATCTGGACCACCCAAAAAATTAAACCTTCAAAGGATGCCTGTACCATGAAAGACAGCCTTATCATTAAAACTGACGGCTGGTATATTGACCTTCCTCAATTTAATTGTCCTGTTCGTTATACACCTTCCACTACGCCTACAACTGATAAAAACAAACCGGCGTGTACTGACCGATATGTTACCAAGCGAAGCGGTAAAGGAAAACTGGGATTTCCCTTAACCGAAATCAGAACCATCATCATGGGCGACGGGACCAACCAGAGCAGTACGATTGAAACATCTATGGAAACACTGGAATTTTCTGCCGAAAAATTGGATTCCATTTTGTTTGTAATACCCCCGGGATATAGCCTTGCTGCCAGTGAAAACGAATTGCTGGATAAAATGGATATGAGCGAAATGATGAACCAGTATAAAATTGAAAATAATGATGCGAATAAAACCAATAACAACCCTACAGAAGAGAAAGAAGAAGGTGTGATCAGGATCGGTGTATATGAACCAAAAGGAGATGGCCAAGTACAGAAATCGGCCCTTCAACAACACATGGCCAATTCATTATCAGGCGGAAAAATAGAAGCAATAGCGGTGAAGAACGAAGAAGAAGCAAAAAATTATCATTGTGATTATACCCTGTCAACAGACATTACCCGGATCAAAGCCGGTAGTAAAGTAGGGGGGCTTCTTAAGGCCATTAAAAATACAGACCCAAATGCAACGGCATCCTATAATATTGATGCTAAACTGACATTAACTTCGCTGACCGATGGATCAACGCGTTTGCAGCGAACAGTCAGTGGTAAATATGATGGTAAAATTGATGCTGCGGCAGGCATGGCACTGACTGATGGATGCAAGGAAGTATTGAAGGTGATAAAATAACAAGACCGAAAGACACTAAATAAAAAGGTAACAGAAACCCCGTTGACTTTTTGTTTAATTTTTTAAGTGCAACAAAAATCTAAGCGACTTCTTTTACCCCGAAATATTTTTGGTCTGGTTTTCCTAAATCATCTTCCTGCAACTCAATCCTCCGGGTTATATCATTCAAAGAAGAAAGTCTTTGAACCGTGTAAGGAATCGTATCTAATCCCGATACAAAGCGTTGTATATAACTGTAGATACCTATCAGGCTACCGGCCTCGATACCCGATCCAGCAGTTTTATTTGTAATTAATAACGATACCCCTATAACCGCCATCACCATTATTTCCATAATGCCAAAGTTCCATGCTTCCTGATCGCTGATACGTACCTGCCATTTTCTTAAGTTATCATAGTGTTGCCGAATCAAATGATTGTTACCGGTAGAAATAATATCAACCTGTTTTTCTAGCTCATCATTTTTCTGACGATTTAAAATTTTCATTCTTTTTCCATAGAAATAACTAAATCCTGTAACCGGTAATAAAATACTAAGGCAAACTAAAACCACTGCAGTATCATAAAAAAATAAAAGAACCAGTGAACCCAGGATACTATAAAAGGCTTCAACCACATACGCTAAATCAAACTCAAGAAAATCAACAAACTCTCTTGCCAGTGTAGAATGTGCACTCAGTTTTGAAACATCCGATTTATTATACCTGCGGGCTAAGAATTTTGTAACCAATGAAGAATAAATAGCAGAATAAGTTCTTGTATCCAGTCTATGTCTGATAATTCCAATAACCAACCAAGAAAAATGTACGACGGATAATATTATTAACCCGCTGTAGCTCCCTTTAATCAAATCATTTACAGCAATACCAAGAAAAAGGGGGCGAAGCAGGTTGCCCAGCATTTCTAATGAAAAAAGTATATAAGTCAGAATCAGCCGGTAACGGTGCTGCTTCATTAACTGGCGGAGTATAGCAAAACGGGACATAGTTCATCTTTTATGAAAAATCACCTTATTCCGGAAAAAGCCGGACTGTCTTAAAAAAATGGATTGCAGATATTTGAGAAAATGCACTAAAAAACGACCAAAATTTGATGATTAGGGCTAAAAATAGTGATTTGGGGTTCTTATTTGCTAATTATCGAAAATCTGAATATTAAGACTTACGGCGGTCTCAATCGTTTAACGGAAGTAAGTTTTGCTCCCGGAATGTTAACGAATTGGCAACAGGACCAGCTATTTCTCCGCGGCAAGAAGCTGCACCGCATTGGCAATGGAAGGGCTCCATATTCTCATCCAGGAAATCGGCGTAGTCAAGTGTTAGTTCCTGTCCTTTTAAAATATTCCTGGTGGCTAAAACATTGAGTCCGTCAAATTGTGTATTGGGATCACAACTATGATTCTGTGGCGCCCATTCGGAAGGATCGTCATCCCATAAAATAAAAAGCTCTTCGCTGACAGGGTAGGCATAACGCCGAAAATGGAGTTTTTCATCTTCATTCCAATTCTTATCTACAAATCGCCTGGTAATGATCCGCTGTGACCGCCCTTCTCCTTTATAAATGAACTCACCCTGCTTAATTTCACGACTGGCATAAATACCATAGCCAGCAATGGAGTTTCCTTTCATGACAAAAGGTTTTTTGCTACGCTGGTGACGGGCTATTCCTTCTGCTATCATGTGCCGCAAAAAACCAGGCTGTCCGATACCATCATATTTCAAAATAAAATCAGCTGATCCTTCATAGCCATCCTTATAGAAGACAGAACAGGTGAAGTTGATCTCTAAAAAATAAATTTCATTTTTGTTATTGACCCTGAAATCGAGTCTTGCATATCCCACCCCGTTGAATCCCTTAAATATCCGCTCTGTTGCCTGCCGGAGCTGTTGATCCAATTGAGGATCATCGCAGGGTACATTACAATCCGGGTGAAGCTCGGATGTTTTCAAAGCATACGTCTTGAACTCCCGGCCTTCAGGAAATAAATATTCCACGGGACGGAATACCGTACAACTATGTACATCCACATTGGCGGCCACCAATACAGTAAACTCTCTTCCGGCAATATACTCCTCAACAAGTAGTGGTCCGTATTCATCCAGGATACTGATAGATTTTTGCTGTAGCTCGATCTTATTATGAACCAGGGAATGTTCGTCTACACCAAGACTATCACCCGCTTTGGCAGGTTTTACAAAAAGCGGAAAAGACAAATGTTTTACCGCTTCATCGACATCATTCAGCTCATGAATAATCGTATAGCCTGGTGTCTTTACTCCTTCGCAATAGGCGAGGTATTTCATCAACTCTTTGGGAGGGTCATATAATTTGCTGGAGGGCCCGGTAAAAGGAAGGTTTAATATTTCAAGTGTATAAATAACATCAATACTGGGTACTTCCCATTCCAGGTAGCCCTCGCAGAGGTTGACAAAAATATCATATCCCTGCTTGCTGAGTTCTTTTAATTGTTTGTAGGTAGTGAGTTTATTGAGGAAAACCGTATGTACTTCTGCCTCGGGTATCAATGCCGATAAATCACGGGGTGGGTCGTAATTCTTATAATCAACGCCGGTAGTGGAATAATCTGGTTGCAGTACACAAACTTTCATTGCCACGAAACTATAGATAATGTTTTATGTTTAGCCGGAACTAGTAAAAATTCAAGCAGCTCTTACTTAACAGTGATCCTCTTTTTTGTGGTAGATTTCCTGTTAGCAACCTTTTTAACCGGAACAACCTTCACCACACTTCTTCGCAGCGCATCTTTTAGTATTTCGATAATGATCGCCGTAAAGGATACATCAGACACTTTTAATATGGCGCCGATGGAGGTATAATCCTCGTCCTCACTCAGTCCGCATTGTGCATTGGCTTCCAGCATATATAATTTGCCGGTTGCCGCATCCTGCCGGATATCGATTCTTGTATAACCCTTTCCCCCGCAAGCTCTATACGCTTCCAGGCTTAATTGTTTTAAAGCCGGAACCAATTCTGGCTCTGCCGGCTTGTATTCATAAAAGTTTTCATTCTGTGGCATCGGGGTTTCGTCTTCATAAATTTCCCAAAGCCGGTCGAAGGATAAGAATTGCTCGGCCGCTGGTAATGAAGCATGAAAGACTCTTTTTACAGGTTCGTAGACAATACAATTTTCCGGGTCGTCGGCAGACCCGGTTATAAAAGTAGTGTATTCAGCCCCTGTGATAAATTGTTCGACAAACAAACCATCGACCAGCAGGTTCCAGCCCCGGTAACCTTTATAAATTTCTTCTACTCTTTTATTAAGCTCTTCTTCAGTCTGTACTACATTCTTAACAGATACGCCCATGCTTCCCCCGGAAACGGCTGGTTTGATAATGATCGGCGTACCGACTCTTTTGCAAATTCCCCTGGTAGATCCTTTCTTATCAGTGATCACCCTCCAATTGGCCGTAGCAACTCCCGCTTTATCAAAGGCCTTCTTCATTGGTATTTTGGAAGTAGTAATAGTATAGAAGTGGGCGTCGGAACCGGTATAGATCAACCCGTGTTTTTCCAATGCATGGATCACTGAAACACCAGGTGTACCATTTACCTCATCTCCGTCACAGAGATTCAGCACCAGGGGTGTTTTACCATTTTTGCTTTCGGCAATAGTCCGGATGATAGCAGCATAGTTGTCCATGGTAACAGGCTGCCATTTCCATTCCGCTTTTAGTTCTTCAAAAACTTTGGTGTATTCCTGGATGCTTTGTGAAAAATCGTAGTAGTGCTGAATATTGGGGTCGTCGGACTCCAGGTGCGGGGCAAGCACCCAAATGGTATAGGGCTTTAAAAGGCGGGTGGCTTCGGATACCTTCATAGACTAGGCTACTTTCTTTCTGGCCAGCCGTTTGGTCAGTTGTTGTTGAATAAAATCGGTAAACTGGTATTTTTCCTGTGCGTCTTTGGAAAGATAAGCAGCTCCCCTTATTTGCCCGATACAATGGCTGCTTTCGCAATAACAATTAAAGGATTGTGTCATTTTCCATTCCGTAGATGGATAGAAAAAACTCATTTCCTCTTCCAGTTGAATTGCCTTTAACGCAACCAGCTGCATCGTGGAAGTATTAAAGAACACATTGGGTTCACAACTGTGGTTGATGTACTGAAGAAATTCCGGTTGCAAGGTGATATGTTTACCAACACCCACCTGTACGGTAAGATAGGTAGGCTCCGCAGCAATGGTTCCCGCAGAAAAATCTGCAATCACTTCTCCGGGCTGAAATGACCGCAGTGCAAATAAAGCATTTTGTTCGTTGGATAATTTTTGCCGCCTTTCAGCAAATACATGATTGCTTACAGTGCGATAAGCAGGGGTAGTTAGTATTTCCATAAATGTGTTAGTAAGTATTGGAAAGATAGAGATATTGTTTTATGTAACAAATTAGTAACAGTTAAATGTGAATAATTAATGATTAATGTGGACTATAAGAAGAGATCATGTCTATGATTTACATTGATAACATCAACTGTTCGCCTTATTATGTTGCTGAACCATGAAACAAATAATTCCTTGTACCATTTCTGTTTGCTTATTTAATAATCTCCAGAACCCGTGGCTGGATGATACTTCAACTTGTGTGTCTATTATATTTTGTACTTGTGTGTTGGACCCAGCTTGCAGCTCAATGCGTCGGCGGCATCAGCAGCTTTCCTTATAATGAAGGCTTTGAAGCATCCGATGGCTAGTGTGGCAGTAGTAAGTATTTACCGGCTTAGTGTCTATAACCAGTGGGGAGAACAGGTTTTTTCTTCCATCAACCCGTTTGAAAAATGGAATGGAACAATAAGAGGAAATAAAGCTGATGGGAACCTGTTCGACTGGATAATAACTTTTACGTTGCCCGGGAAGTCCCCGCAAATAAAAAAAAGGAATAGTTGTTTTAATCCGTTGATCTTTCCAGTTCCATACCCAGCGAAGCCATCACTAAGCGGATCTCACCAAAACTGATATCGTCAGGCAACTGTTGTTTAACAGGCGTAATCGAACTTCCTTTAAAGTCAAGTAAGGCAGCTTCGATAAGAACCAGTTTCTCCCGGGATACGATCTCATCAATTTTAATATCACCCCAGCGGACAAAGCGGGCTAAATGTGTTTCGATGGTACTTATTGCGAGGCTTCTATCTTTGGCTATTTCTCCAATTGTTTTTCCTTCTTTGAATAACCGGAAAGATTCAGACTGTGTATCGCCTTTCTTTTTTCCTGTCCCCGTTTTTAGCGGCCGTTCTATATCATCCTTCTCCTTTTCTTTTCGTTCCCTCTTAGGTGTTTTCTCATGAATTAAGGACGAAAGGTCATTTTCTTTGCAAAACGCAACGATAACATCTAAAAACTGCTGGCCATATTGTTTGACCTTAGCGTCTCCAAAGCCACTTATTTTTCTAAGCTCTGTCAATGTCTGGGGAAGATAAAGCGCCATTTCATCGATGGTTGCGCTGCCGGCAACGATATAAATAGGCAGATCTTTTTTTGCACATATCAATTCCCTGACTCTTCTTAATTGTTGATGCAATACGGGCCTTGGGGTATCAGTTCTTTTTTGCGAAGCACCTGCATAGGCATTACTTGTCATCGAAGGCAAAACAAACTTTAGCTTGCGCCGGTGAAAAGCCTCCATATCAAATTTGCCCGTAAGGCCCTCCAGCATGAATTTCTTCATAGCCAACTGCGCAAATACTTCTTTCAGGCTTTCATTGTATTCCCTGGAATGGAGGCGACTGTCGGTAACCGCAGGAGATTGCTGAATATATTGGATCAGCGAATTGATTGCCGTTGTAAAATAACCGGCCCCTGCTTTTATTCTTTCCTGGAGTGGTTCATTTTCTTCAGGTGATTCCGTTTGCTGAAAAAGGTTTTGTAACTGTGTTTGAAATTTCCTGGCTGTTTCCTGTTGCTGATCAAGCTTAGCCAGTAGTTCGTCGTTCCAGGCATTTGATTCCGGGTTAAAGGACGACTGGTGTTCTAATAGGTAGGCAGACAACTCCTTTGCACTATTGATAGCAACGGCGAAATCAAAGGTTGATAACAATACCGATTGCTGGTATTGTTTCCTGGCCAGTCCAAGTTCTTCCTGTAATTGGCTGCCGGATGCGCTTCGTTGCGAAAACTCCACAATCCTCGCATCACTGGACAGGCTGGAACTTCTTACCTGGCTTTGTAATACCATTCCTTCAAGACTGGTACAACGGCTTAGTGCTACATATACCTGGCCAGGAGCAAAAGCTGCACCCGCATCAATGATCGCTTTTTCAAAGGTCAGGCCCTGGCTTTTATGGATCGTAATGGCCCAGGCCAGTCGTAAAGGATATTGTGTGAATGAGCCCAATACGTCTGAGTCTAATTGCCGCGTTGATTTATTTAAAGTGTAGCGGATATTTTCCCATTTTTCTTTTTGCACTTCTATCTCTGTATTCTCTCCATCCGGGTCGCATTGTACAAAAATCTTATCCGTTTCCAGCTTCGATACGATCCCGATCTTACCATTAAAGTAGCGTTTTCCTTTTTCTGCCGCATCATTTCTGATAAACATGACCTGTGCGCCGACTTTCAGTTGCAGCAGCTCTTCAGCCGGATAAGCCCTGTCAGAAAACTCTCCTTCCATTTCTGCCTGGTAAGAAAATAGTTTTGTTTCGAGACTACCCAATTCCCGGGCATTTATTTCGGCAGCCTTATTATTATGGGTGGTCAGAATGATATAGCCATCTTGTTTACTACGGCGGAAGCTGGGTTGGAACCGGCTTTCCAGGATCTTCATCCCGTCTTCATCGAGTTCATTATTTCTCACCTGGTTGAGAAGTGTAATAAAACGTTCGTCCCGCTGTCGGTATATTTTATTAAACTCCACATAGACCGGCGGGTCTTCCTGTAATACTATGCTGTCGAAAAAATATTGCCCTTTGTAGTAATCTGATAACAATCTCCACTCTTCATCTTTGATCACCGGGGGCAGTTGTAACATATCGCCTATAAATAAAAGCTGAACACCGCCGAACCGTTCGCTGGGGCGCTGACGGATGTGGCGCAATACAGTATCGATCGCATCTAAGGTATCGCAACGAACCATGCTGATCTCATCGATCACCAGTATTTCCAGCTCCTTTAATACTTTTTTCTTATCACTATTAAAGCGTAGACGGCTGAGCAGGCTGTGTTTATTGGATACTGAGCCTGTCGAAGTATCCTGGCCGGGTGCCGTAAAACCGGAACCTCTTGCTTCTGGAATAAAAGGAGCCAAGGGCAGTTGAAAGAATGAATGAATGGTAACGCCGCCGGCATTGATGGCAGCCACACCTGTTGGAGCAACCACCGCCATTTGCTTGGGGCAGTTCTCCCGGATGTATTTTAAGAAAGTTGTTTTTCCTGTACCGGCTTTACCCGTAAGGAATATACTACGGTTGCTCTGGTTGACTAACTGGATAGCCAATTGAAACATCTCGTTATTTGTATCGGGGGTGAAGTTTGCCACGGTTGTTTATTTTAGCCACAGATGGACACAGAAAATCCTTATGATATGTTCGTTGAAAAAGATGAAATTAATCGTTTATATTCTAATCTTCGTTTCCCAAAATTAATGATCAAGCCTAACGTATTACCAGAAACACGCAGATAATTTAATACCTGTGCAATATGGTCATACGTAATTCCTTTTTCAGACGTCTTTGCTTCAATGATAATTTCATTATGACAAATAAAGTCTGCGGAAAAACGATGTTGAAGCTTTTTCCCTTTGTATTGAATTGACAACTCCGGCTCTCGTATAAATAGTAGCTTCTTACACTCAAACTCGATTTGCATCGCATCCTTATAAATGATTTCAGAAAAGCCAAACCCGAGGGTTCTCTGTACTTCCATACAAAGCCCGAATATCTCGTATGTCTTATTCTTTTGTGGGAAATTTTCCATTATTGAGACTTTTTATGCTAAAAGTAAAAAAGCCACAGACGAATACAAGTCTACACATAATCTGTGTTTATTTGCGTTCATCTGTGGCGAATACTCCTAAGCCTCAGCGGTCTTGCTACCCAGCAGCAGCAACTCATTCACCTGTATTTCGGTGATGTATTTTTTGTTGCCCTCTTTGTCGTTGTAGCTGCGGTTGATCAGCTTGCCTTCGATCGCTACTTCCTTTCCTTTGGTCAGGAATTTTTCTACGATCTCGGCTACCTTACCCCAGGCCACCAGGCTATGCCATTGGGTGTCTGTTACTTTTTCGCCCTTGGCGTTACGATAGCTTTCGCTGGTGGCGACCGAGAAACGGGCCATCTTTTTTCCACTTTCGAGGGTTTTCACTTCGGGTGCATTACCCAGATTGCCGATCAGTTGTACTTTGTTTTTTAAAGCGTACATGTTGTTTCGTTTTGTGCCTCCGTTCGCCCCCATCCTCTTAAAGGGTGAAAGGCGGAAAGCGATTTTTAAATTTTGTTATCTCAATCAGCCGGCGACGTCATTTCCGATTGACAACACAAAGATGATAGTGCCGGAAAGCCGGACCCGGAGATTAATCGTTTCTATGAGAAGCTAATCGCGTAAAAACGTTTGCACACGGATATTTTTTTGTATTTTAATCGTCAGAAACCCTTACTATGACTGCATTGGAAACAAAAACCTGCCTTGCCTGTGGCAAAGCTGTAAAAGGCCGGGTAGATAAAAAATTCTGCGATGACTATTGCCGAAATAATTATAATAATCAGCAAAAAGCCAGGAGCAATCACAGTAGTTTGGTGAGGAATATCAATAATGCTTTGCTGAAAAATCGAAAGATTATGGAGTCCTTATTACCGGAAGCAGAAAAAACAACTACTATCAGCAAAGAGAAATTGCAAACGCTTGGCTTTCATTTCAAGTACCTGACACATATCTACACGGCCCAGAACGGTAATACATATTTCTATTGCTACGACTATGGTTACCGCGAGTTGGAGAATGAAAGGCTTATGATTGTAAGAAAAAGAGATGAATAACCCCTTTACATTTGCAGCATGTCAAACCCAGTTATTTGTATCGGAGCGGCACTGGTAGATGAGTTGTTTCATGCTACCGGAGAGTTACTGCTTGCCACCACCACCGATGCTACTGTCACCAAAACCGCCGGTGGTGTAAGCCGGAATATTGCCCACCAATTAGCCTTATTGGGTGTGCCGGTTCAATTAATAACCGCCGTCGGGAATGATAGTGATGGTGATTGGCTAAAACAGATTTGTCTTTCGGCCGGTGTTCAATTAGATGCGACGATTACACGGAAGGGGCTCTCAGGAAAATATACCGGCATCCTGAATACGGATGGGTCTTTATATATTGCCTTTCTGACCAATGCGGCCAATCATTTACTAACACCTGAGCATTTAGCCCAACATACTGACTTGCTGAAAACAGCTTCCTACTTATTAGCCGATGCGAACATTAATGTAGATACCGCAGCCTGGTTACTGGCTTTCAGCAAGGAAACAGGTATTCCGTTTGTAATAGAACCCGTATCTGTTCCACCGGCAAAAAAATATAAGGAAGTGCTGCTCGAAGGGCTGTATCTAATTACACCGAATGAAGACGAACTACCGGTGCTTTGCTCTGATAAAGCTTTCTTTACACAGCAACAGATAGAGGAACTATTAAACAGGGGCATTAAAAATATTTGGTTACACAATGGACAGCACGGCTCTGCGCTTTATAATAAAGAAAAATCAATCACCCTGCATGCGCCATCTATTGAGGTGGTGGATTGCACCGGAGCGGGGGACGGCTCTTTATCGGGTTATATTTTGGGCAAGCATCTTGGCAAAGAGGATATTGATTGTTTGAAACTGGCTCATACATTATCTGCCGAAATATTACAGGTGAATGGAGCCATTGCCACTCATTTAAACCAGGAAAAACTATTGGCACAGGTGTATAAATATTATCCTGATTGATAAACAAAATATTCAATGCAAGATGCTTACAAAAGAAAAGATACCGGACGCTCAGTCGAAAGTAAAAACAGGAGCAGATTATCCCCGGCTGGTCAGCGATTTTAAGGGGATGGGCATAGTTCGCTCTGAACATTGGGTAGCCGAATCGGCCAATGTTTATTACGGGAGCCAAAGCGATTCTATTAAAATAGTTTATGGTCAGTTTTCTTTAACTGTTAATGAGACAGCCTCTCCTAAGCAGCTGAAACTGGCGCTCAAAATGCACCGGGCAAGGCAAACCGACTACCCGACGTTTTGCTTACAGGCTGCGGCAGCCGGATTAAAAAATGGGTAAGTGATCTGGATAAGATGACGGTTTGCTACCTGGATAAAAAGGGTCCCGTATTGGTGATTGAAGATATTCCGGTTATATAAAATGAATTCATTCCTAAACATACTCTCTGAAATACAGGAAGCATTGGCTACCAATAAGCCTGTTGTAGCCCTTGAGTCTACCATCATATCCCACGGGATGCCTTACCCAAAGAATGTGGAGACGGCCCTTGCGGTAGAGCAGGTGGTAAGAGATAATGGTGCTGTGCCTGCAACAATTGCCATCATGAACGGTAAGTGTTATGTGGGCCTGACCAGCGAGCAATTAGACTATTTTGGGAATGCTACAGATGTATGGAAGGTTAGTTTGCGGGATATGCCTTATGTGCTCAGTAAAAAATTATACGGTGCAACAACGGTTGCCGCCACCATGCGAATAGCTTCCATGGCAGGTATAAAGATCTTTGTAACCGGCGGAATAGGTGGCGTACATCGTGGCGGAGAAAGCAGTATGGATATCTCTGCCGACTTAACCGAAATGGCTCAAAGATCTGTAGCTGTTGTATCTGCCGGTGTGAAATCAATACTGGATATTGGATTAACACTTGAATACCTGGAAACAATGGGTATACCAGTAGTTACATATGGCCAGGATGAATTTCCCAGTTTTTATTCACGCAAAAGTGGGTTCGATTCCCCTTTACGATTAGATGCTCCAAAAGAAATAGCTGCGCTACTTACTGTGAAATGGAAATTAGGTCTAAACGGTTCAGTGCTTATTGCCAATCCCGTTCCGGCAGCATTTGAAATAGCTGCAGAAGAAATGGAAGTACATATTTTAAAGGCATTAGCTGCTGCGAAAGTGAAAAACATTATCGGTAAAAACATTACTCCCTTCCTGTTACAATATATATCCGAACATACCAGGGGTGAAAGCTTGGAAGCAAATATTGCATTGATAAAACATAATGCAGAGTTAGGGGCGAAGGTGGCGGTGAGCTATGACGAAACGGAAGTTGTGGGTTAGTGATATCTGATTAAGACAAAGAATTAAAAACTCCGGAGGATAAGGCAGATAAAAAAACAATCATTCAAAGCAAAATATATCAACACCCGCAAAGCGCAGTGAGCGAAAGAAACTACGCTAACACGGGTTCTTATTGTGCTGTGGACCGGAATATAACCCCCGACACAAGGATTTTCGCTCCTGCTACTTTGCTGAAATGAATTTATAGCAAACTAATACTATACCATCCAAGCATTCCATAAGTACCTGCAAACTGATTTGCCGTCGTTGATACGGCCAGGTAATATCTTCCCGGATTTAATGTTGTAGCAACATTCAGTGTACTGGTATTATCAACCACAAAAAGCAAATTTCCTGTGCGATTATATATTTTTAATAAAAGATCAAGATTAGCCCCCTCATTGTTTGCGCCTATTGAAAAAGGGTCAAGTGAAATATTTTTTGTTGAATTAATATTCACATAAAAAAAGTCAACGTCCGTATTGGTATTAATAAGACCATCCAGACTATCTCTCAGAAGTGGTGCTTGAGATCTGGAATCCGGATAGTCGTCATTCCTCATACCTCCTACAGCGTTAGCGATTTTGGGTACCTCGTCCTGCAAATTAGAACAACCATAACTATTTGGTCCGTTATACCAAAGGGTTACATTTCTATAATAACCTAATCCCATGATCGGCGCCCAACCTGTCTCCCCCGTACCCTGGCCATAATTGTATTCAGAAATATTTATGCAGCTTACATCATAAGTTGACTGGTGGTATAACCCAAAGGTGTGACCCACTTCATGAGATACCGCCTCGGTTATTTTTTTAATATTATAGTTAAGTAAAGAAGAAAATACAAAACAAGGTGTATTGTTTCCCCATGTGAATGAGCCGATAAAAGAAACCCCGCCTGACTGCCCAAACCATTCATAGGTTTCTGTAACAATTACCCGCATTCTTTTGTAGGGGTTAGCCGCATCATATTCAGACTGACTTGTTGTGACGGTAACATTAAATGGGCTATAATCATTGCTAACACGATCTATTACTTCATTAATTTCATCTCTTGTTAAATTAGCGGGGGCACAATTAATGTCGCCATTATAATTCCATGAAGTATTAGAAACGATGTGCCCGTCAAAATCTAAAAGAATAACACTATTGGCTGTACCTCCGGGAGGTTGCCTGACAGGTCTTCTATTTGCCCCTTCGTCTACAGGCGCCCTTTTAATCTGGTTAAACTGAGTAATGCCAAAATCACAACGCTGGGGTCCTTTTGCATTTTCCGATCCTGACGGATTTTTATTTGCCGGCTTATCAAAATTTTTACTACAGGCGGAAAAGAATAGTATTAAAATAATTAAATAGCTTTTCATACACTGGTTTTTAGGTTAGTCGATATTGACTCCTGCCAGCTAGTAATGATTTGGATTGGTTATTTAAACAGCCTTAGTTGAGGTAACAGGGTTTTTTCCGGTTGGTATCCGGGATAAGCAAAACAAGATGCTTTAAATGGGTGTTGAATAATTCTTAAGGAGCAATCCGTCTACATTATCTACTCTACAGGTTACAAGTATCGTACCTGTAGATAACTCAGCCTTTTCTCTGGTGTTTGGGGAAAATAACGACTATGTATTTCTCAATAGGGGATAAAAAAATTAAAGAGGCCCCAATAAAGCCTCTTTAATTTGTGGTGTGGGCCGGGATCGAACCGGCGACACAAGGATTTTCAGTCCTTTGCTCTACCGACTGAGCTACCGCACCTTTATCAGCCGTAGCCTTTGCGAAGGCTGAATCCTGAAACACATCAAATCCGGTAAGTGGAAGCCTATCTTCATTTTTGTGCTCCGGTTTACCCAACAAAGCATTTGCGTTGTTGGGGCAGCAAAAATAGGGCTATCTGCCTGAAAAAGGAAATCTTAAGAGGTAAACTTTCCGATTCCCCCTTTAAGGGGAAGGGGTTTTTACATCCCATATTCACTTAAAAACTTGATCCGCATGATCTTCAACTGCTCCCAGTTAAAGTTATATTCCGACAGCTCTTCCTGGGCTACCTGGAGCGAGGAGGTTTCGCAGCTCTTAAAATATTCAATGATCTCATCCTGGTCGTCTTCATCCAGCATCTCATCGATGGCATAATCGAGGTTGAGCTTGGTACCGCTGGCTGCAATGGTTTCCATTTCGTCCAGCATTTCGTCCATTTTCCAACCTTTATTCTTGGCGATTGTTTCCAGGGACACTTTTTTATCAGTATTCTGGATAATATATACTTTACTGCCACTTTTATTGACCACACTCTTCATCACAAAATCATCAGGCCGGTCAATATTATTTTCTTCTACGTACCGCTGGATCAATTCGACAAAAGGCTTGCCGTATTTAATGGCTTTGCCCTTGCTCACTCCCTGGCATTTTTCCAATCCTTCCATGGTGATGGGATAGAAAGTAGCCATATCCTGCAAAGATGATTCGAGGAAGATGACAAAAGGCGGAAGATTTTTCTTCTTCGCTTCTTTTTGCCGAAGCTCCATCAGCATTTCAATCAACTTCTCATCTAATGCAGCACCGCCTGTCGTTACCGTTGTTTCTTCATCATCCGCATTGGCATCATCATACAATTTATTCAATACGATCTGGAAAGATTTTGGTTTCTTCAGAAAGACTTCTGCTTTTTTGGTAAACTTCAATACGCCATACTCTTCTATATCTTTTGTCAGCAACCCTTCTAATATCAGCTGCCGCAACAAGGAGTTCCAGAAATGATTGTCCCGGTCGTTGCCGCTGGCAAAAGCATCCAGCCCATCATGCCGGAACATCTGTATCTGCGGGGTTAGTTTACCGCTGATGATTTGTACCACGTAATCAGTAGCAAAACGTTCATCCAGCGCCTTGATCGCTTTTAAAGCAATGACCACTTCATCTTTGGCTTCTACTCTTTCCTTCGGATGTTTACAATTATCGCATTGTCCACAATTCTCTTTTTCATACTCTTCACCAAAGTAGCTCATCAGTATTTTTCTGCGGCAAACACCCGTTTCTGCAAAAGCTACGGTCTCATTGATTAGCTGTGCGCCCACTTCTCTTTCACTCAGCGGCTTATCCCGCATCAGGTGTTCGAGTTTGCTTACATCCTTATGCGAATAATACAATACACATTTTCCTTCCAGCCCGTCACGACCGGCCCGGCCGGTTTCCTGGTAATAATTCTCAATAGACTTGGGAATATTATAATGGATAACAAAACGTATATCCGGTTTGTCAATACCCATTCCAAATGCAATGGTAGCACAGATCACCTGTACGTCTTCCCCAAGAAACTGGTCCTGTCTTTCTGAACGAAGTTTACTATCCAGTCCTGCATGATAGGCCACGGCTTTAATACCATTAGCATTTAAAATATCGGCCAGCTCTTCTGTTGTTTTGCGGTTAAGGGTATAAATAATGCCGCTTTTCTTCTTCATGCTTTTTATAAAGCGGACAATATGTTCGTCGGTCTGTGCCTTTTTTATCTTGGGCAATACTTCGTAATAAAGATTGGCCCGGTTAAAGGAAGAGATAAAAATATTAGGCTCCCGCAGGTCAAGGTTCTTTACAATATCGCTTTGTACCTTAGGCGTAGCAGTGGCCGTTAATGCGATCACCGGTGCGTCGGGATTAATTTGTATCATCATTTCCCGCAGGCGGCGATACTCCGGGCGGAAATCATGTCCCCATTCAGATATACAGTGAGCCTCATCCACTGCAAAGAAGGATATTTTAAGGTCGGCGAAAAATTCCAGGTTTTCCTGTTTGGTCATAGTCTCCGGCGCTATGTAGAGCATTTTTGTTTTGCCCGCCAACAGATCATCATGCACCTCTTTGATCTCTTTTTTATTCAGTGTAGAATTGAGAAAGTGGGCCACTTCATCATTGCTGCTATAGCCCCTTACAAGATCTACCTGGTTCTTCATCAGTGCAATCAGGGGGGAGACGATTAGAGCGACCCCTTCGCTGACCATGGCGGGTAACTGGTAACACAAACTTTTGCCACCACCAGTTGGCATGATCACAAAAGTATCGTGCCCCGCTAACAGGGACTCGATGGCCTTTTCCTGTGTGCCCTTGAATTTATCGAACCCAAAATATTCCTGAAGTGCCTTGTGCAGATCGAATTTTTTTTTGGCAGGTGCTGTTTCCTTAACTTTTACTGTCTTACCACCGGCAGGCTGAACCTTTTTAGCGGCCGGTTTCTTTGCTGTTGATGTTCCCATTACGCTTTAATTTCCACCGTCCCGGTAACTCCCGGAACTACTAATGCAGATTTATTTAAGATACTCATTTTTAACCGACCATTGTCTCTTGTGTAAGCATATTTTTACACAAAACGGGTAATCGTCCGACAAATAGGTGTTTTTCCGGTCTTAATCGTCAGGGGGTCAGTGGTTTGATTAAAACCTGGCCGCTTTTGCGGGGTCGCACAACCTCATTCCCTCTGTAAGACGGTCCGCTCTGCTACATTAACCATAGATGCAGGGATCGGAGGAAGGCGAATTTACAACTGTTTCGGGGTCCGGTAAAGGCAGAAAGCGTTAAAATTGAAGTGCCAAGATTGCATAACGGTGACTTCATACCAAATCCTCTAATTTTGCGGCCATTATCCGCTACTATTTCTTTTGAAAAGGGATAATGTCAATCTCAACCATGTCCATTTCTATCCAACAAGTTGCACTGCGGACCATTGAACTGGAGGCCCGGTCTATTGCCGGCCTGGCTGCATTTATTAATGCCGATTTCGAAAAAGCGATTACTGCTATTGCCGCCAGCAAAGGCCGTGTGGTCGTAAGTGGTATTGGCAAAAGTGCGGTCATTGCACAAAAGATCGTGGCCACTTTTAATTCCACGGGCACCCCTTCTATTTTTATGCATGCCGCTGATGCTATTCATGGTGACCTGGGTATTGTACAGCAGGAGGACGTGGTCATTATTATCAGCAAAAGCGGGGAAAGCCCCGAGATAAAAGTGCTGGTGTCGCTGATCCGGAATTTTGGGAATATTCTGATCGGGATGGTGGGTAGCACCGGGTCTTATCTCGCCAAAAATTCTACGATCATTTTAAATACCTCGGTAGAACAGGAAGCCTGCCCGAATAACCTGGCGCCCACCAGCAGCACCACCGCGCAAATGGTAATGGGTGATGCGCTGGCTGTTTGCCTGATGGAGCTAAAGGGTTTTCAGCCGGATGACTTCGCCAAATTTCATCCCGGTGGAATGCTCGGCAAGAAACTTTACCTGCGGGTGGTGGATCTTTATATAAACAATGAAAAACCAAAAGTGCTGCCGGGTCAGTCCTTAAAAGAAGTGATTGTAGAGATAACAGCCAAGCGCCTGGGTATAACCGCCGTAGTGGATGCGGACGATCATTTGCTCGGCATTATTACTGACGGCGACTTGCGGCGAATGCTGGAAAAAACCACGGCCATTGATACAATAAAGGCTGGTGATATCATGACAACTGATCCAAAAACAATTGGTCCGGATGAACTGGCGGTAGATGCGCTGGACCTGCTTCGAAAAAAAGAAATATCACAATTAGCAGTAATTGAAAACGGAAAATACAGGGGTATTATACATTTGCATGATTTGATAAGAGAGGGTTTAATTTAAACGGACTACACCTTAAAGAGGTGTAAAAAATAAGAAAAGATTTTTTAAACAATTGTAAAACAAAGTCCTCTTTAGGGGATTATCGGTATGAACAAACATCACTACGTAGCAATAATGGCCGGAGGTATAGGAAGTCGTTTCTGGCCGATGAGCCGCACCGATTTTCCCAAACAGTTCCTGGATATTCTGGGAACCGGGAAAACGCTGATACAACAAACCTACGCCCGTTATACCAAGCTGATCCCTTCGGATAATATTTATGTAGTAACCGCACAGGAATATGTTTCGATTGTAAAAAAACAATTACCCGAGCTTCCCGAAGAGAATATACTCGCCGAGCCTTCCCGGAAAAATACAGCTCCCTGTATTGCCTATATCGCTTTTAAGCTATTGAAAAAAGATCCGAAAGCACTGATGATCGCGGCACCTGCTGATAATCTCATATTAGAAACAGACGAATTTATCAAGACGGCCAAAAAAGCACTGGACTTTGTTGATCATATCAATGCCCTGGTTACAATCGGCGTAAAACCTACCTATCCCAATACTGGCTACGGTTATATCCAGCATGAAACAACAGCCGTGGCTCCTGATGTTTTTAAAGTAAAAACCTTTACGGAGAAGCCGAATGTAGAACTGGCAAAGACCTTTATCAGTAGTGGGGACTTTTTATGGAATGCCGGCATCTTTACCTGGAAAGTGAAAAATGTACTGGCGGCTTTTGAAAAACACCTGCCTGAGATTTATGATGTATTTGCGGCTGAGAAAGATAAATTCAATACTCAGGAAGAACAGGCGGCAATAGAGACTATCTATCCACAGTGTACCAATATTTCGGTAGACTTTGGTGTAATGGAAAAAGCAGATAATGTTTACCTGATCCCTGCCTCATTCGGCTGGAGTGACCTGGGAACCTGGAACAGTGCCTGGGAAAACAAAGACAAGGATTATTTTGGAAATGCCGTAGTGGGCAAAAAAGTAATGGCGGTAGATGCCCGTAATTGCATCGTACATGTTCCGGATAATAAACTCGTGTTGCTACAAGGGTTGGATGAGTTTATTGTTGTAGACACCAAAGATGTACTGCTGATCTGCAAAAAAGATAAAGAGCAGGAGATTAAAGAATATGTAGCTGAAGTAAAACGGAATATGGGAGATAAATATTTGTAAAACAGTTATGCTTAAAAAACTCCGAACTGTTATTTATCATGTAGCAGATCTGCCGGCCGCCAAAGATTGGTATATCAAAGCAACCGGCATTCAACCTTATTTTGATGAACCCTTTTATGTGGGTTTTGATATCAATGGTTGCGAGTTGGGGCTTGACCCCTCAATGGAAAATATTGCTCCCGGAAATCATACCGAATCATATTGGGCAGTAGAAAGTGCCCGGGAGGCTGCTAATAAGTTCATCAGTCTCGGCGCTAGTCTGGTCCAGGATGTTACCAATGTCGGAGGCTCGATACATGTCGCCTTTGTTGCCGACCCCTTTGGTAACCATATTGGCTTTATTGAAGGCGTATAGCCCCCACAAATACCACTAAGTGGTACTTGTTTTTACTAAGACCTTGTTTATTTTTACGCTGCACTGCCAGGTGCAAGATAAATTTGTTATGACCCCATTTCCTGCAAATAATATTCTCTTTCTCGATATAGAAACAGTTCCGCAGTTTCCGGAATACGATCAGCTGCCGGATGACTGGAAAAAGTTGTGGGATACCAAATCGAATACATTGGCGAAATATCATGAAGGACAGACCAATGAATCCCTTTATCCCCGCGCCGGTATCTATGCAGAGTTTGGAAAAATTGTTTGTATCAGTTGTGGTGTATTACACGGAAATCGTGAACAACGAAAGATTATTCTTAAAAGCTTCGCTGGTGATGAAGAGTGTATATTGTTAGAGCAGTTTAGCGGCATGCTGAACAAGTGGGCCGCCGGTGAACAAAAATTTCTATGTGGTCACAACGGAAAAGAATTTGACTTTCCCTATCTCTGCCGCCGGATGATCATTAATGACCTGCCCATTCCTCCTTTGTTGAATATCTCCGGTAAAAAGCCCTGGGAAGTCAATCATTTTGATACACTTGAACTTTGGAAATTTGGCGATTTTAAAAGTTTTACTTCTTTAAACCTCCTGGCACATACTCTCGGTATTGCCACGCCGAAAGATGATATTGACGGGAGCATGGTCTGGGAAGTCTATTGGAAAGAAAAAAATTTACCCCGAATTGTTACTTATTGCCAGAAAGATGTGGTGACAGTTGCGCAGATCCTTTTACGGATGAACGGGGAGCCACTGATCAGGAAAGAGAACATAGAAATCAAAAGTTAAGAAAGGATAGAACTGTATTATACCCGCTCCTTTTAATCATTTTTCAAAAACACAGCTGTTCTATATCTTTAGGGAATATCTCTTTCACCTATAATTTTTCATGCATGGAAAGAACAAACTACTCCTCCGGAGCTAAATGGGAAGATATTGTTGGCTACAGCCGGGCGGTAAAAGTTGGAAACATCATTGAAGTAACAGGAACCGTGGCTGTTGATGAAAATGGTTTGCTGGTTGGACCCGATGATGCCTATGCCCAAACCAGGTATATTATTGAGAAAATTGAAACAGTATTGAAACAGGCCGGTGCCTCTTTAACTGATATTGTAAGAACAAGAATGTTTGTTACCGATATTTCACGCTGGGAAGAATATGGTAAAGCGCATGGTGAATTTTTTTCTGTCATTAAACCCTGCACCTCCCTGATCGAAGTAAAAGGATTGATTGCCCCGGAATATTTAATTGAAATAGAAGCAACGGCTATAATAATTTAATCTCAAAACACTGCACCAATGAAAATAATTACATTGTCACTATTAGTTATTGCAACCCTTCTTAACAGTTGTGGTAATAATGATAAAAAAGCAACAGTTGTTGCAAAAAATCCTGATGTAAAAATCGATTCTTCGTTAGTAACCGACAGTAGTTGGGGGTTGATAAAAAAGGGCACCGATATAACCGGCCTACAGGCGATTTACGGTGCAGCTAATGTAATGGATGAAAGGATTTGCGGGCCCGAATGTGCTGATAGTATTGATGTCACAAGGATCTATCCTGAACAACCCAACCAGTTCATTGTTTACTGGAAAGACAACCAGTTTCATAAAACGATTGCTTTTATCGAAACCTATTTGCCCGATGGACCCTACCATAGTGACAAGGGACTTAAAATTGGTTCTACTCTGGAAGAATTATTAAAAATAAACGGGAAACAAATCATCTTCTCCGGCTTTGACTGGGATTATGGAGGTTCTATTCTGGACTATGGTATGGGTGCGTTACAAAATTCTCCCTTGGGCTTCCGTCTTGCTATAGATGAAGATGGTGGAACATCGCTTTCGGGCGATGAAGAGTTCAACACAGATATGACAGAAGTAAAAAAGAACATGACAAAAATAAAAATATCGACCCTTAAACTTTCGTTTTCCAAAGACCAATAGATGAACATCGAATCCCTTCATGCGTACTGTTTGAGCAAACCGGGTGCTGAAGAAACCCTGCCCTTTGGGCCGGACACCGTCGTTTATAAAGTGGGTGGTAAGGCCTTTTTGTTAACGGGGTTAGATAGTGAGCATCTCCGTTTCAACGTAAAATGCAATCCAGAGGAAGCTGTGGAGTTGCGGGAAGAGTTTTCCTGTGTATTACCCGGGTATCACATGAATAAAAAACACTGGAACACTATCCTGGTAGATGGTTCGGTTTCAACGCAGCAATTGAAAGACTGGATCGATCATTCTTATGACCTTGTTTCCCAGAAGCTCCCAAAGAAGAGATAAGTACCGGCATCTTTAAGAATATTTTACAGCCCGCCATTTCACCAGCCCTTTTGTTTACTCTACTTTTGCATGGTTAAAAACTACCAGATGAAAAATATTTTAGTTGTACTGACCGCCAGTTGCTTGACACTTATTGTCTCTGCACAGACGACCTATAAAATGACGCTTGGTGAAGAAATAAAGCTAAAGAAAGGAACCGCTGACCTTGATATTATAACCGCTGATAATACAGGTCTTTATTTTACCGAGCAGCGCAGGGCTAAGTCATTATTTTCCATCGGCGCACCGCCTTCCTCCTATAAGCTATATAAGATGGACAAGAATTTCGGGGAGGTTTTTGACAAAGAATATAAAAAAGAGCTGAAGGGGCTTGCCTTCCAGAGTTTTCAAACCCTGGGCAGCGATCTCTATCTTTTTACGACCGACTATGAAAGAAAAGAAAAGCTCTTTAATGTGTACGGGGCCAAAGTGGACAAAAACAGCGGTGAGCTTATGGGTAATTTTGCCGAACTGGGTAGCTATACCCTGGAAAACAAACGGGATGATTATGAAATGAAAGTGTCGCCTGTTCGTAACGGGGAGGCTTTTTTGATGGTCAGTAACATTTCTGCTACAGACAGAGTTTCATTGGGTGTAAGCATATTAAACAAAAGTTTGAAAAAAATAGAAAGTACCGTTATCAATCTTTCTTTTCAACCAAGCCTGTACCAGCTGGCCGACGTTCAGTTGACCAAAAACAATAAGATCGTGTTATTGGGTAAAGAGTTTGAAGAAACCCCAATAGGGAAAAAGAAAAGAAAGCGGCTGGTATTTAAACAATACGTGATGTCCGTTTATGACGTGGACGGTAAAAAACTGAGCGATATAAAACTGGATGCCGACGACCGCTATGTAATCAGTGGTAAACTAATCGAACAAACTAGCGGGGAGTTATTGCTGGCGGGCTTCTATAGTAATGCCGCCAAAAAAGAAGATATCAGTGGTTTCTATATCAATAAAGTGGATGCAGAAAAAGGCAAGTTGCTACTCAGCTCTTACAAGGAGATCAACCCGTCCATGCTGGGCAAGGGTTATGAAGATGCGGCTGACGAAGACGAGGAAATGAAAAGCAGTAAAAAAGCGGCTAAAAAAGCTCAGGATGATGACGAGGAAGAAGAGTTCCCCAACAGCTTTATCATTAAGTCCGTGGACATTAACCCAGCCGATAATTCGATAATTATTACCAGCGAGGTTTCTAAATATTCCTACTATACTTTTACTTCTTCGAATTACAATGCTTCGACCCGAAACTGGACCTATACCACCACCTATGTACATCGCTTTACCAACCAGGATATCCTGGTGATCAATGCCGACCAGGGCGGCAATATTAAATGGTTGAATGCCTTACCCAAATCACAGTTGGAAGAAGTGCGTACAACCAACAATGGTATCGGTGGTTGGGGCTTTGGTTATGACAGGGGGAGCTATTTTGCGGCCAGCGGGGGAATGCCTTTTTATTCTTCATATAAAAGTTTGATCAACAATAATAACCTCATCCTGCTTATGAACGATCATACCAGTAATAATGTGAACGCCGAATACGGTGACCGGGTAAAAACGGTTTCCAATTTCAGGAAGCGGAGCAATGCCTATGGTATAACTATTAATCTTGCAACAGGCAAAATGACAAGAAAGATCATTACTTCCAACAACGAAGAAACAATACTTATGCCCCGTCATGCTTTTGTGGTAAAAAATGAAATTTTTATTCCTTCCTGGCGGCAGCATATGATGGCGAAGACAGAACTGCGATTTGCTAAAATCGTGGTGAAGTAATTAATTGTCAGGAAAAGCAGAACTTAGCGCAGCTTCTTAGTATTAAGAAGCTTTTTTTTACTTCAACTAACTTGTTTTGCAGATTCATTCCAAACTCCCCAATGTCGGCACCACCATCTTCGCGGTGATGAGCGGGCTCGCGACAGAATATAATGCGGTTAACCTTGGCCAGGGTTTTCCTGATTTCCCAATGGATCATGAATTGACCGCCCTGGTCAATAAGGCCATGAAGGATAATTTCAACCAGTATTCACCCATGCCTGGCTGGATGCCCTTGAGAGAGGCCATTGCAGAAAAAGTAGCGTTCTTGTATCAAGCTAAGATCAATCCTGATACAGAGATCACGATCACTCCTGGTGGAACTTACGCAATTTATTCTGCGCTTACGGCGATCCTGCATCCGGGTGATGAAGTGATTGTTTTTGAACCGGGTTACGATAGCTATATTCCGAACATAGAGATCAATGGTGCCAAAGCGGTCACCATTAATTTAACTTATCCCGGTTATCATATTGACTGGGCAGTGGTAAAAAATACCATTACAGAAAAAACAAAAGCAATTATCATCAACTCTCCGCATAACCCCACGGGTGCTGTAATCAGTGAGAATGATATTAGAGAATTGCGAAAGCTGGTAAGTGGTACCAATATCTTTATTATCAGCGATGAAGTGTATGAGCACCTGATATTCGATAATATTCCGCACCAGAGTATGCTCCGTTACCCTGATCTGCTGGAAAGAAGCTTTGTTTGTTTCTCTTTTGGCAAAACCTATAATTGCACCGGCTGGAAAATTGGCTACTGTGTTGCGCCGGCTGCATTCACAAAAGAGTTCAGGAAGGTGCACCAGTTCAATTGCTTTAGTTGTCACACGCCCTCACAAGTGGGTTTGGCTGCGTTTATAAAAAATAAAGAAGCCTATTTATCGCTGCCAGCCATCATGCAGGAGAAGCGGGATTATTTTAAACTGCTGATGCAACAAACAAGATTTACTTTACAAGAATCCTATGGCAGTTACTTTATTTGCGGCAGTTATGAAAGAATAAGCAATGAGGCGGATAAAGAGCTCGCCATCCGGTTGACCAAAGAAATCGGGGTAGCAACGATACCGGTTTCTGCTTTTTATCAAAACGGAAAGGATGACAAAGTGCTGCGGTTTTGTTTTTCAAAGAATAAAGAAACGCTGGAGAGGGCGGTCGAAAAACTTACCAAAGCCTGATGTCAATTGACGCCAGATATAAAGGAATCTTCTATATGCTGCTCGCGGCTCTCGGCTTTTCATTAATGGGTGGAGCAGCTAAATTGTTGAAAGGAAGTTTTGGAGCGGGGCAACTGGTATTCTGGAGAAATGCGGTTGGGCTACTCGTGCTGATCGCCGGTTTTATTATTAAGCCTCCGGTGAACAAAGGCGGTAAATTTCATCTACTACTATTTAGGGGGATGATGGGAACAACCGCTTTGTATACACTATTGTATTGCATTCTTCATTTGCCACTCGGCACGGCAATGACCTATAATCTTACCTCTGCATTGTTTATTGCGGTGTTCTCCTTTTTATTGTTCAGGGAATACCATGGGCGGATCGTATTACTGGCTGTGCTGCTTGGTTTCGCAGGCATGTTGCTGATCTACAGACCCGCTATGCATTATCCCTGGTTCTATCATTTGGCCGGGTTGATATCTGGCATTACTTCCGCACTGGCCTATATCACCGTCAACAGGCTGGCGGGTTATTATGATGCAAGAATCATCGTGTTGGCATTTATCGGAACAGGCTTTTTGGTTCCAACAATCCTTATGCTTGTTCGTTATTTTGGTCATTTGCCGGTAGATGATGTTTTCTTTATCGCCTGGCGATGGCCCGTTGGCATTGAATGGTTCTATGTATTATGGCTTGGCCTCGCAGCTTTGTTTGGTCAGTACTTCGTAACAAAAGCCTATGGTGCTGACAAGGCCGGTATTGTTTCCGCTATAGGTTATGCTAATATTATCTTTTCGGTATTTATCGGTATGGCGCTGGGAGATGCGTTCCCGGACTGGATGTCAACAGTAGGTATTCTTTGTATCATTGGCAGCGGTGTTATTATTTCCCTGGTGAAAAAAAGAAGCCCCGCAAATAAGAGCTCTTGACAGAAATCACCCCGTACCAGTTACTTAATTCTGCGCCACTCTAAAAAAGCCAATAGTCCAATAAATAAAACCTCTGCTATTAAATAGATAATTCCATAAATCGTAGCCGTTCTAAAAAAATAAACCACAAGACAGGAAACAAGCAGGACATAGGCAAAATTGGCAATCACTAAAATATAAATCAATTGCTTCGGGTTGGATTTTCTCCTTGCCATACTGATCGAATACGAGGAATATAGCAGGGTGATTATTGCCTGTGTCATTAATAAATTTTCCGGCAGATTAAAAACAGGAGACAGTCGTGAACTGAATAATAATATAATTACTCCGGCAAGAAGAGCAGCGATCCCGTCAATCCAAAGAAGTTGTTTTAAAGAAAATATTTTTTTCATCTCCTGTGCCTTTCTTGTACAATCAGTATTAATGCGTTAGACCAACGACAGCTAAGTTAAGCAGCCCAAAACTATTCTCTCCACAGAAAAATTAGTTTAGAAAAGTTGGAAGTATACTATCTTATCGTATATTTACGATATAAGATTTAAAAAATGGCATTTCATAAGAAAGAAGCATTCACTCAAAAAGAGCAGGACCTGGCAAATTTTGCCAAGGCCATGTCGCACCCCGCCCGTATAGCCATCCTGAAGGTGCTGGCACAAAGAAATGAATGTATCTGCGGTGAAATAGTAGCGCTATTACCCCTGGCACAAAGTACCGTCAGTCAACACCTGAAAGAATTAAAAACTGCCGGACTGGTGGATGGTTCTGTTGATGGGCCGCGCAGTTGCTACTGTATCAACTGGAAAGCCTTTGAAAAATTCAACAGTGAGTTCAATTTTCTATTTACTAACCTGAAAGTGAAAAACGAGAAAGCTTGTTGCTGATAAATTTTTAACCATAAAAAGTATAACCATGAACAACGATTCTTCCATTAAACAGGTTGTAAAAGAAAAGTACAGCCAAATTGCAAACCAGCCCAAAGACCAGAACGCAGCCTCCTGTTGTGGGGCCACGTCATCTTTCTCTGGTACCGACATGTATAATATTATGGCCGATGATTATACACAGCTCGAAGGGTATAACCCCGATGCCGACCTGGGATTAGGCTGTGGCCTGCCCACCGAGTTTGCCAAAATAAAAGAAGGCGATACGGTGATCGACCTTGGTAGCGGCGCCGGTAACGATGCTTTTGTAGCCCGCAAACTTACCGGCGAGGGGGGAAAGGTGATCGGTATTGATTTTACCGATGCTATGATCGTCCGTGCAAAAGAGAATGCAGAAAAACTGGGTTTGAATAATGTAGAATTCCGGCAGGGAGATATTGAAGATATGCCCGTAACCGCCAACAAGGCAGATGTGATCGTAAGTAATTGCGTATTGAATTTGGTTCCCAATAAACATAAAGTTTTTGGCGAAGTGTTTCGTGTACTGAAACCAGGTGGTCATTTCTCTATTTCCGATATCGTGCTCGAAGGTGAATTACCAGCAAAATGGAAAGAGATAACTGAGCTATATGCCGGCTGTGTTTCAGGTGCTATCCAGAAAAGTGATTATTTGAACATTATTGAAGAAGCCGGGTTTAAAAAGATAAAACCATTGTTATACCCGATGAGGTTTTAGCAAGCTACCTTTCTGTAAAAGAGATTGACGAGTATAAAAAGGGAACAACAAGAATTACCAGCATTACGGTGTATGCAGAAAAGCCGGCAAAAGATGAGCGCAATTGTTGTGAGCCGGGTAGTGGCTGCTGTTAAACTGTCTCATGTTGTTAACCATAAAAAGTATAGCCATAAACACAAAAATTCAGACGGATCTAACTTGTTGCGGAAACGACGGCAGTATTGGGTGTTGTTAAAAACAAACGGGTCTCACCATGGCGAGACCCATTATCTTTACAGGTATGCCAAAGAAAATTCTGTTTGTTTGTGTGGAGAATAGTAATCGCTCCCAGATGAGCCAGGCTTTTGCCAAAATGCTGGGCGGCACGGCAGTAAAAGCATACAGTGCCGGTTCCAACCCCTCAGGCAGGGTCAATCAAAAAGCAGTTGTTGCCATGAAAGAACTGGGGTATGATCTGAAAACGCACCGGTCCAAATCACTGGATCAGGTAAAAGAATATGGCCCTTTTGATGCGGTTGTGACCATGGGATGCGGGGATGCTTGTCCCTGGATGCCTGCCAAACAATTTATTGACTGGGAAATACCCGACCCCAGGGAAATGGCTGAAGCAGAGTTCAGGGTAGTTCGGGATCTAATAAAAGAAAAGGTCGCTGGTTTATTGTCTTCACTCGAAGTAGCTGGTCATTAATAACACCCTGCCCTGCTTGTTTTCATTGCTGTTATTCGTGGTAAAAAAACTTACTTTGCGGAAACTATTCCGGCTTGAACACTCCTTTTCTTCCAGACCGCATTTATAAATTGCTCTTCGCTTTAATTGGCCTGGTATATATCATCGGTCTTTTTGTACCGTTGATGGACAATGATTCAGCTCATCATGCCAATATTGCCCTGCATATGTACCTGACCGGTGATTATGTATCGCTGGTAGATCATGCAGGTAATTACCTCGACAAACCACATTTACATTTCTGGTTATCCGCTTTTAGTTATAAACTTTTTGGGGTTACATCCTTTGCGTATAAGTTTCCTTCCTTCTTGTTTACTATTCTTGGAACCTATTCCACTTACCAGCTCGGTAAAGCTTTGTACAATACGGAAGTGGGCAAACTGTCTGCCTTGATTGCTTCATCATCTTTTGCCTATATGCTGGCCAATAATGATGTGCGGATGGATGCGATCCTCACAGCCTGTATCGCATTTTCTGTCTGCCAACTGGTGCTGTTTATTCAACATAAAAAAATAGTCAATATCGCTGGTGCCGCCGCAGGATTAGCGCTGGGCTTTTGCACCAAAGGTCACATTGCAGTGTTCCTGCCAGCCATGGCCGCCTTATTCTATATTCTCTACCGAAAGGAATGGAACTTATTTCTCAACTGGAAATGGTTACTGTTACTTGTCCTGTTTGCACTGTTTATTTCGCCAGTGGTATATTGCTATTACCTGCAATATAACCTGCATCCGGAAATAGTAGTGCGGGGTAAGGACCATATCAACGGGGTAAAATTTATTTTACTTAACCAGAGTGTAGAAAGGTTCAGCGGTGGTATGGGCAGCGATGGCAAACATGATTATTTCTTTTTCCTGCATTCTTTTCTATGGGCATTTGGACCCTGGAGTATACTGGCTTATACAGCTTTGGCTGGTAAACTCAAAAACTTAGCCCAACGGAAAAGCGAATGGCTTACCAGCGGGGTTTTTATCATTATGGTGCTGATCGTTTCCTTTTCAGGTTTTAAGTTACCTCATTACCTGAATATTGTTTTCCCAACCACGGCAGTAATGACAGCCGCCTTTATCATCAACCGGCAAACAGGACCGAAATGGCCCAGGCGTATTTTTGTTATTCAATTGGTTCTTATCGGGCTTCTTTTACTTGTAGTAACCACTATAAACTCCTGGGCGTTTCCGGTAAATAATATGTGGGTTATTGCTGCTGTTGTTTTATTGCTGGCTATCGTACTCTATTTTATAAAAAGTGCCGCGTATAACCATTTACAAAAAGCTGTCGCTGCATCGGTGGCCACCATGGTCCTTTGTTTCTTTTTACTAAATAGTAATTTTTATCCAAAGCTTTTGACTTACCAGGGTGGTAATAAACTTGCTATTGGAACAAAAGGAGCAATTAAACCGCAGGATGTATATTTCTGGAAAGAAATGCAAAGCTCTTCCTTCAGCTTTTATACTGCTTCAGTTCGCCAGCAATTTGCTAACACTGTTTTACAACCAGGTAAGACAAGCTGGTTGTTATATGATATTACTATGGAAAAAGAAATCCTGGATGCGGGTTACCAACTTTCCCACCCGGTTGAGACATTAGATTATGAGATAACCAAGCTCGATATAAAATTTTTGAATCCCGAGAAGAGAGAGAAACAATGTACCAGAATGGTATTGGCGCAGATCAGCAAGTAATTACAAACCAGCCGCCTTACTGATTTCCAACATCCGTTCAATTGGTTTCTTCGCCGCTAAGCGCAAGTCTTCCTCCATTTCGATTGCCGGAGTTTCATACTGCATGCAGAGATAAATTTTTTCAAGTGTATTTCTTTTCATGTGCGGGCAGTCATTACAAGCGCAGCTATTATTCGGTGGTCCGGGAATAAACGTTTTACCCGGCGATGCCTTCATCATCTGGTGCAGGATACCGGTCTCTGTGGCCACGATATACTCCTGTGCGGAATCCGTTTGTGAATATTTCAATAACCCTGTAGTGGAGCCAATATAATCTGCTATCCGTAATATTGCGTCTTCACATTCAGGATGAGCGATCAGTTTAGCTTTGGGGTGACGGACTTTTAGTTTGGTTATTTTTTCAAGGCTAAATATCTCGTGTACCATACAAGCTCCATTCCACAACAACATATTTCTTCCGGTTACTTTGTTGATATAAGCTCCCAGGTTCTTATCTGGCGCAAAAATAATTTTCTGTTCTTTCGGGAAACTTTCCACAATGATCCTGGCATTGCTACTCGTCACGATCACATCACTCAATGCTTTGATCCCTGCACTGCAGTTGATATAACTCACCACCACATGTTCAGGGTATTGCTCTTTGAATTTTTTGAAAAGGGGTGGTGGACAACTGTCGCTCAGAGAACAACCCGCTTTTAGATCGGGGATTACCACTTTTTTGCCGGGGTTGAGGATCTTTGCTGTTTCCGCCATGAAGTGTACCCCTGCAAAGACGATCATATCCGCTGTTGTCTTTTCGGCCTGTTGTGCCAGGCCAAGGCTATCCCCGATATAATCCGCCACATCCTGAATATCCGGCTCCTGGTAGTAGTGCGCCAACACTACGGCATTTTTTTCTTTCTTCAACCTCTCTATTTCGGCAAACAGGTCTAACGAGGGATCCAGGTTAATGTCGAGGAACCCTTTTTGTTCGACTTCCGTCATGGCAGCAGTAAGCGTGTTGTTGTTCATCACAAATCTTTTTTCGTTCCGATGGTTATCGAGACAGCAATATTGCAACAGTTCCCACAACTTTTCAAAACAAAATTTTTAAAAGCCTCTATTAATACAATAATAGTAATAATATATTTTTATAAAAAAGAGTTTATTATTATTACAGCTGTGGATTCGTGGAAAACCTTTTTTACAAAATTAGTTATTTACTGTAATACACATTTAAAACCGGGTAATTCACAAATAAACTACTTGCTGCTACTGGTTTCATGTAGTATATCCACATCAATGTGAAGAGCAGTCGCGGGATAACTTTTTGATACATTACAAAAATTACTCTGTGAATAAGGGTAGGATAATTGGTTCAGTACTTGCCCGGTTAACAAAATAATAATAATACACCCTAATTCATTTCCAATCATCCCGTTTCATATCCACGTTTCACATGGGGATATCCACAAATTTTTTAGTCCATTAACACCGGCGTGGGGAAAAAAAGTTGAGAGGGCTGCCACAGATTACACGGATTTAGCTAATTAATGGAAGTAAATAAATTGGTTAACCACAAATCAACGCAGATAAAAAATAAAGGTTGGCGACGAAAGCAAACAAAACCACACGAATTAATAGAATAAGTATCATTTAGTGGCAAAAAAAAGACGTAAGCAACTAGCCTGCCGCAGGCAGACAGGTCTGGGTTAATCCGCGTAATCTCTGGCTAAACTTCCTTTATTACCAGTGGAAATGCCCATAATAAAGAAAGCCCTAATTTTAAAGCCTTAAATAAACGCTGTATGAAATACCTGAAACACCTGTTCCTTATCCTTTGCCTGTCTATTGTATCGCTGGTAAAGGCTGAGGAAGGGATGTGGCTGCCCCTGCTTTTGGAGAAAATGAACGAGAAGCATATGAAAAGCCTGGGCATGAAGATGAGTGCCAAAGACATTTATAGTATCAATAGCGGTAGCCTGAAAGATGCTATTGTAAGTTTTAACGGTGGTTGTACCGGCGAGATCATTTCTTCCAAAGGATTAATATTAACGAATCACCACTGCGGGTTCGATGCCATTCAAAACCATTCCACCCTTGATCATAATTATATACGGGATGGTTTTTGGGCGGCTAATTACGGGCAGGAAATTCCAAACCAGGGAATGTTTGTTACGTTTATTGTGCGCATAGAAGATGTCAGTAAACAAACCCTAAACGGTGTTACGCCTTCTATGACAGAAAGTGAAAGACAATCCACGATCGATAAAAATATCAGCGAGATCAGAAAGACAGCAAAAAAGGAAACCTACCAGGATGGATTTGTCCGCGGTTTTTTTGAAGGCAATCAATATTATATGTTCATCACGGAAACTTTCCGGGATATCCGATTGGTGGGTGCTCCACCTTCTTCTATCGGTAATTTTGGAAAGGATACCGATAACTGGATGTGGCCCCGTCATACCGGTGATTTTTCCATGTTCCGCATTTATGCCGGCAAGGATAACAAACCCACCAATGCTTATTCAGCGGATAATATACCGTACACACCCAAACGATCGCTTTCGATCTCGCTGGATGGCGTTGCGGAAGGGGACTTCACCCTTGTTTTTGGCTTTCCCGGCAGAACAACACAGTATCTGCAGTCGGCGGCTGTAGAACAGATTATGACTGTGAACGATCCCGCCAAGATCGCTATCCGTGAAAAAGCGCTGAACGTGATTGATGGCTTTATGCGCAAAGACGAACAGATAAAAATACAATATGCCGCCAAATATGCCGGTATTCAAAACTCCTATAAGAAATGGCAGGGTGAGGTACTGGGACTGACAAGCACCAATGCCCTGAACAAAAAGAAAACGTACGAAGCAGAATTTCAGAAAAGAGTAAATGCCAATCCTCAATGGAAAGCGGCATACGGTAATTTACTGGGCGATCTTGAAGCAGCTTATGCGGAGATAAAACCATACGGATACGCACGGGATTACTATAATGAGATAGCGAGCAAAATAGAACTCCTCACCATGGGGGGCTGGATGAATTCTCTGGTAACGTCCTATGAAAAGGACGGGGAGAAGGGATATAATCAACGGCTTGAACAAGTAAAGTACCAGCTGGGAAGCTTATATGATGAGTACAACAGCACGGTCGACCAGAAATTGTATGAAGTGCTTATAAAGATGTACCTGGAAGACCAGGATGCAAAATACCAATCACCCCTTCTTCGAGATATCGCGGGTAAAAGAGGAAATGATTATGCAAAAATGGCAGCTGATCTTTTTGCAGAGGTTGACCTTGACAACAGGGAAGCCACCAAGGCAAGATTAGAAAAACCTGCAGCAGAGGTCGTGAACTATTATAAAAGCAATCCTGTTGTTTTATTATATAAGGATATGGTCAATAGTTACTCCACTACGGTTACAAAGAACCTGAATGATGTGCAGGCGAGGGTCAACAAGATGAACAGGAGCTATATGCAGGCGCAAATCGATGTGTTCAGGGAAAAAACATTTTACCCCGATGCCAACAGCACCCTGCGGGTAACCTATGGTAAAGTAAAGGGCTACAATCCCCGGGATGCAGTAAAATATGATCATTATACCTATCTCGATGGGGTGATGGATAAATACAAACCCGCCGACTACGAATTTGATGTGCCGGAAAAATTGCGGAGCCTGTACCAGGCAAAAGACTATGGTCAATATGGAGCTAACGGAAAAATGCCGGTTTGTTTTATCGCCATGAACCATACTACTGGAGGAAACTCGGGCAGTCCGGCCCTGGATGCTTATGGCAACCTTGTGGGCCTGAACTTTGACCGGGTCTGGGAGGGAACAATGAGTGATATTAATTATGACCCCTCTATTTGCCGCAATATCATGGTGGATATCCGCTATGTGCTTTTTGTGGTAGATAAATATGCCGGTGCCAGCCACCTGATCAAGGAAATGAAGCTGGTTCATCCTAAGAAGAAGTAAAAAGGAGATTAGTAATTGGAAATAAGGGAATTGGGCTAAAAAGACCCATCTGTGTCGAGCAGCATTAGGAGCCTGTGGGCAAAGCTATAGTGCCGGCATGCCTTATTCCCTAATAACTAATCCCCAATTCCTGAATTACTCACTTCTTTTCCCCAAAAGCCCTATTTTTGCCATCCTTAAAAAAGCAGGATTTACTATGTCTATTATTCAGGATATCAGAGATAAGTATGCAAAGGTGGCGGTTGTTGCTATTGCACTGGCGTTGATTGGTTTTATATTGACCGATTATTTTTCAGGCCGCGGTGGCGGTGGTGCCGGTGGCGGTACAAAGAACCTGGGAAGTGTAAACGGTACCAGTATAAAAGCGGATGTGTTTGCTCAAAAAGTAGCACAGGTAGAAGATCAGATGCGTCAGCAGGGTTACCCGGCCGGTATGGTCAACAGCCAGGCAGTGGAGCAGGTGTGGGGCCAGGAGGTCAGCAGGATATTATTGGATGATGAATTTGATAAACTGGGAATGAAGATCGGCAAAAAAGAACTCGGTGATATTCTATACGGACCGAATATGCCTGCTGATCTGAAACAACAGCTTACCGATGAGAATGGTTTTGACCCTGTACGGGCCAAGCAGAAGATCGACCAGATGCTGAAGGATAAAAAAACTACTCAGGAGCAAAAAGATAATTTTAATAATTATGTCGAACAATTAAAGCAACAGCGCTTATCAGAAAAATATGTTGCCTTGTTGAGCAATAGTGTCAACTTTCCCCGTTGGTATGTAGAAAAACAAAATGCAGACAACAGCCAGCTTGGAAAAATTTTCGTAGTACGGGAAGTGTATTCCAGCATTGCTGACAGCTCCGTAAAAATTGAGGACAAAGAGATCGCTGCATACATTAACAAAAACAAGGAAGATTACCAGCAGGAAGAAAGCCGTAACATTTCATATGTTACTTTCAATGCCTCTCCGACAGCCGGGGATTCTGCTGCTATAAAAACACAATTGCTGAACCTGAAAGCGGAATATGATAGCACCTCAGATGCGGTTGCGTTTTTGGCACGCAATGGTGTGACCAACTTTTTTGATGGTTATATAGGAACTTCTCAAATGCAGGTGGCTGCCAAAGACAGCATCCAGCGACTGGCCAGGAACCAGGTCTATGGTCCTTATCTTGATGGCGGCAGCTACGTAATGGCCAAGCTGATCGATACTAAAGTACTTCCTGATTCAGTAAAATGTCGTCACATCTTATTGGGTACACAGGATCGCAGTGGTAACGCCATCATGCCCGATTCCGTAGCCAAAGCTAAAGTTGACAGTATTGAAAGGGCGATAAAAGGCGGCGCCAACTTTGATACACTGGAAACAAAATATACTACTGACCAGGCCGCCCACGCTGATAAAGGTGTAATGACATTTTCTTCCGCAACGATACAGGGTGATGGATTTGCCAAAGAGTTCGGTCAATTTATTTTATTTGAAGGCAAGCCCGGTGATAAAAAAGTGATCAAGACCCAGTTTGGCTGGCATTATATAGAGATCCTTGCTTTTATCAAACCCGAAACAAGTTATAAAGTAGGTTACCTGGCACAGGAGATTCTCCCCAGCCCCGAAACCGACAGCAAGGCACAGGAAGAGGCTAACCAATTTGCTGCTGACAGCCGGGATGAAAAAGGCTTTGACGCCATTTTTGAAAAATCACAAAAACCAGCAAGCCGTGTAAAAGGAATCGGCCCCAATATCAAGCCGAATGATGCACAGGTACAGGGTATCGGTTACTCCAGATCACTGGTAAGAGCTATCTATGAAGCTAAAAGAGGCGAGGTGTTGAAACCGGTGCAGGTAGATGATAATTATGTAGTAGCAGTTGTTACCGCTGTATTTGAAGAAGGAACAAAAAGCCCCGCTGTTGCCCGCATGGAAGTAGAACCAGCATTGCGCAATAAAAAGAAAGCAGAAATGCTGAAACAAAAAATTGGAAAAGTGACCACCCTGGAAGCTGCAGCAGTAGCGCTGGGCGGTAAACAAATAGAACTGGTAGATAGTGTTCGCCTGAATTCAACTTCTACGCTGGGCTATGAACCAAAGATCAGCGGCGCTACATTTAACCCCGCCAACAAAGGGAAAGTGGTTGCTGAAGCAATTGAAGGACAAAGCGGAGTTTATGTAATGCGGGTAGAAGATGTTTCTGCTACGGCGGTTACAGGAGGAGATGTGGCCGAGCAGCGCAAGACCCTTTACCAGCAGACGAAGATGTACATTACCAATCCCCAATCGCCGGCCTACCCGGTCAATGGGTTGAAGAAGGCGGCTACGATCAAGGACAAGCGATCGAACGTCTATTAAATAGTTAGCAACCAAAACCAACTGTAACCCCGTACCGGCCCGCCTGGTACGGGGTTTGTTTTACGGATGTCGCAAACAAGAGGCGGTTGTTATCGTTATTTTTGTAGTGAAAAGTTTGCACAAAAGATTTCAAACCCTTCCCTGAAGGGGAATAGCGAGATTACAAAAACAGACTAATCGACAGGGGGCTAGAATGAACGAACCATTTATCAATAAAGTAGCAGAAAGCGGGTTGATCAGCATTGACCTGGAAACCTATTACCCCAAAGGAGAGACGGCCGTGTTTGACCTGAAAGATTTTTTGTTCATGGGTATGATCCTGAAAGAAAAAGATTTCCGGGAGGCATTAAAAAAGATCGACTGGGCTGTTTATCAAAATAAAAACATTGCCCTCACCTGTTCGGCCGACGCCATCATACCGGTATGGGCCTGGATGCTGGTGGTCACTTACCTGGAACCTGTAGCTGCCGCTATCGTCATGGGTGATGAAAAAGAATTACACAAAACATTATTCCTGAAAAATATTGGGGCGATCAACACAGAAGAGTTTGTTGATAAGAGAGTAGTGATAAAAGGTTGCGGCGAGATCCCCATTGGAGATTATGTGTATATGGAAATAACAAAACGCTTGCGCCCGGTTGCCAAAAGTATTATGTATGGTGAGCCTTGCAGTACGGTGCCGGTGTATAAGAAGAGAACCACCCATGCCCCTTAAAGGAGGTTTGCCGAACAAGGGATATCTTATATCAATTAGACTTTTAAAGTAAACTATTATAAAAGGGATTATCAAGAAGAATTTGCACACGGATGACACGGACTAAACGGATAAACACCAATTTTTCTGCTTAGCAGAAATCCAGGATTTTGATTTATCAAAATAATCCCCGCCTGAACGGAGGGGCAGGTGTGTTCATCTATCCAATCTGTGTGCAAAATGTATTTTTAATTTCTAATCGTTATTATTTTAAATAAAGAGCCGGCAATTTACATTTGCAGCCATCCCAATCAAAAGTAGAATTGTTGTTTGAATGAACCTTGCCGACCCCCTAAGGGGTTGTGGTTTTCAGAACCACCCCCGCCGTTTAAAAATAAACAGCATTATAACCGGGATTAATAACATTACACCTACGGTTACAAAAAATCCCAACCCATTCGAAGCAAAAGGAATTTTTTCAAAGTTCATTCCAAACACACCGCCAATAACAGTAGGAGGTGCCAACAGGCAGGTAACAATAGCCATCACCTTCATTACCTCGTTCATCTTCATGTTCATATTGTTCACATGCAGGTCTTGCAAGCTCACCATCACATCACGATAGTTTTCACTAAGGTCTGATGCCTGTATGATGTGGTCATATATATCTTTGTAATATTTAGTGTGCCGGTCTTCCAGTAGTTGACTTTCACTGCGCAAAAAACCATTCACCACTTCCCTTACCGGGGAGAAATTTCTTTTTAATACGATCAATTCTTTTCTCAACTGGGTGATGTGTGAAAGGGCATGAGAATTATTTCCCCTGGTTACCTCTTCTTCCACTATCTCAATATGATCACCCAATTTTTCCATGACTACAAAATAATGATCCACTATCAAATCGAGCAGTGAATAACACAAATAGTCTGCCGGCCTTTGTCTTATTTTACTATTAGCGGTCTTTAGTTTTTCCCGGAGGGAAGTAAACACATCCCGGTGGGCATCTTCCTGGAAACTGATAACAAGTTCTTTAGCCAGAATAATGCTGATCTGCTCCTGCTCCACCGCATTTTTTTCTTCGTTATAATAAAGCATGTTGAGCAGGCAAAAAATACTGTTTTCCGCTTCATCCAGTTTTGGCCGCTGGTTAATGCTCAGGATATCCTCCACGATCAGTGGGTGAATATCAAAATGGGCACAAACTGCTTCCACATCCGCCTTGCGAAGCCCGTCAATATTGATCCAGGAAGTGCGGCCACTATTCTTATATATATAACAATCCCCGAGAGATGACATTTTCCGTTCATCCATGGCTTCAGCATTGTAATCAAAAACGGTTACCACCACTTCTTTAGCTTCTTCCCGGTGGGGGATGATGGTAGGGTTGACCGACAAGATCTCCTTGGTCCGTTTGGTAGCAAAGAGTTTGGGCAGGTAGAGGTACTTTAGGTATTTGTCGGGGCGAAGTTTTTCCAGGTTCATAAAAGGAAAGTTAGCAAAAGTATTGCAGTAGCAATAAACCCGCCAGAACTTTGAGGGTCATAAAAGCCTAAAATAAGTAGCCATGAACCGGGGGCTGGAAATTTTCAGGGCTGTCAAGTCAGCTTTCCTGAAAATTTTTAGACCGAATGGCAGCTGTCATGATCTAAAAAAAAGGATACAGCTGAAAATAAAATTATCCCAGCTGGCATTGCTTTTTGTAGTCGCCGGCTCTACCCTCCAGGCACAGCATGTTCGTGTACGATTAAATTTTCCCGTAGAGATCAGCATGGGTGCACCTTCTCACCGGCTTTCTTCCGGCGTTATATGGATTGGACCAGAATGGCGTTGGAGCAGTGGACGATATGTATCAGTTCCCGGTTATTGGGCCCGCCCTGGCCGCTAAGGAGCAGTATGGGTACCTGGTTACTGGAAATACAGCCGCCGTGGTTACCGTTGGGTGCCCGGGCATTGGCGATAAACAGCCATCAATTTTTGGGTGATGTCATGCTTTTTTATATTGTAACCCTTTTATTAAGTGTTCAGTAAAGCATAGATATCAAGACTGATGAACTTCCCGTTTTTTATTTCACAGTCCTTCATGGTGCCTTCGAATGTAAAGTCCAGTTTATCCATCGCTTTTACAATTCTTATTTTCTGACTCCACGAGACCTTTAATTTTATGAATCCCAAGGTTAGTAAAAACCTAATCGCAAATAATTGGCATTACTTATTTCATGATGCCCATACCCCAGAAATCTAAAATTAATCAGCATCCTATTTCCGCTTTATTGTGTTCTTTGCTCAAACTGTTGAGTCCACCCTCTCCGTAAAATGTTTTGTTATCCAGCGAACAAACAGCCCACCAAATTCCCGTTTCATTTTTTTCCAGGTTGGTGAAGAATTCCATCTGGGCCTTTGTTGCTTCCAGTGTCTGGTAGCTTACCCCATAATATTTGATAATGTCGGGGTGAGAAAGCCCTTTGAAAACATTTTCAAGATCACTATCTGTAAATTGCCTGAGCAAAAGCCGTTCTGTTTGTATTACCGGAAATGTATTTGTCATATGTTTGGTTTATTAAAAAGCAAGGACAGGTTTCTCTATCCCTGCTATTTCCTATTTTCTTTTCTTCAAAAAATTCAATAGTTATGAATATAAAAGTACAATTTTACCTCATACACCAGTTTGTTCTGCTATGCTAAACTGTGAATAGCCAGCTGCTTCAACAATCTTTTTCGTAGGATCGGGTCTAAAAAGGGTAGTAAAAAGTATTATTTTATAC